>DAOULP010000259.1:0-6881 GCA_034420175.1 Dehalococcoidia bacterium | reverse complement strand
ATGAGCTTGGTCTTGGACGCCTTCTTGGTTGCAGCCTTAGCTACCACGGTGGAAAACCTCCCTGCCTTGAAATGTCGAGGGGTGGCCTCAGAAGCCTTAGCACTCTCCCGTCGAGAGTGCTAATCACTCTGAATCTTAGCGCAGCGCCGTTATGGGCGCAAGGGCGCTCTGAGCCGCTGACAGGCGCTCAGGGGAGGATGCAGGCAACCTGGTCGCCATTTCGTTTGAGTTCTACCCGGCACGCTGCCTGACGGAGAGATCGCAATCTTGGCAGTGGAAGGCTGTGTGGGATGCACGCCACTCCGGGGTAGAGGGCGTCTAGCAGCGTGAGGAGCTACCGGGCGTCGGACGCGATCAGGACTGGCACTGTGCCGAGGGTGTGGCTACACATGGCGCTGAGCCTGCTGGCGATGGCTGTGGGAGCCGTCGTCAATTCGCAGCGCGGGACAGAGCTGGCAAGGAGCTGTGTAGCGTAGGGCCTACTTCACAGTGCGCGCAACTTGCCGATAAATACGTGGTGTAGAGGGCTTGACAGCCCGCCATCTGTGTGTGATGCTTGGACTGCAATAATACGCCCTGGTGTTCCTGCGGGGATGCCAGGTTGTTTATCTCGGGTGGCCCAGGGGGGCCACCCTCTTCATTGGAGGGGGCAACGACGTGTCGAGGATAGCCATATTCATAGACGGGGCATACCTGGGCTATGTGCTCAAGGATGAGTTTGGCCTAGTCAAGATAGACTACGGGGTGCTCGCCGAGAAGCTGGCGGATGGGCTGGATATCCTACGCACGTACTACTACCACTGCCCACCATTCCAAAGCTCCACTCCCACGCAGGAAGAAAGGGAACGCTTCGCCAGAGCCCAGTCCTTCTTCACAGCGCTGGATCGCCTGCCTAGGTACGAAGTGCGCCTAGGACGCCTGGCGCATCGGGGTTCTGACCCCAAGGGGAATCCCGTCTTTGAGCAGAAGCGGGTCGACATCATGCTGGGCGTAGATCTTGCACTGCTGAGCGGCAAGAATCAGATCACCCATGCCGCCCTACTGGCTGGTGATAGCGACTTCATCCCTGCTGTCATCGCCGCCAAGAACGAGGGCGTCTTGGTGCGCCTCTACCATGGTAGGAACCACCACAAGGACCTTTGGGACTGTGCTGACGAGAGGTTCCCAATCACCAAAGGCTTCATCGACGACATCACTCTAGCACCGTAGCATCCCCCGCCCGGAGTTTCGCAACAGGCTACTTGACACCCCTACACGTTTCCGTGTAGAGTGGCGCCGTGGACAGGAAGAAGAAGAGGGGCGGGCCGAGCTGGGACGCGGATCGGGTCCGTGCCCTACGGCGTCACCTCGGCCTCAGCCAGCAGCGCCTGGCCGACGAGCTGGGCACCCGCCAGCAGACGATCAGCGAGTGGGAGACGGGCATGTACCGTCCCCGCGGGGCCTCGGCTCGCCTGCTCACGCTGGTGGCGGAGCGGGCCGACTTCGCCTACCAGGCGTCGGCGGTTGAGCGCGAGGAGGAGCATGGCCGCTAGCATCCGCCCGTTGCCCAAGCGGCGGGCGGGCCGTCCGGCAGCGGCGGCGATGCCGCCTCCGGCTCCGTCTCGAGCAGAGGTGCCGCGGCCGCCCCCGGAGGAGGAGCTGGTTCGTCTCTGGCAGGGGCAGCACCTGCCCCCGGACGCCCTGGTCACGCGCCGCGGCCGGCCGCTACAGGTGGTCTACCGGGGCCGCCTTTCGGCCGGGCCGGGCCCGGACTTCCGGGACGCCATCATCCAGGGGCCGGACGGAGCTCTGTGGCACGGCGACGTCGAGGTGCACGTACGCGCCTCGGGATTCCGCCTGCACGGGCACGGCCGGGATCCCGCCTACGACAACGTCGTCCTGCACCTGGTCTGGGAGGACGACGAGGGCGAGGACACCCCCCTGTCGTGCGGACGGCGGGCGGCGGTGGCGGCGCTGGCGCCCTGGTTCCGGCGTCGAAGGCAGGAGCTGGCGTGTCTGCTAGCGCGGCCGGACGCCTGGCGCGAGCCTTGCTTCTCGGCTGTCAGGCGGCTGGGGCCCGAGGCGGTCGGGCGCACACTGGCTCGCCTGGGCGACCTGCGCTTTCGCCGGAAGACGGAGCGCTTTCGGCGTGCTGTCGCGGCGGCCGCCGTCGGGCAGGCGGATCAGTTGCTCTACGCCGCCGTCCTCGAGACCCTGGGCTACGGCGGGGATCGGGAGGCGTTCGCCCGACTGGCCTGTGAGCTCCCGTACCAGCGTCTGGGGCTCGTCGTCGCTGAGCAGCCCTCCGCCGAGGCCGTGCGCCGCCTGGAGACGATGCTGCTCGGCTCTGCTGGCTTGGCTGGTCCGGCCCAGGGCGCTGCCTGGCGGCCGCGATGCCGGCGGCCCGCCAACCACCCCCGTCGCCGATTGGCGGGAGCGGCCCGGCTGCTGGCACGGGCGCCGCTCGGCCTGGTCGCCTATGCTTGTTCCTCTCTACCTGCCGATGTGACGCTGGCGGCCGCCGTGCGCGCCTGGATGGTAGTCGGCGAGGGCGGCTCGCCGGCGCTGGTCGGCCGCGATCGGGCCGTCGAGATCCTGGTCAACGCCGTGCTGCCCTTCCTGGCCGCCGGTGGTGGGGCGGCTGACGGCGTCCTCCAGGAACGGGCCGTGGAGCTCTTCCACCGCCTGCCAGGGACAGGCGGCTACGGGGCGACGGCCCATCTGGAGCGGGCCCTGGTCAGCGAAGACGACCGGCGCCTGACGGCGAGCGCCCGCCGCCAGCAGGGCCTTCTCTACCTGCTGCACCGACACTGTCGCCAGGGAGGGTGTCAGGGCCGCTGCCCTCTCTCCGAAGGCACCGTGTGAGGAGCCGGAGGCGGGGGACAGTCAAGCGATGGGCAGCGAGGCGGCGACGTCAAGGTCGAGGCTGGAGACCAGCCCGCGCTGGAGCCGGAAGTGGGCGCAGCCCGCCACCATTGCCCCGTTGTCGGTGCAGAGGTCAGGGGGCGGGACGCGAATCGGGACAGGGGAGCGCCGGGCCAGCGCCTCCCGCAGGGCGCCGCTGGCGGCAACGCCGCCCGAGAGCAGGATCTGCGACACGCCTTCGCGCCGGGCGGCGCGGGCCGCCTTCGTCACCAGCACGTCGACCACGGCCTCCTGAAAGGCGGCGGCCACTTCGGCCACGGGCAGCGCCTGGCCCCCTGGCTGCCGGGCGAGGCGGAGGACGGCCGTCTTCAGGCCGCTGAAGCTGAAGTCGTGGGCGTCCCCCAGCCAGGCGCGCGGCAGGCGGATCGAGGTCCGGCCCACCGGTGCCGCCGCCCGCTCGATGGCGGGGCCGCCGGGGAACCCCAGGCCGAGGAATCGCCCCACCTTGTCGAAGGCCTCGCCGGCGGCGTCGTCGCGGGTACGTCCCAGGCGGCGATAGCGCCCGTGGTCCTCCATCAGAACGAGGTCGGTGTGGGCACCGGAGACGATGAGCGCCAGCAGGGGAAAGGTGCGTGGGGGAGGGTCCCCGTCCTCCAGCCAGTTGGCGTAGTTGTGGGCCTCGAGGTGGTGGACCCCCACGAGCGGCAGGGAGTGGGCGAAGGCGAGGGCCTTGGCCAGGTTCATGCCCACGAGCAGGGAGCCGGAGAGGCCGGGGCCGTAGGTGACGGCCACCGCCCCCAGGTCCGACCAGCGGCAGCGGCTCTCCGCGAGGGCGGCCCTCACAACCGGCACCAGCGCCTCGAGGTGGTGTCGCGAGGCGACCTCGGGGACGATGCCCCCATAGCGGGCGTGGACTGCGGCCTGAGAGGCGACGACGTTGGACAGGATGCGCCGCCCGTCCTCGACGATCGCGGCGCCCGTCTCGTCGCAGGAGGTCTCGATGCCCAGGATCTTCACGGTCGCGGCATCTCGGTGACGTAGAGGGAGTCGCCTACCAGGACGTAGAGGAGGCCGGTCGTTGGGTCGACGGCGGCAGCGCGGAGGTCCGTGAAGGAGCGGCTGACGAACTGGGCCTGGAACCGGCCGTCGGGCGAGAGAGAGACCAGCCGCTTGTTGCCGCGGTCCACCACCAGCAGTCCGCCCTCGCCGTCGCCGGTGAGGGAGGCGGGTGCCAGCAGTCCGCGGTCGATGCCGGCCATGGCGAAGGGCTGCTCGACGCCGCTGACGAAGCGCCGGATGCCACCCGGCTCGAACAGCACGTAGAGGCCGTCATCGATCGCCAGCGCCGTCGCCCCCGAGAGGTCAGCCTCACCCAGGAGCCCAGTGCGCTCGCTGTCGAAGCCGACATTGGTCGGCGGGTAGCGCCAGACCTGGTTGGAGGCGGCGTCCAGGATGTAGAGGCTGCCGTCGAACGTGGCGGCGCCGTCCAGGCTGCCCCACTCCTGCGCATCGCGAACGACGAGCGGAGCCACGCCGTCCTCGGTGACGGAGAACAGGCGGCGCTGGTCGTCCAGCACCAGGAGCCGGCCGGTTTCCCCCTCATTTTGTGACCAGAAGACGTCCAGGGGGCTCGATATCTCCAGCGCTCCGGCGAAGGCGCCCTCCTGGATGACAACGTTGGCGCTGCTGCCCTCCTGCAAGGGCAACTCCACGACGCGGCCTCCTGACGCGTCGAGGAGAAACGCCCGGCTGTCCCCAACCACCAGTTGCTCCATCGACAGCTCGCCAGCGAGCTGGGCGCTGAGGTCCGCCACCAGGCTCATCTCCCCCAGGTCGACCACGGCGTCGAGCTCGGCCAGCGCCGCTTGGGCCTGAGTCCGCAGGGCGTGAACCTGCCCGTCGTCGGGGTAGATGGATGCGGCCTCCTCCAGGCTGGCGATGGCGCCGGTAATGAGCCCTCGACGCTCGACGACATCGGCGGCGTCCGGTGCCCCCCGAAGCTCGGCGCGGGCCTCGGTGACCAGGGAGGCGAAGCGCTCCTCTCGGCTCTCCTGCACGGATCGTGGCACCGCGAACCAGGCCACCAGACCCACCACCAGGACGGCCAGGGCCGCCAGGATGGCCAGGCTCGGCACCGGGAAGATGCGCGGTAGCGTGGTGGTCGTGCGGGTGTAGCGTTGACGGGGCCGGGCGGAGGCGCCGCGCAGGCGGACGACCGGCCGCTCCATGCCTGCCAGCGGCAGATCGACCCGGGGCACCAGCATGTCGTAGCCGTTGCCGTCCTCGGGGGAGAGCTCCTCCCACGCGCCGGTGGACGCGATGCGGGCGGACCCTGGCTGGAGCGCCGGCCCGGCAGTCGGCCCGAGCCGCCGGGGCCCGGCATGGGGCGGGTCCATCACCGCCACGGACGAAGCACCGCTCTGGTTGCTCGACAGGAACAGGCGGGTCTGACGAGCGCCGCCCCGCCCGGTGGGCGGAGGGAGCGGCTCATCGTCCGCCGCGCTGTCGGGCTGTACAAGGGGCGTGGGGACGGCAGCGTCACCATTCTTCCGCTCGGCGTCCGCGATCCCCTCAGCGAGGGGGTCGACGGCCAGGTGCTCAGGCACCGCGCCTGGCTCCTCGGCGAGCTCATCGGCCTCCACGAAGCAGGCGGCCAGGAGAGCGGAGAAGTTGAGGAGGTCCCGAGTGAGGAGGAACACCTCGGGAAGCGCGTCGTCGAGGCCGCTGGCGAGGGCGCCGGCCACTGCCGCCTCGTCGGCGACCGATGCCAGCCGTGTCGAAGCGACGAGAAGAAGGTCGCCGGGCTCCAGGTCGAAGCGGGTGATGTCGGGCTGGAACTCCTCGGCCAGGCCCAGCGGAGCCTGTGCACCCTCGCCCTGAGGCGTGATCACCTCCAGATGGCCGTCACGGTAGAAGTAGGCCAAGCTGGGTCCGGCCTGGGCAAGATACGCTGTGCGGTCGCTGAGGAGAAGACAGGCGGCACCGACGGCCACCTGATGCTCCGGAAGGCTCTTCCGGTTCCAGTCGCGCAGGTTGTCGTGCGCGGCGCGCAGAGTTCGCAGAAGAGCGCCTGTCTGGGACAGGTTCTCCTTCTGGAAGAGGCGGCCCACGACTTCGACGAGTTGGTCGCAGAACTCCTCGCCGCCGGGCTGGGCGGGCTCAGCCAGCACGTAGAGATCACGGCTGTCGCCCTCGGGAAGACGGCCCTGGAAAGCCCCCAGCCAGGGGCCTTCTTCCCGCACCTGCCCTTCGACGATGCTGAAGCGGCCGACCCAGGTCCTGATGCTCATGGGGTCCCCACAGTGGGTCGCAACGACGCCCTGGCACAGCGAAGACCAGCGTTATGTCGCTCTACCCAGGGAGATGATCGGGGGAAGAGGCCTTCGCCTCTCAGAGGAACTCGTTGAAGGCCGACAACATCCCTGCTCACGAGTCAGGCCGATTATAGCACTCCTCACCCGGCAGCCCAAGAGGAGGCAACAGGTACTTGCCAAGATCACGTGTCCAGCGAGAAAGCTGACCTGAGGAAGGGGGATCCGCCAGGTACGCCTGGCGGCGTTGGCCGGCCTGCGGAGCTGGCAGGCCCACGAGCGGTCGCCGCGCAGCGGCCGACGTGCCACTCGCTAGACCTGCCCAGAGCCGCGCTCTATAATCAGCCTGTTACGTATCACCTCTGCCATGAGCAACCTGCAAACCGACCCGCTGGCCCACAAGGCGCACGCCGACCTGATCGTGGAGAGAGCAGCCGACCAGCTCCGCGCTCTTCTGATGGAGGCAGTCCCGAAGCTCGATCCCTTTCCGCCCTTCCCGGGCGCCTTCTTCAGCTTCGGCATTGAGCTGGAGCCGGCGGGCCTCGTCAGCACCGACCGGGGCTGTGTGGTGTTGGGCCCTGATGGCGAGATCTACGAGCTGCAGATGGGCACCGACCTCACGCAGGACATGGGCGACCCGGTGGCGGCCCGGGAGGAGAAGCTGGAGAAGCTGGACCTCCACCCCTGCGACTACGTCGTCTACGCCTACGACGCCCTGACGAAGGT
>DAOULP010000258.1:0-22514 GCA_034420175.1 Dehalococcoidia bacterium | reverse complement strand
TTGAGGAGTTGCACGGTCGAAGCCTTGGCGCTGTCCGTCAGGATGCCCAGGGCGACGACGGCGGTGATGCCGATGGTGATGCCGAGGATCGTGAGGCCCGTTCGGATCTTCTGGCGGACCAGGTTTCGGAAGACGAGCAGGGCGAAAGGCATGGTGGTACCCCCAGGAGGTAGGCAATGTCAGCGGGCGCCGGGCCGTTGCCGATGGACTCGCGGGTTCCTGTAGTATAACCTGATGCATGATCGGAGTACAGACTTACCATCATTCATAGTATGGGCTTTGTCTCCACTCGAGGGAGGCTTCGTGTGGCTGTCGCCTGGGCAGGCTCTCACCCTCGGTATCGTTCATCGTCCGCGTAGCGACGCTCCAGGCCCACGAGGGCGTTGAACTCCTCGAACCGCATCAGGGCGTCGGCGAGCCCGTCGGTGGTCCCTCGCGCCCGGATCTCTGCGTACGTCCGCTCAAGCGCCCGAGCGGCGGCGTAGAGCCCGGACAGCACGAATCCCACGCTGAAGAAGCCCATCTCTGCTAGTTCCTCGAGCGAGCAGAGCGGCGTCCGGCCCCCTTCGATCAGGTTGACGGCCAGCGGGCCGGGGAGCTCACGGCCGATGCGACGCAGCTCGTCGCGGTTGCGTGGCCCCTCGACGAAAAGGACGTCGGCGCCGGCCTCCTTGTAGAGGCGGGCGCGACGGATGGCCTCGTCCAGCCCGTGGGTCTCCAGGGCGTCCGTCCTGCCGACAATGGCGAAGGCCGCCTTGCCGCGGGCGTCCTTGGCGGCGCGCAGCTTCGTCGCGTGCTCCTCGGCCTCGATCACCTGCTTGTCCCGCATGTGACCGCACCTCTTGGGCCAGCGCTGGTCTTCCAGGATGACCCCGCGAGCGCCGATGCGGATCAGCTCGCGGACCGTGCGCTGCACGTTCAGCGGTCCTCCGAAGCCCGTGTCCCCATCTACGATGACGCCGATGCTCACGGCGGCCGTGACGCGTCGGGCCACGTCCAGCACCTCCGTCTGTGTCAGCAGGCCGAAGTCGGGCTCACCCAGGTGGCTGGCCGAGACCCCGTAGCCCGTCAGCACCACGGCCGGGAAACCGACCCGCTCCGCGATCTTGGCCGACAGGACGTCGTAGACACCGGGCGTCACCGCGATCTTGCCCTGGGAGATCAGCGGATGCACCTGAGCCTGAGTCATCGGTTGCCTCCTCCGGCCGCGCGCACCGATATGTCCGCGGCAGTCGTCACCGCGGCCCATTATAGCCGCCAGGGGTGCTAGGTGGCCCGTGGCGGGCTGACGAGACGTGCGATGATGGGACTACGTCGGGCTATGGCACAACCGCGATGGCCACGGCTCGATGCAATGGGGCAGGTCCTTGTCTCCGGCCGGGTGCCCTCGTATCCGGGTGGAACTCAGTTCTCCCTCAGTCCCGTGAGCGGGGCAATGAACTGACTATCTCGCCCAGCCTGGCCATCCACTCCGGCACCTTCGCTTCGGCCGCAGAGTCAAGGCCGGGGACATAGGGCTTGATATCGACTATGGGGCTGCCGTCGAAGGCATCCAGTCCGTCGACCCGAAGCACGTTGCCCCTACGCTCCAGCAGACGGACGGTGGTGGCACAGATAGGGTTGGGCCGGTCGAAGCAGCGAGTGGCGAAGACCCCCAGCAAGGGCCAATCTTCTCTGCCCATCGGACGCAACTTCAGAGGGGAGGGCTCCGGAGAGCAGCGTTCTTCGGCGGGGACATCCGCGTGGGCCCAGAACAGGACGATGAGGTGCGAGTACTCCTCTAAGCCGTCGGCAGCCTCGGTGAATCTCTCATCCAGCACGATTTCTGCCTGGACCCTCTCGAGCGTGGGCCTCCTCGGTCCCGATGCCAACGGCCCGGCCGGTTTCATCCTGCTTCTCACCCACCCGATCGGCTCCAGCCGCATGTCCTCAGAGCTCTTGGCACCTTCAGTTGGCTCCATCGTCGCCTCCAAGCCAGGTTCTTTCGTGCAGACTCGCCCCGGGCCCACGCGCCGTCCCGTGTCGCCGTCCGACGTGCCGGCGGGGCTACGGCCCCGCGCTAGTCGTCTCTCACGAAGGCATACGTTCGCTTGCCCTTTGCCGACAGCCTGAAGAGCCCGCTGTCGGCAACGCTGGAGATCAGTTCGTCTTCCTTCATGTGATGGTCGCTGAAGGACAGCGTTCCACCCGCCTTCAACACCCGGTGCAGCTCTTCCAGCACCGCGTGTGGGTCACTCAGCGCGTGGAACGCATCGTACAGCAGGACTACGTCGATGCTGGCATCCGGTAGTCCGGTCGCGCAATCCGAGCGAATGGCCTCCACGTTGGCCAGCCCCCTCTTCGATGCGATACCCTGAACGCTCCGAACGGCCAGCGGATGGATGTCCAGCGCGAATACCCTTCCCGATTCGCCCACAAGTTGCGAGGCGCCGGTCACATAGCCTCCGGGACCGCACCCGAAATCCAACACATGGAACCCCGGCCTTATCCCCACCTCCGCCAGGACGTTCTTTCGGGGTGACAGCACGTCGCGGACCTTGAGCGCCAGGGACATCAGCCTGAAATCCAGGCCCGACGTGGGTTCGGCCATGTCAACTCCCTCCTGATCGAACGGCGCTACCTTCCGATGGCGCTCAGCCCTCCCTCAGCTCCGTGAGGCGCTCCTGGACGCCCTTGGCCTCGGCCTCCAGGTCCTTCAGGTACTGCTCCAGTGCTGCCGCCTCGCCCTCCTTCGTTGGGAACCAGCGGCGGAACCCGAACGGATGCCCGCAGCCACAGCCGTGCTCAGGGTGACCCCCGCCGCCACAACCGCAATGTGACGCTCCTCCCCAGCCCTGACGCTGGTGTCCCCCGCATCCGCAGTCGTGTTGCGAGTGGCCCCCGCCGCCGGAGCAGCAGTGCGAGGCACCTCCCCAGCCGTGACGCTGGTGTCCCCCGCATCCGCAGTCGTGTTGCGAATGGCCCCCACCGCCACAGCAGCAGTGTGATGCTCCTCCCCAGCCGTGATGACCTCTGCACATGTCTCGCACCTCCTTCGAAGTGACCCTTCTTGGCTCAGTGCCGAGGGATGATAGTCTTGAACTCCTCGGCCAGGGGCACGGCAGCCTCTCTGCCGGCCCGCTCCGCCCACTCGCGGACCCGTCCTATCATTGCTTCGCCGGAGTGGGCGATCTGGGTTCGGTGCTCCCGGATCGCCCGGATCTTCAGGTCGAAGGTCTCTGTGATGTCGACCCGGAAGTCGGGGTTGTCCGTCTGGAACAGGCAGACCCGGCTGACGGCGTGAGGCGGCGGGCCTTCGCGGTACATCTGGTTGCCGGCGGTGACGATGGCCGCCAGCGCAGTGAAGCCGACGGCGCGGTGGTCCGGGTGTATGCGATAGCGGGCCCAGGGGTCGTGCGTCATCAGCGTGTCCGGCCGGGAGTCGCGGATGAGGTCCGAGATCTCGCGGCGAAAGGCGAGCGTCTCTTCAAGTTCACAGTCCTCGCGTCGAAGAAAGGTAAGCCCGGCGACGCCCAGGATCTCCGCCGCTGCCCGCTGTTCTGCCTCGCGAGTCTCGCCGAGTCGCTCCGGCGTCATCTCTGGGTCGTCGCTGCCGCGGTTCCCGCTGGTGCAGAGGACGTACTGCACCTCCCGGCCCTCGCGGGCCCAGCGGGCGATGGTCCCGCCGCTGCTGATGTCCGCGTCGTCAGGATGGGCGGCGACGACCAGCACGCGTGACGGCTGCTCTTGAATCATCATGAGTATGCTCTGCCCGACATGCCGGCCTCTCCGCTGCGCGGTCTCGCACCTTCCGGGCGCCGGCAGGCGAGTCCATGAACTGCTCTCCAAGCAGGCCCAGGGTTTGGCCTCGGTAGGCCGCCAGAACGGCCGGATTCAGGCGATAGTGCACGTGATAGCCCCTGCGCTCCCCGATGACCAGGTCGGCGGCCCGAAGGACCGCGAGGTGCTGCGAGACCGCCGGCTGCGAGACGCCCAGCTCCGCGACGAGGGCATTCACGCACAGCGCGTCCCCCGGCTCCAGGTCCGCGAGAACCTTGACCAGGCGCAGGCGCGTCCGGTCTCCCAATGCCTTATAGATGCGAACAAGGTCGTCAACCTCGGTGGGTGTGCTCATAAGTTAGTACCTATATACTTCTTTCCTCCGATCTTGTCAAGCCCCTTGCCCCGAGCCAATTTCCATACTGGTCTCATAGGCCAAGGCCCGGCACCCATCCTCGGCGTCCCGGGCGGCTAGACCCGCCCTGCCAGCATTCCCGGCCGAAGCCAAGCTTGGTGACCTGCCTGGGTGAGCATGGCACGGATCGCGTCCTCCGCGGCGACGCGACCAGTTCCGTCAGGGGTTGGGGGTGTCAGATGAGCGGCGAAGCGGCGAGAGCTGCCCCATGAGTGCCATCAGAGACCTGGGGAGGGCTTGATGTGGCCAGGCGTCAGGCGGGGTTGGCACAGGCCGGCTGTTCCGAGGCGGTCGGCCCTTCCCGAGGGCCACAAGCGGCTAAGATCAGCCGCCGCCGCGGACCAGGGTGAAGTTCTCCACTCCCCAGGTGTGCTCCTGGTTGTCGTCGTATTGGACGTCTCGCTCAACCGTTAGGGTGGCGTAGCCGGGAGCCGAGATCTGGAAGCGCACCTGCCCGGCGGTGGGAGTGGGGCTCGTGCTGCCGTCGAAGCTGTAGAAGCCACCTTCACCAGTGGTCGTTGTCCCGGCGCTGCCCACGGAATCACGGAATGTGACGGTCGCTCCCCGTATGGGGTCACCGGTCACCGCGTCGGTGACCTGGCCCCAGACACAGCCGCTCAGCACCAGAGCCAGGGCACAGCAGGCAAGCGGCGCGATCCTTGTAAGCATTCTGTATGCCTCCAGCCCAGGGCAGCTCGCGATTGCCGCATTCGGCCGACGGCAGGCCCCTGATGGCCAATGCGGGCAGGGAGAACATACCCACGCCGATCCGTCGTGTCAAGCGCCGTCGCCCGCACCTGCGCGGCTTGATAGGGGTGGGGGATCTCTGCTATCATATTTAGGACGAATGATTTAACGGACTCAATCGCGCATGCCCAGTCATCCCGTCGAAACAAGGCCCGCCTCGGCACCCCAACCAGAGGACCTGCTGACGCTCCTCAGGGCACTGAGCGACGATACCCGCTTGCGCATCTTCGCCCTGCTCACCAAGGCCGAGCTCTGTGTCTGCGAAATCGAGGACATCCTGGATCTGCCGCAGAGTCTGGTGTCCAATCACCTCTCGGTCCTCCGGCGCGCGGGTCTCGTGAGGAGCCGTCGAGATGCCGAGGACGCCCGTTGGATCTTCTACCGGGCCGATCCGGCCGCGGCCGCGTCGCTTCGCGAGCGGCTAGGGGCGCTGCTCGAGGTGCAGACGGCGCCCGGCGACCGCCGGCGGGCCGAGGAAGTGTGCCGCCTGAAGGGCCGATAGCCTGCTTTCTCTTGCCCAATTGCATCAGCCGGAGTTGATATGACCGCCGATGTTGCGAGGGCGCCCCTGGGACGATTCCCAGTAACGGCCTCTCTTGAGAGAGGTCGCTCACCGTGACCGCCGTAGCTGAAGCCGCCCGGCCCCGTGTCGTCGAGCGCCTCTCACTCCTCGATCGGTTCCTCGCTCTCTGGATCATCCTCACCATGGCCTTCGGTGTCGGGCTTGGCAAGGCGTTCCCCGACGTGGCCGACGCCATCGACTCGGCCCGCATCGGCACGATCTCCTTCCCCATCGCGGTTGGGCTGCTCTGGATGATGTACCCGGTCCTCGCCAGAGTGCGGTACGAAGAACTGGGCAAGGTAACGAAGGCCTGGAAGATGTTCGGCGTTTCCCTTGTCCAGAACTGGCTCGTGGGGCCCGTGGTCATGTTCGCCCTGGCCTGGCTGCTGCTCCCCGATCAGCCGGAGTACCGGACGGGGCTCATCATCGTCGGTCTGGCCCGCTGCATCGCCATGGTCCTCATCTGGAACCTGCTGGCCGAAGGCGACAACGAGTACGCAGCCGTCCTCGTGGCCCTCAACTCCGTCTTCCAGGTCCTCTTCTACTCCCTCTATGCCTACTTCTTCATCAGCGTGGCCAGCTCCTGGTTCGGCGGCGGCGAGGAGGTCCACGTCAGCTTCTGGGAGGTGGCGAAGAGCGTCCTCATCTTCCTGGGCATCCCGCTCGTCGCCGGGATGATCACCCGCTACGTGGGCATTCGCCGGAAGGGCCGCGAGTGGTACGAGGGCGTGCTCATGCCCCGTCTGGGCCCGACGGCGATCATCGGCCTGCTGTTCACCATCGTGGTGATGTTCGCGCTCAAGGGCGAGTACATCCTGGACGTGCCCCTCGACGTCCTTCGCATCGCTGTCCCCCTGCTCCTGTACTTCCTCATCATGTTCAGCGTGTCCTTCTTCATGTCCTGGCGCCTGCGATTCCGCTATCCGGAGACTGCGACCCTCTCCTTCACGGCCGCCAGCAACAACTTCGAGCTGGCCATCGCCGTCGCCATCGGTGTCTTCGGCATCGATTCCGGGCAGGCGCTGGCGGCGGTCGTGGGGCCCCTCATCGAAGTGCCCGTCCTCATCGCGCTGGTGTACGTTGCCCTGTGGGCACGGCGCTACTTCTTCGGTCCGGACGGTGCCGCTCGAACGCGACTCGGGGCGCCTGTCGTCACGGCTGAGCCCGGACTTCGCTCAACCGGCTCCGGTACCTACGAACCCTGAGGCGTGCTGGTTACGCAAGTGGGGCGTTCGTGGCTCGGCAGGCTCACCACGAGCGGAAGCTAGGAGCCGCTGCTCCTGAGCGTGTCGAAGGGCGAGCGTCGACTTCTCTGACGCCTTGTCAGCACCGCGGCCAGGCTGCTGGACCAGTCAAACCCCCCTCTGGCGCCCTCCTGTGAGCGGCCCTATCATTGAGGCCTGATTGGCTCGCGCCTGTCCCGTCCGGGGGTCCGCCAGAGCCTGGAGAACGGACGTCTCAGCCTATGCCGGAGCTCCTCAAGGCTGTTATCCTAGGCACCGTCCAGGGCCTGACGGAATTCCTCCCCATCTCCTCGACCGGTCACCTCATCCTTCTCGAAGACGCCCTGGACGTTGACCAGGACACCTTCGGCCTGACCTTCGACGCGGCCATCCACCTGGGCACCCTCCTCTCCGTCCTCGTCTTGCTCCGCCACGAGGTGCTCAGATTGGCCTTCGGCTGGTTGGGCAGCGTCCGGGCCCGCCTGCCGGGCGGTCGCGCCCTCTCGCCAGAGGCCGGCATCGACGCGCGCCTGGCCTGGCTCATCCTCCTGGCTACCGTGCCGGCCGCGATTCTGGGCCTGGCCCTGGAAGACGCCGTTGAGGACACACTGCGCCGACCGGCCCTGGTGGCCTCCACACTCATCGCCTTCGCTGCCGTCCTCGCCCTGGCCGAGTGGCTGGGAGGCAAGGGTCGGCTCATGACCCGACTGGGTATAGGGGGTGCCCTCTTCATTGGCGTGGCCCAGAGCATCGCCCTGGTGCCCGGCGTCTCCCGCTCCGGGATCACCATCTCGGCGGGGCTGTTCGCCGGCCTCGAGCGGCGGCAGGCGGCCATCTTCGCCTTCCTTCTCTCGGCCCCGGTGGTGGCCGGTGCCGGACTCAAGCAGCTCTACGACGTCGCTGGCGACGCACGGGCGGGCGCGCTGGATGCCAGCGACCTGAGGTTCTTCGCCGTCGGGTTCGTTCTGGCGGCCATTTCGGGGGCCGCCGCCATTGCCTTCCTGCTGCGGTTCCTACAGCGTAACCCCCTCTACGTCTTCGTCTGGTACCGTGTGGCGCTCGGGTTGGCGGTTCTTGGCGCCTTGGTCTTCTCGTGAGGCGGGGCAAGCGTCGGCTGGGGCCGCCCTGTGGTCTGCCGCGGCGTATGGGTGGCCGTGCCGATGCGACAGGAGTGACGTGACATCGGCGTGGGAGATCCGCATACGTGCTGGCGGGTTCCTTCGGCAAGGTGGTTCCGGAGCGCGCTGGCGACGGTCGGGGGTATAATAGAAGGCTGGCTGTGTGGCCGTGGCCCGCCTTTCAACACACTCGGCGGGCTGCCGATAATCATTGGGGCGATCTGTCCTCGCTTGCGTCTGGAGCAGCCCCGCTGCTGCCCCAACCGCCTTGACTGGGCGACGCTTCCGTCCACGCCCCAACGGGGAGGTAGATCGCGTGCTGGGTAGTGCTCCTGTTGTGGCTCCCCGGTGGAGAAACGACGATCGATGACGTCAGGCGGACCCGATCACCAGCGCACGGACGGTGGCGACGCCAAGAAACGGGCCACCCGGGCCAAGGTGGCTAGCCTGCGGCGTGCCCTCACTGAGGCAGAGGCGGCCCTGACGAGGGCGGCTCAGGAGATGGGGCAGGCCGGCCGTTCCCAGGCATCACCGGCTCAGCCCCTGGCCCAGCCTTCCCCGGTCGGTCTCGAGGCTGTGACCAGCGCCGTCTCCGACTACTTCAGCCGCGTGGCGGACCTGATGGGCGAGGAAGGCCGCCGCCTTTCGGAGCAGGTGCAGGGCCTGACCGAGGCCGTTCAGCGGCTTGAGCGGCGCCTGGACGAGCTGCCGAGCCTCGTTGCAGCCAGCCCTGCACCGCCGCCGGCACCCCGAGCGGAGCCGTCCGAGGCGGCGCCGGTCGAGGCCCCCGTCGCCGAGGCGCCGGCAGCCGAGGAACCTACGCTTGAGGCGCCCGTTGCCGAGTTCCCCGCAGTCGAGGCGCCGCCGGAGGAACAGGAAGGGCCGGCAGAGCCCCAGTATGCCGCCGGTGGCGAGGGCATCCAGCTTCTCGTCAGCGCCGTGCCCGGCTTCCAGGGGCTGATGGAGGTGCAGCGGGCTCTAACGCACATGCCTGCCGTCGAGGGCGCATCGGTGGAACGATACCTGGACGGCGAGGCGCGTCTCACCCTTCTCCTGCGCGAACCCCTGACGGCCCGCCGCATCGCCGACGGCCTCGCTGAGTATATCGGCGAGCCCCTCAGCATTGAGGAGGCGCGGCCCGAGGCTCTCCGTCTCCACCTGCGCGTCGGCGGCGGTGAAACCTAACTCCTCGCCTCGTCACCCCCGGCCGCAGAGCCCGCCGCGACCAGCCGTCAGGCTCTCATCCGACTGCTATAATGTGTGGCCGACAGGCCGCCATGTACATCGAGCAACTGAGCCTCCGCGACTTCCGCAACTACCGCCACCTGGACATCGCTTTCCCCTGTGGGCTGCTCCTCTTCGTCGGTGGCAACGCCCAGGGGAAGAGCAACCTTCTCGAGGCGATCTACCTCCTCGCCACGACAAGGTCGACCCGTGCCATCACCGAGGGTGAGTTGGTGAACAGCGAGGCCATCCTTGAAGGGCCGGCCGCTGCGCACCTGACCGGCACCGCACGCCGCCGCACCGGCAGCGTGCAGGTGGAGGTCGCGATCATGCCTCGCGTGACGGGCGGGCAGGCGCCGCTGGGCCGCCGGGCCGCCTCCAAGCGACTGCGTGTCAACGGTGTTGCCCGGCGCGCCTCCGAGACGGTGGGCCAGGTGACCGCCGTTCTCTTCACCACGCAGGATATCGACTTGGTGGGGGGTGCCCCTTTGTTGCGCCGGCGCTATCTTGACATAACCCTCTCCCAGGTGGACCCTGCCTACCTTCGCGCTCTCCAGCGATACGGCAAGGTAGTGACCCAGCGCAACGCCCTCCTGCGACGGATCCAGGACGGTGCTGCCGGCATCGACCAACTCTCCTTTTGGGATGAGGAGATGGCCCGCGAGGGTGCCTATGTTGCCAGCAGCCGGGGCCGGGCGGTGGCCGCCCTGTCGGCGCTGGCCGGTGACAACCACCGGGCGCTCAGTGGCGGCGGGGAGGAGCTGTCTCTGGTTTACCAGCCGCAGCTCCCCCGAGCCTGGGACGGAGAGCGCGTCGCGGCCGCCTCCACAGATGATCTGGTCGCAGCTCTGCGTCAAGCGCTGTCCTCCGGCCGTCAACGGGACGTGGCGGCGGGCCTGTCGCTCACCGGCCCCCACCGCGATGATCTTCTCTTCCTGCTAAACGGATTGTCGGCGGCGGCCTTCGCCTCGCGGGGGCAGCAGCGGACAGCCGCCCTGGCCCTGCGCCTGGCCGAGGCGCGGTTCCTCCTGGACCGTGGTGGTGAGTATCCTGTCCTGCTGTTGGACGACGTCCTCTCGGAACTGGACGAGTCGCGGCGAGCCGGCATCCTGGCCGCCGCCTCGGAGTTCGAGCAGGTGCTGATCACATCGGTGGACGCCGACCGCTTCGACTGGGCCCGCCCGTCATCGGGCGGAGGCGGGCCGGCTTCCACCGGCGGTATGCCGCCCCTCCCGCCAGGCGCCACCCTCTATCGGGTCAACGGGGGGCGCGTGGAGCTGCAGGCTGCGACGCCCGGCGGTGACGAGGCGTGAGCGCCGCGCGATCGGTGGCCGTCATCGTGGGCGCGCTCCTCCTGGCGACGGGCCTGTCGCTGACGGGGCTCGCAGTCGCCACCGCCGCCTCCAGCGAAGAGGGGGCCCTCGCCACGGCGACCGGCCTCTCCGTGGCGGGGCTGCTGACAGGGCTGGTCGGTCTTCTCCTCCTCTGGCTGGGGCAGCGAATGGTGGCCCTGGTCGTCCTCATAGTCCTCGGATTGGCCTTCGTGCCGGTGGGGGCCGGCCTCGTCGGCGCTTCGCCGCTCCTGCGCCAGATCGACAACCCCGACGTGGACCCTGACCGGGCGGGGCCCGCTGCGCTCATCGCGGGGCTCATATTCCTGGTACTCGGCATCGCGATGCTGGTCGCGGGCTGGCGTTGGGGCCGGCGCGAGCGGCCGCGGCACGTCCTGTCCAGGGTGGCTCTCTGGGCGAGCACGGGGTATGGTGCCCTTCTTGTGCTCGGCGCACAGTTGATGGCCTTCACTACCCTGTTCTCCCAACGCCAAGCTGAAGATGTCGAGGCGGGCACCCTGGAGGTCGCGGTATCGCTGGCGACGACGGCCTTCCTCTTGGCGATGGCCGGTGGTGCCCTGACCTATCACGGGGTTTCCGAGCTGATGGGCGAGAAGTCGGGCGCTTCCTGGCTGCCGCCGGCACTGCTGCCTGTGCCGGTCTTTGCAGTGGTCGTAGTGGCCGGCGGGCTGGTGATGGCGATGGAAGAGCCACCGGCGGCTGTCATGCCGCCCGTTCATGTCCTTGCGGCCGTCCTGCCCGGCATCGCCCTGGTGGGGCTGGCCGCTCGCGGCGGGCTGGGCTGGCGGGCTCCGGGCTGCCGACCTACCTGGCGGCAGGTGTCCATTGCCGTTGGCTTCACCATCGCCTTCGCAACCATGCTCTCTTCGCTGGCTGAGGGCGTCCTCGACGGCGGGATCCTCGTGGCCTTCCTGGCCAGCAAGGAGGCCTTCCAGGGAGCGGCCAGCTTCGAGGACGTGCGGGCGGTAATGGAGGCATTCGAGAGCTTCTTGGGCAATCGCGAGGAGCTGGCCCTGGCTCTCCTTACGGTCGCGGTAGTGCCGCCCCTGGTCGAGGAGGCAGCCAAAGGCCTCGGCGTGCGTCTCCTGCTCTCCCCCCGATCCTCGATGACGACGGCCTTCGTTCTCGGGGTCGTGGCGGGAGCCTCATTTGGCACGGTCGAGGCCCTCCTCTACGGCTTGGGTGGCTTGACTGAGGCCGACGCCGACTGGTGGTCACTGATGCTGATGAGGGCGGGCTCCACCGCCACCCACGCCCTCTGCAGCGGGCTTGTGGGCATTGGCTGGTACAACCTGCTGGCACTGGGTCGGCCGTTCGCCGGATTCGCCTACTACGCGGCGGCGGTGCTTCTCCACGGGCTCTGGAACGCCCTGATAGTGCTGGTGGGCTCGCGCCTCGTCATCCCCTGGGAGGGATTGAGCGACTCCGACCTCGTCGTTGTGGTCTACATAGTCATGGCGCCGGTGGCGGTCCTCTTTCTGGCGGCGCTGTTCGTGGCCAGTCGCCGCCTCAAGGAGCCGGGAGCGCAGCCAGCGACCTGACGGCGCATCCAGCCCCCTCACACCACCAGGCTGATGGGGTTCTGTAGGAAGCTACGGGCCTTGGCCAGGTAGCAAGCACCTTTGGCGCGGTCCCGTACTCCGTGATCGGCCCAGGGGCCACATTCATCCGCCGCCCTACGACGATCCCCCTATCCTGCGCCACGGCACGTCCCGTGCGGCGCCCACGGCCAGGATGGCCGGCGGCGGTGGCCGGATCGCCCTCTTGACAACGCCCGGCGTAGGCCTGATGATCCTCGTGCTGTCTTCACCAGGCAGCACTTCCTCGGTGGCCAAGCCTCGCCGAACAGACCGAGGCCGAAGCCAATCTACCACTCCCCTCGCATGGGATTGGACTCGGAGGAGGAGTGCGATGATGGGTAACCGTCCAGCCTGGCGTCGGCTCGCAGGATGCTATGGCGCGGCACTACAGAAGACCGCGCCGTTGATGCCAACGTTGGCGTCCGCCCTCACGGTGATAGCGTACGTCATCCGGCAGACTCATTGGGCCCCCCTGATCGGTAGTGGCGCAGCCTTGGCCTTCTGGCTGCTCCTGGCCGTCCTTTGCATCAAGACGGTCACTGCCGAGCGCGCGAACGTTCGAACTTTCGGAGACTTCAGCGACCGTTGGCGTTCGCTGCAGAAGAGACTTGGCGAGAGCCAACGCGAGCGGCAGGGTGATGCGGCGCAGCCGGGTACGCCGGAAACCGATAATCCCCCACCGGCCGGGCCACAATCTGACGCGTGGCAACTGCAGGAAGCCCAAGTCCGCAGCCGCTCTATGGAGGTCGAACTGGGCAAGTGCGACTCACGCTGGATACAGGGCTATGGCTACTGCAACCTCTGGGTCGCCCTCCATCGAGCAGAGGAAGCACTGATCGGCCACGGCAAGATGACAGAACTCGCTGTTGAGGAGGGGCTGCGTGATGAGTCGCGGCTAGTGGGCTCGCAAATCCCACTGGCCCAGAAGCTCCTCGTCAGGTTGCGAAACGCCATCTCCACCCTCAGCCCCTCCGCCGCCGCGAAGTACCTCCTCGACCGTTTCGACCCCGCGCGCGAATCAACGCCGCCAGGGGATGGGCAGGAAGAGAATGAGCGGAGGGAGAAGGAGGCGTTTGGGGCGCTGAGAGACGTGAGGCGCGCGATCAACCAGTTCAACGACGAGCAGTACGACGCCCTCGCCCGCACCCGCAACATCTACCTCGATATCATCTTTGTCGCCGGCTTGGTGGTCTTCTTCGTCCTGGCCATCGCAATCCTTGCGTCCGTTCCCAAGGACCGAATCGAGGCGGGTGCCGTCTTCTACGCCGTCGGTGTCCTCGCAGGGTTCGCGTATCGATGGTACAAGGAGGTTGGCGCCGAGCAGACAATCCAAGACTTTGGCCTCGCGACTGTCAGGCTGTTCCGGCCGGTAGTCCTGTCTGGAGTAGCTGCCGTGCTGGCGGTAGCAGCGCTGCCTCTTATTGACATCACAGAACTGACGCAAACGACTGCCGGCGCCACGAGTACTGTCACCGCCACGCCAGGAACTCCTGGCGCCACAGGTGCTGCCGCCCCCACGCCGGCGACTCCTGGCGTCACGAGTACTGCCACCCCAACGCCATCGCCTTCCGTCGTCGGAACGATCGCTCCCTCGCCGACGCCCACGACCGTTCCTGGTTCGCGTGGCGAAGAGGGTGTCCCTCCCCTCCGTAGCATCTTCAGCCTCGAAGACAACATCTTGGGTCTGCTTGTCGCCCTGGTATTCGGCGCCTCGCCTGAGCTGCTTCTCACCCTACTGAAGGCTCAAGGGGAGAAGTACACAGAGGGTCTGAAGAGCACAAGTCCCGGACAGGGCAGTTCGACCGCCTAGGACACGCCGAAAAGAGGGTTCGGTTCGTCGGGCAGAAGGGTCTGGAGAGCACCAGGCACGACCCTGAGCCTGAGAGGCGTGTGGCCGAGGAACTCCCCGTCGGCCTGGACCGGCAACGGCGCCCGACCGGTCACCTCTACTTCGGCTACCTGCCTGTACCTGACGCCGGGCGCTCCGTGGTGGCGGCCGGCAAGGATGGCCAGACCGTAGCCGGCCGCCCGCAGCAGGTCATAGCCTGGGAAGACCAGCAGGTCCAGCAGGCCGTCGTCCGCCTGGGCGCGGCTGGTGATGCGGGTGACGCCCCCGTAGCAGCGGGTGTTCCCGGCCAGCAGCCACCCCAGGCGCAGGTCCAGTCGCTCCCGGCCGTCGATCACCAGTTCCACGGGCTGGCTGCGGTAGACGAGGGACTCGCGGGCGCCCGCCAGAACGTATGAGGCGGCCCCCAGGCGGCGCTTCCAGCCTTTGTTGACGCGGGCCACGATGTGGGCGTCCAGGCCGACGCCCGCCATCAGCAGGAAGTACCGCCTGTCGGCCTCGCCGCCGCGCGCATCCCATTCGATGAGGCCGAGGTCGAGGCGGCGGCAGCACCCCTCGTCGATGATGCGGGCTGCTTCCAGTGGATCTCGGGGGAGGCGCGCATCCTTGGCCCAAACGTTCGCCGTGCCCCCGGGGATGGCTGCCAGCACAGCCTCGCTTCCGGCGAGGCCGTTCACGACCTCATGGATCGTCCCGTCGCCGCCGCAGGCCACGACCACCGTCGGCGCGCTGGCAGCGGCGTTGTGAGCGAGGCGGGTGGCGTCGCCGGGAGCGGCCGTCGTCTCCAGGGTCACGTCCCAGCCACGCATCCGCAGCCACTCGGCCGCTTCCTGGATCTGGCGCAGTGGCGGGAGTCCTCGCGCGACCGGGTTGACGACGAGTAGGGCGCGTCGAGTCATGATGGCCTCCATCGGGCTTGCCGGCCCTACTCTATCGAGCGTCTCCGCGCCGGGCAAGGATGGGGCTCTCCCCCCGGGCGTGGGCTGTGCACCTATAATCCAGGTGGTTCCCCGAAGGCACAGCTTGGGGGCTAGCTCCCCTTAGTGGAGGAGAAGGAGTCATTGGTCGGAATCAAGCGCGTTGACCACGTAGCCATGGCCGTCTGGAAGGTGGAGGAGAGCCTCCCCTTCTTCACCGAGATTCTGGGCATGAAAGTCGCGGGGCGCTTCCAGAGCGAGGAGGATGCCTATGCTGGCCTGGTCTTGGACATCCCGCCCCACCAGGACGGTGCCCGGGGCGTCCAGTGGGAGATCCTGGGGCCTACCTCCGAGGACAGCTTCCTGGCCCGCTTCCTGCGCGAGAACGGGCCCGGCCTCCACCACGTCACGCTGGAGGTGGAGGACGTGGACGCGGCTGCCCGGGAGCTGCGCAAAAAAGGAATCGAGCCCTACCGCGGCGTCCGCGAGAGCGGAGGCTGGAAGGAGACGTTCATCCACCCTCGGGACTCGGGCGGCGTCCTGTTCCAGCTCTACGAGGAGATCGGGCAGCACGAGGAGGAGTAGGGGGACGAATCGGCAGCCGTGAGCGGCTAGCCGCCCGCCGCCTCGCTGCGCTGCGCGGTCGGTGCCTCCAGTATGGGACCTGCCTCTTCCGGTGCCGGCCGGCGGCGGCTCAGACGCTCCAGCTCCTCCTCCTCGCCGAAGACCATGAGGCGATCGCCCACGGCCAGCACCTCGTCAGGCCGGGGCGTGACGATGAGGCGTCCGTCCTGCTTCTGGATGCCGAGGATGGTGGCGGACGGACAGAGCCTGCCCGCCTCGCGCACGGGCTCCCCAGCGATGTACGAGTCCTCCGTCACCTCTAGCTCGACAAGGATCTGCTCCGCGTGGCGGCCCCGCGCCAACGCGTCTGCGAAGTCCACCATTAGCGGCTGAGCCGCCGAGAGCACCATGCGGCGGCCCGCCAGTTTGTAGGGGGAGATCACCCGGTCGGCGCCCGCGCGCTTCAGCTTCGGCTCGTTGGCCGTCTTGCCGGCGCGGGCAACGAGAAAGATGCTGGGGTTGAGGGCCCGGGCGGTCAGGGTGATGTACGTGTTGCCTGAGTCGGAGTCTGAGGCGGCCAGGAGGACGGCCGCGCGGGCGATGCCCGTCTCCTCCAGGGTGAGATCCGAGGTGGCGTCACCCTCGACCAGGAGGTAGTCGTAGCGGCGAGCCCGCGCCAGGGCCTCCGGGTTGGAATCGACGATGACGAAGGGGGTTCGGCGCGACTTGAGCTCGCGGGCGATCTCCTCTCCCACACGCCCGAACCCGCAGAGTATGTAGTGGCCCTTGAGACCGCCGATTCTCGCTTTCATACGGCTCACCCCCAGAATCCGCCCAATTTCACCTTCCACCGTGATCTGAACGACAGCGGTGAAGGCGTAGAAGAAGACCGCCACTCCGAAGACGATGACAAATACCGTGAAGATCCGGCCCCCCGTCGACAGCGGCTTCACCTCTTGGAAGCCGACGGTGGAGACGGTGGTGATCGTCATGTAGAGGGCGTCCAGGAAGGACCAGCCCTCGATGACGGCATAGCCCGCCACCCCAAAGGCCAGCAGCGAGAGGAAGAGGGCGCCTCCGATCGCTACGCGCCGTCTGAGCCCATCACCAAGGGTTCTCACGTCTTCTTTCCGCCCTGCGGTGCCACCGGCGGCCGCGGTGGACCCGCGTGTATTGTACACCGGGGCCGCGCCACTACTCCGTCCCCTCCAAGAGCTCGTCGATGGATGTGCGCAACTGCTCGGAGTTGATGGCTCCCTTGAACTGGCGCACGATCTGCCCTTCCCGGTCGATGAAGAAGGTCTCCGGGACGCCCAGCCTGCCGAAGTCGAGCCCGATGTCACTCTCGTCGGGGCCGTTTGGATAGGTCAGCCCTTGCCTCTCGATGAAGGCCTGAGCGTCATCATCGTTGTCGTCCACGGCGATTCCCAGGAAGACGACGCCCCGGCCCTCGTACTCCTGCCACACCCGCTCCAGGTTCGGCGCCTCATCCTCGCAGGGGTCGCACCAGGAGGCCCAGAAGTTGACGACCGCCGGCCGGCCCGCCAGGTCGGCCTGGCTGAATGTGCCGCCGCCGCTGACGTCAAACAGGGTTACCGAGAACTCGGGCGCGGGGCGCCTGGGCACGCCACCACCTCTGTCGGTCAGACCGTACGACAGGAGCGCGACGAGGGCCACCACAGCGGCCAGCACCACGGCGAAGGAGAGGTTGCGCTTCGTCAGGATGGTGGCCATCGGCGCACGCCTCTACTGCCCGCCCTCGGGGCGTTCATCCCCTGCCGTTCCCGAGCCCTGGCCCCGGACTAGGCTCAGGAACGGCTCGGCCTCATCCCCCTCCTCTTCGGCGTCCGCTTCTCCCTCCATAGCCTCCTGGATGAACTTCATTTCCTCCCGAAGGCCCTCCTGACGCCGGGCGATGCTGTACAGGTAGGCGAGAATGACCACCCAGATGACCGCATAGGCGAGGGCCAGGTACCACAGGTCGCCCATTCTCTCTCCTTCCTCCCTAGTAGAGGCCCAGAGCCCGCTTCGCTGCCTCCACGTCCAGACGCCGCCGCTCCAACGTCGTGCGGACAAGGAGCAGATATGCGTAGAGGAGGGTGCAGGCCAGAAGGGCGGCCAGGAGCGCGTGCACCATCTCAGGAGCCATGTCGAAGCCCTCCGACTTCACCAGCACCGGATGGATCGTCCGCCACAGGCGGATCGACACAAAGACGATCGGCACGTCGACGAAGCCGACGATGCCAACGACGGCGGCGAAGCGTGCCCGCCGCTCCGGTTCGTCGACGGCGCTGCGCAGGATCAGGTAGGAGACGTAGACGAGCCACAGAACAGTGGTCGTCGTCAGCCGGGGGTCCCACGTCCACCAGGTGCCCCAGGCTGGCTTGGCCCAGATGGACCCGGTCGCCAGCGCGATGGTCGTGAAGACCACCCCAATCTCGGCCGAGGAGAGGGCCAGGGCGTCCCAGCGCCGGTCGCCCGTTCGCAGATAGGCCGCTCCCCCCAGGAACACCACAAAGAAGGCCAGGGAAGCCGTCCAGGCCGCTCCTACGTGGAAGTAGAAGATGCGCTGGACGTCGCCCATGGTCGCCTCCTCCGGCGCATAGACGAAGGCGAGATAGAGGGCCAGCAGCCCCACCGCAAGCGTCGCCCCCAGCAGCGCCCGGTGGAGACGGCTCTCCGCGCCGGGGAGACTCAGCTTCCAGAGGCGGATGATAGGTCCCATTCCATCCCTCGCGGCTAGGGCCCGAGCTCCTGAACCACCTGCTCGAAGAGCCAGGGGCTGAGGACCAGGTAGATGGCATCGAAGGCGGCCAGGATGCCCAACCAGGGGGCCAGCTCCGACCAGGGCTCGCCGTCGAAGCTGAGGCCGGTCGCGTTGACCGCCGACACGAGAACGGGCGTGGCCACCGGCAGGAGCAGGATCGGCAGCAGGACCTCGCGGGTCTTCGTGTTGGCGGCGATGGCCGCGAAAAGCGTCCCCACGGCCACGAATCCCACCGTGCCCAGCAGCAGCACCAGCAGGGGCCCCGGCGTGAAGATGGGCAAGTCCGTGAAGACGGCGAAGACGGGAAGCACCGCCACCTCCAGGACTAGGGTGAAGATGAGCACGCCAGCCAGCTTGCCGAAGTAGATCGCGCTGCGGTCCACCGGGCAGAGGAGCAGCCCCTCCAGGCAGGATTGCTCCCTCTCCTTGGCGAAGACGTGGTTCAGGCCCAACATGCCGGCCAGCACGATGGCTACCCAAAGCATCCCCGGCCCGGCCGGGCCCATCTCCTCCCGCTCCAGGTCGAAGGCGAAGTTGAAGATGACCAGCACCAGCAACGCGAAGACCCAGGTGGCGCTGGCCACCTCCTTGCTGCGCAACTCGCCCCGAATGTCCTTATCGACGATGGCCCAGACCTGGCCTAGCAAGGCCCGGAGGCCAGGCCCATCTGGGCCCGTCTCAGGACGCGGCTCCGACGAAGCGACGGTAGGCTTCTTCAAAGTCTCCAGCATCCAACTGATCCCTTGGCGCCTGGAAAACGATTCGTCCCTTCGACAGGACGGCTACTCGGCTGGCCATGTCCAGGCCCCGCTGCAGATTGTGACTGGTGAAAAGGATGGAACAGCCCGCCTCGGCGGAGTCTCTCAGCATGCTGTCCAGCATGCCCACGCCCTGTTGATCGAGGCCGGCGTCCGGCTCGTCCAGAAGAAGGACGGGCGGCCGGTGGAGTGTGACTCTGGCCAGGGCCAGGCGCTGCTGCATGCCGCGCGAGAGAGTCCGCGTCTGTTTGTCGGTCCGATCCAAGAGGCCCACCAGCGATAGGACCTCGCGGCGGCGGGCGCCGTCCTCCACACCATACATCCGGGCGTAGAAGGCCAGGTTCTCGCCCACCGTGAGCTCCCCGTAAAGCAATGTCTGGTGGCCGACGAGCCCTACGCAGCGTCGCACCATGTCCGCATCCCGAGCCGAGTCGAAGCCGGCCACGCGCACGTGGCCAGACGTTGGTCGCAGGAGGGTCGCCAGGGTCTTGATGAGGGTCGTCTTGCCGGAACCGTTGGGCCCCACCAGCAGCACCCGCTCGCCAGGCAGGACTTCCAGATCTACCCCCCGCAGCACGGAGAGGGTCCCGAAGGACTTGCGCAGCCCCACGACCTCGATGCCCTTGCGGGGTGCTTCGTCAGTCGCCTCTTGGTCGGCCGGGCCCGCCGTCTGCGAACTCCCGATCCTCATCCGCCTTCCTCCCCGCCGGCCCGTCCCTCGGGCAGGCGGACGCCGCAGTGGGCGCAGAAGCGATCCTCCGACGATGTGGGAGCTTGACAACTGGGGCAGCGGGCGCGGTCCTCGCTGGTGGCCGCCGTCTCTTGCGCGGCGTCATCCAGTCGGCGAAGGATATCGGCTGCCTGCCGGCGGTAGCGGACCCTCAGGTCGTCGTAGTCCTCCTGCGACAGGTTGCCTAGGTGGAGCTCGAACTCCAGTTCTTTGATCGCGGTGTAGGCCGCGTCGCGCTGGGCGAGGAGATCGTCCGGCCCCTGGTGGTCCGTAGGCCCCATGTCGGCTTCGGCCCGGTCGGATCGCAGCAGCGGATAGCTCACCAGGGCGAAGGACACCAGTGTGATGAAGAAGGCTGCGAAGACAACCACCTGCGTCTCCCTACTCGAACCTCTTCAGTTCCTCTTCCACTCGGCGCTCGTACTCGTCCAGCTCTTGTTCGCCGGAGGGGCGCGGAGCGGGCCGCCGGTCGCGTCGCGAGCCGGAAGCCCGTAGGGTCCATGCCCATACGGAGCCCCCAAGCACGGCGCCCCCGGCCACGATGGCGACGAGCGGCCCCAGCCAGGCTGCCAGGCCGATGCCGCTCTTCCGCGGCTCGGCCAGGATGCACTCCCCATAGAGGCCGGCGAAGTGGTCCAGGATCTCGCCCTTGCTCTTCCCCAGCGCTACCTGCTGGCGGATGATATCTCGCATGCCGCTGGCGATGGTGCCGTTCCCACAGTCGGCGACGGTGACGGCGGCGCCGCACTCACACATCAATTCGCCGGCGATGGCATCCACCTGTGCCTCCGTGTCGTACGGCTGGGCACTCGCCGCAGATGCCGAGACGCTCGCTGCCATAAAGGCCGCCAAGAGCGCCGTGACAACCTGCCGCCTAGACACGACTCACCTCCAGGGCGGGTAGCTCCGTCTCTCCCAAGCGCGGGGTGCGCCGTCGCTCGCGAGCATCGGGCCAGAAGGCGATGACCGTGCCGGCCAGCATCACGACGCCGCCGATCCAGATCCAGGTGACGAGTGGGTTCACGAAGGCCTGGATGCTGGCCCGGCCGCTGTCGTCCACACTGTCCAGAATGACGTACAGGTCCTCCAGCAGGCCCCAGCGAAGACCGACGTTGGTCATCACGCTCTGCTGCCTGACGAACAGGGCCTTCTCGGATGTGATGCTGCCGTCCGGTTCGCCGTCCCTGGCCACCGCCAGGTTCGCCGCCAGGATCTCCTGGGTTTCGGTGGAGCGCTGCTCCAGGCCGTCGAAGGTCAGCTCGTACCCGCCGACCGCTAGCGATTCGCCCGGCGCCAGCAGTGCGCTGGTGCCGGTCGAATACATGAAGTGGCCCGCCACCCCCATGGCGATGAGAATCGTGCCCAGGTGGACGATCTGTCCGCCGTAGCGAGGCTTGTTGGACCAGATCAGCCGGGGCAGGGCCCAGAGCGGGCTGTCGTCGTGGCCGCGGACCCTTGCTCGCACGCCCCGGTAGAACTCCAGAAGGCTCGTCGCTGCTACGAAGGCCATCGAGGGAAAGGCCACCAGCGCCGGCAATGACCTCACGCCCTGTGAGAAGAGAACAGCAGCCACCACGAACGCCAGGCTCACCGGCATCAGGAAGTTGCGCAGTAGGTTCTCTCGGGTGGCCTTCCGCCAGCCGATCAGTGGACAGATACCCATGAGAACGATCATAGCCAGGAAGATAGGACCTGTCACTTGGTTGTAGAACGAGGGCCCAACCGTGATGCTGGTGCCCTGTACAGCCTCCGACACGAGCGGGAAGATCGAGCCCCAGAAGATGGCGAACGCGGCCCCCACCAGGATCAGGTTATTGAACAGGAAATTGCTCTCCCGAGACACGAAGGAGTCCAATTCGTGCTCGCTACGCAGGTCGGGCATCCGTTCCCACAGGAGGCGCAGCGAAACGATCAACACGGTCGCGATCAGACCGACCAGCAGCCAGCCCAGGGGGCCGGCGGAGAAGGCGTGCACCGACGAGAGAATCCCCCCTCTGGTCACCGCCGTTCCGAAGAGGCAGAGGCTGAAGGTCATGACGATCAGGGCCAGGTTCCACACCTTCAGCATGCCCCGTCGCTGCTGGATCATCACCGAGTGCAGGAAGGCGGTGCCGACGAGCCACGGCATCAGGCTGGCGTTCTCCACCGGATCCCAGCCCCAGAAGCCGCCCCAGCCCAGCACGGTGTAGGACCACTGGGCGCCCAACAGGTTGCCCGCGCCCAGGAAGAACCAGGCGAAGAGCGTCCAGCGCCGGCTGGCGTGGACCCACTGATTGCCCAGCCGGCCGCTCATGAGGGCGGCCATGGCGTAGGCGAAGGGTACCGTGAACCCGACGTACCCCAGGTAGAGTGTCGGCGGGTGGTAGAGCATGCCCTTGTTTTGCAGCAGCGGGTTCAGGCCCAAGCCGTCGGCCGGCGTGGTCGCGAGCCGCTCGAACGGGTTTTCCGCGAAGAGAACAACGCCCAGGAAGAAGGCCAGGATGGCCATGATGACGGAGAGAGTGTACGGAGTCAGCTCCTGGTTCTGTCGCCGGTTCTGAATGAGGACGGCGCCGGCGAAGACGGCCAGCAGCCACGACCAGAGGAGCAGCGAGCCGGCCTGGCCCGCCCACCAGGCGGCAAAGGTTAGAGGCATCGAGAGGTCACGGCTGGTGTACTCCGCCACGTACCGAAGGCTGAAGTCGCGGTTCAGGAGGGAGTAGACGAGCGCCGCCGAGGCGAGGGTGGTCAGCGTTGCAGCGACCCAGACGGCGTTCCGGGCGCTCCACCAAAGGTCGCCGTGGCCGGTCCGGACGGCGACGAGGGAGGCCCCCGCCGAGTAGACCGCGAGGGCGAACGCGACGACCAAGGCCACGTATCCGATGTCACCCACGATGCGTCCTCTCCAGGACTCGGGTCATTCGGCGGGCGTGTACTTGCTGGGGCACTTGGCGAGCAGAGAGGAGGCTTCGA
>DAOULP010000257.1:0-36334 GCA_034420175.1 Dehalococcoidia bacterium | reverse complement strand
CCACCAGGTTCTTGACTACGGGCGCTGCCCCATCCAGGTTGAAGGTAGCCGTCACATTGGCATCCACATCCCCCGGATTCATGACGGCGATGAAGGTAAGCCAGAGGTCGCCCGTGAACCCCTCGGCAAAGTAGTGGCGGCCCAGCACTGGCCCGCCCGGAATGAAGGAGTAGGCACCCGCCGGGTCGTTGTCCGGTATGGAAACAGGCGTGTCCGTAGCGGAGTAGATGTCTGCGCCATCATCGATGTGCCAGCTCTCGATCTGGCCGGTGTCTCCACCCACAAGGTCCTGCACCCACAGGAACCACTGCTGGAATGGACCGGGCGGCAGGTAGCCAGCGCAGGGAGCTATGCTGTAGTCTGCGACTATGTCGTCAGCACTCCCGCCCTCTCGGTCGCGTACCACTATCGAGCAGTCTGGGGCCTCCGGGTCGCCGACACCCACGGTGAGGACCAGGTCTCCGACCCATGTGTGGCTGATCTCGATGTGGGCCAGGGGTGGGGTCACTTCCCCTCCTGGCTCAAGGTCGGCGGTCATCGGGTTGCCTGAATCGCTGATGTTGCAGACGCTGACACCTGACGGCGAACCCGCATAAGTCTGGCTGCTAGGGGCAGATGCGTCGTCAAAGCATCTGTTGTTTGTGCTACCGGGCCATGGATCTGCGTCATCCCCGTCGTTATTGGCGTACTGCAGATCGGAGTCACCGTCGGCCTGCTCGACCATCACCAGCGGGTGCCAATCGTCGGTCTGCGACGCCCACTCGTCCACGTGGTAGATGAGCAGTCCAGCTCCGTCCAGATAGTCGTCGAAGCCCAGGAGTTGCCTGTTCTCCACCAGGAAATACTCGTTACCGGCCCCGCCCTGAACCTGCAGTTTGTAGACGTTCGGCGGGGACACACCTTCGACAGCCTGCAAGGTGGCGCCCGGCACGGGCGAGGTCGGCGCAATGGGCGTAATCCAGCCAAGCTCCTTCTTGCACCATGCATCGGGGTGGGCAGGCCGGCTTCCCAGCGGACCGTTCCAGCTCCCAGCCGCCATCAGACTCCAGTCGCCTACCCCTTCCGACGAGTAGTCCGTGTCGTAGAGGTCTGGCAGACCGAGCGCATGTCCGTATTCGTGGGCGAACACACCGATTGTGCTATCTCCTGCCGAGTACATGTATTCGGGCTCGATGCTGTAGAGGGATAGAGTCACCCCATCTAGGACCAGCGGCGAGTGAAGAGCCCACTTGTGAGACCATATGCACGTGTAGCACGTGGGGTCGGTCTCAGCTCCATGACCGGCGTGGACGACGAAGAGGCTGTCCACAGTACCGTCGTCAGCGAACTGGCTGAAGTCTACGAAGGGGTCGGCGGCCAGCAGCAGATCCTCGACGAGCTTCTGAGCGTTGCAGGGATAGGCGCCTCCCCCGTAGTCGTCGGCCGTGTCCGGTATGCCGTCACAGTCTGCATACGTGTTGGTGTTGCCGGGCACGGCCCGCCAGGAGTCTACAGTTCCGTCGAGGTCCAGGGCACCATATGAGACCTCCTGATAGAAGTCCCGCATGCTGCCTGAGGGGTAGCTCCCGTCGGAGAAGAGCAGATTGTCGTAGGAAGAAGACGTTGATGCGCCGTCGTGGGTCAGGTTGGCATAGTCACCCAACAGCACGATAGGATGGTTCGTACCCGTCGAGGGTGCTACCGGCTGTGGAAGTTCTTCCTTGAGGGGCTTCCCAGGCGCATCGATTTCCGCCGCGGACTTCCGCTCCTCCATTCGGCGGAGATTGTCAAGGGTGAACCCCGGGATCTCTCCTTTCCTGATCGCCTCCAGCACCTCCGGCGGAGGCGGCACTAGAGCAGGGCCAGTCGCTCCTTTCGCCAGCTGCGGAGTTTGAGCACTATCCACTGCCCCAAGGCGACCGCCGGTGGCCACAAGACATGCCGCAAGGAAAAGGGGAGCCAGGATCCAGGCCCTGCTGCGTGCAATCCCCCCAATCCAGGCGCGGTACCTCGACGCCACGCGCTGCCCGACACCACCTTTGCGATGCTGTCGATGAGCTTGGGTCATACCTGATCCTCCTCTTTGTGGCTGGAGTCGCGTGCCACGACTCGGCTAGCTCGAATCGATCGTATTGGGTCTCACCTCAACCACTCCTTCACCGGCCCGCGAACCTTCCTGAGAATCTCCTACCCGGGGTCGGCCAGGCGGGTAACATCCCGCGCGTAGAACCCTCCGCCTCGCTCGTCACCCCGATACTGGACCTTCGCCGATATCACATCACCCAACTCCACTCCGCTGAGATCCTCGCCTAGAACGGTCACCTCCACCGACTCACCGACCCTGCTCTTGGTGAGGTTCGGGACGCCCGGGACATCGTGCGAACTAAGAATGCGAACGGCCAGCAAGTACGTCCGAGGCTTCTCCGTGACTATCTCGAGCGCTTCGACCGCCGCACTAACATCGCTGCCATTGGGGACGACGGGCACGGGCCCTGGTGCGCCGACGGTCTCCGGAGGCCGCGTCAGGGCCGGCTCTGGAGAGATCTCCGCAGTGAACTTCGGCACCGGGGGAACGGTGCTCGTCGGCTCGGCGTGGGGCTGAGGGCTTGCGATCGGGATAGCGGTCGCCGCTGGCGGCCGCGGTGTGGATACCGCCGGCGGCGAAGGCGACGGCAAGCCACTGACAACCGGATGTGCCTCCTCACCACAGGCGCAGAGGATCACAAGGCCGCCGGTAGCCAACCCCAGGCCGACACGTTCGAGGCCGGTTCTCATCGACGCCAGCCAACTCTCAGTCAGGGCACTCTCGTCCGACCGCGCAACGGCCCCATGTCGTTCGGTCCCTCAACCGGCGGACCGATACGAGTCCATGGGCACGGGCACGTCACCACTCGATCCCCTCGCTGTGCCTCGTCAAACCACGGCGAGAACACATTCATTCGCGCACATTCAATGCGAAGGCCCGGGAATCCGCCTCCCTAGACCGATGGCCGGGCGAATGTTGCCGGGTCGCTGACGCAGATGAACACAACGTCCAAGAAGTTGCACGTCTGCATGTCGCTGACCTCGGGAAACTCAGGAGCGTACGCAAGCCAATTGCCGCTCGCGAGCTCGAACCCCCACAACGACACGAGAGCATCCTCCGGCGACACGGCGCCGGCGAGAGTCTGAGCCGGGGTAGCGTCCGGGTAGGTGCTGGTTGTGGGGTTGCAGCCTGCCACCAGCGCCACAGCCGTCGTGCCCGCGACTTCACTCTCAGGCGGATAGATCTGGGTGTGGGCCAATGGAAACGACGATAGACCCCCGGTGAAGCTGTAGGTGACTGCCAAGAACACAGTAGACAACAGGAGAGTAGCGATCAGGCGGTTGTGTTTGAACTCTCTCATTTCCAGTCCTCCCTTCTCGGACTATGAGGCCGAACCCTCTACGTTCCGCTTCAGTCGTCCAGCCTCGCAATGCCCAGCCCATCAAATACGGATACTCGTTGCCCGCCCAGCCAGCATGACAGAAGACCTGCCTTGCCAGGGCCAAACGAAGCAATCATGGACTTCCAGCCCTCCCTCCCGAAGACGCCCGCGTCGACGGCAGCCATCACCAAAGCGCTGGCCATCAGAAGGGTAATGAGATTAAGTCCGGTCAGTGGCAGGATCCGGAAGTGGAAGAACAGGATAGACCAGCCAGCCATGAAGTAAGCTGCGCGGGGAAGTGATAGGGACGATTCCCGGTTGGGGATGAGGAGCAGTGCCGCTGGCACCGCCAGAATGACAAGGTCCTGCCTGTACAGGTGAGGACTTGCGAGGAGCGCCGCCACGACCAGCGCCGCGAACTGGGCGGGAAAGCGCGGGGAGGCCGCATCCCATTTCCCGGCCCACGCTCTGAGGCAAACCGCGCCCGTCGCCAGTGACAGGACAAGCGCGAGCGCAGTCACCAGACCTTGCCGATCCGGCCCCGTGATGCCGCGCACGAATGCATTCCAGCCAAACATGCCCCAGATGGACACGCCGTTGGCCTCGTCCACGCCCGCGGCCGCCAGGAGGAAGCGAGGGTAGCTCGCAATCACGCCTGGCCCAGCGACCAGGACAGAGACCACCGCGCCGAGAAGAGCGACCACAGCAAAGCCCTGCAGGGAACGCCATCTTCTCTTCCATACAAGGAGGGCAATCGGAAACAAAGCCAGTTGCGGCTTCACCAGAAGAAGCGCCAGGACCGCGCCCGCTGCCCTGTTCCTGCCAGCCCGCACGGCAAGGAAGACGACCACCCACACGAGCATCAGAAAGGAGGATATCTGGCCATGCAGCAACGTGTCGTGAGCCGCCAGTGAAGCCAGGAAGGCTGTGAGCCACAGCATGCCCGTCAGCGGCTTGAGGGAGGCAATGCGCCACAGAAGAGCCAGCGCGACGCCCCCGGCGGCCACGCTGGCTGCCAGGAAGACGGCTGCCGCCGCGCCAAAGGGCAGGAAGCTCAAGGGGACAAGGAGCGCAGCGAACGCCGGCGGGTTGAAGAAAGGAAGCACGAAGGGCGTGTCTCTTCCTACGATCTGCTGCTCGCTCTCCCGAATGCTCTCTAGGTCGTACAGCAGATCGCCATTCCCAGTCCGCACCAGTTCCGCTCCTGCGTAGAAGACAACCAGGTCGTCCAGCAGCGGGGGATCGAAGGACGGAATCGCGGGCGACACCTCTCTCCCGGTCAGAAGAGAGGTTTGCCGGGGTGCCAGGCTCTCGGCCCATTGCGTGGCCCCTAGCCAAAGCCAAAACGCCAGGACGGCGGCCAGGACAACCTGTGCAAGCCACAAGCGCTGGACAGCTCCGTCGCGAAATGCTGCTAGGTGTCCCACGCGGTCCAGAGGTAGGGTCATCGGACGCATCGGTTAGCTCGCCTTGCCCACAAGGTCCAGCCCAGGTGACGACACCCCCTCTGAGGCCACGCGCGCGTCCCGCGGATCACGGCAGATGACGACTACCCTTGCCCAGGGCGTTCCCAGGTGGGACAATAGAGATGGCAAGGGAGTCCGGCAGGGCTCGTCTTGTCCCGGGTCCTGTCTGCCTTGACCGCGGCAGGGCCCGGACTTCTGAACTTGGCCCGAAACGTATAGCAGCGATCAGACCCACCCGATCGCCGCTTGCGCTGTGGCTTCTACCTCCCCTCTGACAAGTCGCAAACAGCCATCAGCCGTTCCCGCCCCGACCTGCTTGGGGCAGTGGACTCAATGCACCTACGTTTGGCGTTCTGGACTCACGCTTGCAGCACGCGTGTCAGAACACCGTATTCAAGAGTTCTTCACCTCCACTAGATCGTTCGGAAAGCACAGTCAGTATACACTCAGAGGCTTAACTGTCAAGACCTCGACCGACTATCGAAACGAGTCCCCCTCGGCGTCGGCCAATGTGTAGAGCGCGCACGCGGTTCTCGTGGCTGATGGCCCGCACCTTCCCCGCCGTGACCTCTCGCCACCGCCGGGATCTGAAGAACTCACGGCACCTCGATCAGACCATGCCGTCTGGGTTCTTGGGGCGCTGGCGATGCGACCGAGGACAGCCAGGCACGCTACCGCGGTGCTGGGGCGGGGGTTTGCTTGCCAGCGAGACGGGGAAAGGCGGCTACGCGCACCTGCGCCGCCAGTCGAACACCTCTCGGAGAGCAGTATGACCTCGATGACTGGCCTGTGCAATACGTATTTCTACGTACGCTCGGCGAACGATGCTGCCATGGTGTGCGCTCTGTCGGCCCCTACAGGTCGCCCGCCAAGCGAAGACACGGGGCGGCCCTCATGACCGCCCCGTGTGTCCTGTCATTCCGGCCTGTCGTGGCCCTACGGCGACCCGCTGCAGTCCACCTGGAACGCCTGGTTCAGCACTGTGATCACGTCGATCATGTCGATGACGCAGTTGGGTGGGCCGGCAGCCGGGGCCGGGACCCCACCCCCGCTTGTCCGGTCGTACGCGACGCCGTCACCGCTGCAGTTAACCACAGGCGGGCCGGCGTCGTAGTACGTCAGCACGTGCGGCGTCACGTCTGTATTCGTGTCGCCGTCACCGTCCCAGCCCTTCACCGCATCGTAGTCCATGCCGTTGCCGTTCGGCGCACCACCCTCCTCTGCGAAGGCGAAGTTCAGCACCTGGATGACATCGATCATGTCCACGACTCTGTTGCGGGCGCCGTTGGCCCCTATCGGCGGCAGGTCATCCCCGTAGCCATCGCCGACAGCGTCCTCCTTGGACGGGTTCCCTACGTCAAACACGTCGTACCAGACGTTCCCGTCGAAATTGCCGCCGGGAAGGCCCGCCTCCTGGGCAGTCGTGCAGCCGTCGTCGTCCGGGTCGTCAGTCGGGTTCCAGCAGGACGTGTCACCGTCCCGATCGATGCAGGGCGCACCCTCTCTCCCCGAGAGCGCGAAGGCCAGGTCGATGGACTGCCCCACCAAGGGATGGCCCAGCGGGTACAGCAGCTCCGACCACTCAGTGGCGTCGTCCGGAATCTCGATGCGGATCGTGCCAGTCGTCGTTCCCATGTACCCGTCCAGTACCGATCCCGGACATCCCTCGAACTCGATCTGATAGGTGAGGTCGAAGAAGCTGTCTACGGTGAAGTCACCGCCGGGTAGCTCGGTCAGCGTGGTCTGGCCGGGGCCGGGCAGGCCGTAGTCCGTCCCGGCGGTAATCCTGAACTCGCAGAAGTCCGGGTCCCCGAAGAGCTCCCCAAAGAAACGGTACATGTCCCTGGGGAATGTCTGCACCGGGTCGCCAGGGGTGCGGGGGCCCGAGTGGGCCTCAAGGGCCACGGGGACGGCGAGGTGACGGTTGAAGCCGGTGAGGTCGCCGGTGCCTGAGACGGTGAGGTCAAGGGTTGCGTCGGCGCAGCAGCCGTGGCCTCCGAGGGAGCCGCCGGCGGTTTCGCACTGGCCGGGGGCGAGGGGCAAGGAGCAGATGGCGGGGTCAGAGCAGAGGAAGTCCATGAGGATGGGGTCGAGTTCGATTGTGGTGCCGGGGGGCAGGCCGTCGATGATCTGCAGCACCTCGTCGGGCGCCGAGTACTCGCAACCCAGCACCGGAAGTGTGACCGTTCCGGTGCCGTTGTCCGGAGCGGTGCATTGCTGAACGGCGGGGCTGGGCGTGACTGAGGCGTCTGGGGGAAGCTGCGTCACGAGCCCGGTGCCACTGTCGTCCGGGCCGGCCACGGGCAGCAAGGCCTCCGCCCGGAAGACGCTGAGAGCGCCAGCCACGGCTACCAGGACTACGGCGATGGGAAGGGCGCGCGTCCGAAGAGCACCAACACCGCGGGTGATCCACATGACAGCATTCCTCCTCGGCTACGGCGGGGATAGGACAAAGGAGAGACAGGCGGCCACCAGCCCATCGCATGTACATTGTACATGCCTTGTCAAGCGGCGAAGGGTCGCGCTAGTTGCTGGGGTTGGCATCCCCCGGTGCCGCGCACGATGCCGCTAGTCCGAAGGCAATCTGATGGGTCTACTCAGGCGGGGCGGTGCGAGTAGACAAGCGGGATCTCGGCCTGGCCCATTATGCACGAGACACACGAGGTGTCAAGGGTGGTCTGAACAGCAGGCTGGGCACTTGCCCGTGTCGGGTTGTTCGGCAGCCGCTCGAAGGAATCCGGGGTCGACCCCCACGATGGGTTCATAGTGTGCCGCCGGGGACTCGTTTGGTTCGAGCGTTGGTGGCGGTGCAGCCGGACTCGGCCACGGGCCAACGGAACGCGAGACCCAACCGCGGGCTTGCCAGTCCTCTGGTCGGTGACGGCCGCGAGCGACCCCCGGCGGGTCCAGCCCGTGGCCACCGTGGCCATGAGATCGGCTCCTTCACGGCTAGTGATTGACGCGCGCGCCATTGTGTGTCATGCTGCCGCCGCCTGCCTTGCTTTGCGCTGAGGGGGTGCGGTGGTGAGAGGCCGAAGCATAGTCATCGTGAGCCTTACGGCTCTGCTCCTGACAGCCCTGCTGGCGAGCCGACCCCGTCCCGTCTCCGCGCAGCCACAGCCCATTGACACTTGCCAGACTATCTCCGATCCCGGGGACTACATCCTGGTCAGCGATGTGTCTTCGACAGAGACGTGCTTCACAATTAGCGCGGACAACGTCACTTTGGATTGTGATGGCCACACGATTGCGGGTGCCGATGTCTATGCCACGTTTGGCGTCCTGGGGGAGAACCTCCTGTTTGGGCCGACCATTCGGAATTGCAGCATCCGGGACTTCAATGGCGGAGTGTCGCTGAGGAACAGTCCCTACAGCAGCGTGCTCGACAACGAGGCCTGGGGCAACACATACTACGGGTTTGAGCTCGTCAACGGCTCCGATTACGCTATCGTCGCGGGCAACAGCGCCCACGACAATAGCGGGAACGGTATCCTCACGAACGGCAACTCTTACCTGTCGATAGTCGACAATATTGCCTACAATCAGGGGTCTTTTGCCGGGATAGCGGTGGCTGATAGCTACAGCCTGGTGGGCGGAAACGTGTCCCGCAGCAATCCCGTCGGGTTTGAGATCGGGCCATACGTCGACAGTCATGACACCATTTATGTCGGGAACGAGGCCTACGACAACGGAACGGGCTTTGCGCTGGGGCTCTACGAGGGAGGCAGTGTAGACAACACCTACACGTACAACAACATATTCGGGAATACGTATGGCTTTCGCGTCTACGGCGGGTCTGACGGCAATTTGATCTACGACAACCATATCCACAACGCCGCCAATGCTCGTGACGACGCCACCAACTCCTGGAACATCGACAAGACGTCCGCTGCCGACGTGGGCCTGGTAGCCTACTGGGATCTAGATGAGGGCACCAGCGACACGGTTGGAGATTCCAGCGGAAACGGAAACAACGGTACGAGGTACGGGGCTACCTGGGTGGATGGAAGGGCAGGCGAGGCTTTAGACTTTGACGGACTGGACGACTATGTGCAGGTTCCCGATGACCCCAGTCTCGATCTCTCTGACGCCGCAACAGTGGCGGCTTGGGTTAGAGTGGCTGGATCCACGGGAGACCATCAAATCATTGTCTCAAAATGGTATGGTCCCCCATATTCCTACATACTGGAATTCCAGCCCGATGGGGCGACGCCCCAATTTGTGACGTGGACCAGCGCTGGCACACAGTTCGCAGTCTCGGATGTAACTGTTCCCTTCGAAGAGTGGGTATTCCTGGCAGGAACGTATGACGGGTCAGTTGCCAGAATCTACGTGAATGGCGCCCTGACAGGAGAGGTCGCCCAATCGGGCACGATCAGTATCGGCACGCAGCCTCTTCTGCTGGGAGCGCACACGGCTTCTGGGGACAGAAACTGGTTCAAAGGCACCGTGGACGAGGTTGCGATCTATGACCGGGCATTGTCCGCCGAGGAAATCGGCCGGCTGCGTCAAGGGGGATTGTTGACAACGAACATCGTCGGCGGCCCATATTTGGGAGGGAACTTCTGGGGCGATTACGCCGGGGCAGATATGGACGGCGACAGTCTAGGCGATACGGACTTGCCCTACAATTCCGCTGGCGAGATAGCCACAGGAGGTGACTACCGCCCGCTGATCTCCCTGCCGGTCGGCGGCATAGCGGAGCTGCCGGACATAGCGACAGCGCGCCTAGAGCCCCACGCTTCATCGCCACCCGACACCGGCATGGTGGTGGGGCTGGTGGCCAGCGGTGCGTTCGCGGTTGCAGCGGTCGCCTGGTACACCAGGAGGCGGTGGCTCCGTCGAAGGGCTTGATGCCTCGGACCGAGTCTCTACGCGAACTCATATGGCGCCATGCACCATATCCGCTCATAGTGCGCCCTGCTTCCGACTCCTGGAATCGCCTCGGGTATCGGGTGCCACACGGGAGAAGGGGAATACGATACTGACAAACGATGCTCGCCGTTGGCGATCGCTATGCCGTAGGGCCCCGTCCCGCTAGTCCTCCGCCTCCCGTCGCATGGCTTCCCTGAGTTGCGCGACGTCGTCTTCGTCGACGCCGGGAAGGCCGAAGGGTCCAACGTAGTTCTGGACCGACTCGTGCAGCTCCCTGAGCTTCTCCTTGCCCTCGGTGATCGCTCGCCGCTCCTGAGGGCGGGCCAGGTCCTCCCCCTCGAACTCCGCCGACATCTCGTCCAGTACCTGTTCTACTGCCAGCAGCTCCCGCCACCTTAGCTCGATGCCTTGTCGGAGGTGGGTGGTCAAGGCCTCGGCGACCTCGTTGCGGCCGGAAGAGCCCTTCCGCGGCACGCCCAAGTGGCGGCTCAGGTGGTCGAGGCCAAGGCCCAAGGGGGCCCGCTGCATGGCCTCCTTGGCGGCCTCGCGGGCCTGGCGCAAGCGTCGCGCCTCGTCGGCCTCTGAGTCGGGCAGGACATCGAAGCGCAGACCCCAGTCGGGGAACACCGGCACCGGCTCGCCGAGCCAGTCGTAGAAGGAGCCGCTGTTGACATAAGGGCGGCGGCCTCTGCGGGTGCCGGCCAGGGTCCCTTGCTCCACGAGCCGGGCCAGCTCCAGCGCCTTCTCCTTGTGCACCCGCTTCCAGGCCGCCTCCTTGACCAGCGGCTCGTCGTCGCCTTCCTCGGGCAGCAGGTCCTCGTCTGTCCATCCCTCGTGCCTCTCGGCCAGCACCTCGGCGAACTCGGAGGCGGGCACCATCTCCTCGCGGGCCGCTGCCAGCCGCTTCTGGTGCTCGCTTCTGGTGATGGGTTCCTTGGTGTGGAAGGCGATGTAGGAGCCGAGGTCCATGGCCTTGAGGGCCCACAAGTGGAGCGAGAGGAGCCAGCCGTAGCGGGCGTTGAGGAGCTCCAGCGCCTGGCCCAGGATGATCACGTAGAGGGAGACGACCTCGTAGGCTCCGCTCATGAGGCGGATGTAGTGGTTGAACTCCGACGCCTGCTGGGGCGGCATCCTGGACCGGAGTTCGGGGTGCTCGGGTACGCCCTCCTTCCAGGCGCGGAGGGCGAGGATGGCCCGCTCCCTGGCGGTGAGGGCGGGGGCGAGCTTGTTGAGGCGGCCTTCGATGCTCACCGTCGCCACCCCCAATGGCGGCCTCGGCCGGCGGCGGCGCTCTCCTGGAGCCGGGGCAGCAGCAGGGACTCGAGGGACCGGACCCTCTCCTCGAGCTCGCCCGCCTCCAGTGCTTTCAAGGACACCTGGGCCAGGTAGGCGAGGGTGCGGGAGCGGGCGATGGAGTTCTCCAGGCTCAGGGTATCGAGGACGGCTATCTCCAGGAGCCTGCGGACCTCCTCCACGCTGGCGAGGCCCTCGAAGTCGTAGGCGCCGGAGGTCACCTTCTCTTTGCGGCGGCGCAGCCCGCCGAGGCGCCGCGCCTCCTGTGCCTCCTCGGCGTGGTCGGGGGAGTGCCAGAAGCAGAAGTCGCCGTCGCGGAGCGCCGCCTGGCGGCAGGGCTCTCCATTCTCGTTCCGGGCCTTACAGGGGCGGTCGGCCATAAGCACTCATAACCTCTGCTTATCGGGGGCGATGCTTATCCCCCAGGGGTGCACCATCAAGCGATAGTGTGCGGTCCTGTGGGGGCCTGAGACACAACGACAGCAGGCCCCGGCGGGGGCCCGCTGCCCGTCCCGTGGGCCTGGTGCTGTCTACCCGGTTGGCGCCTCCTCCTTCGGGTGCTCCTTCGCCATGTGCTCGGAGGCCTCGACGGCGGAGGGGAACTCCTCCCCGCACTCGCCGCAGGTCGTCTTGGTGCCGTTGGAGCCGGCCTTCCTGCCCTTGCCCTTCGCCTTGCCCTTTCCCTTGGGCTCCTTGGGCGCCGGCTCCTGGCCCTCCAGGGACCAGAACCGCCAGCCGTTGCAGGCGACGCCTCCCATGACGGCGCTGCCTGCGGAGGAGGGGCTCCTGAACTCCTTTCCGTCGAGGTCGGGGTGGTCGGGGCAGTCGAGCTTGAAGCCGACCTTGTCGCCCTCCCCGGCCGTGACCAGGCACTTGTAGGTCTGGCCCTTGTATCTCGCCGCCAGGCGGGTTCCCGCTTCCAGCTTCCTGTTTTCGAGTGCCATTGGGCACCTCCTTTCTTGGTGGTCGATACATCACTCGGCGTCGAGAGAAAGTCAACGGGGTGTGTCCCCCTTCTTTGGACTGAGTTCCGCCTTGAGACCGGTGAAGGCCTCCCAGCGGGCCAGTACGACCTGGCAGTAGTGGGGGTCGAGTTCGAGGCCGTAGCAGACGCGGCCCGTTCTCTCTGCAGCGATGAGGGTGGTGCCAGAGCCGAGGAACAGGTCCAGCACGACGTTGCCGGGCCGGCTGCTGTTCTCGATGGCGCGCTCCACCAGCGCCAGGGGCTTCATGGTTGGGTGCAGGGCCGACTCCGCTGGCCGCTCGATCTCCCAGACATCCCCCTGGTCTCTGTCCCCGCACCAGTGGTGGTCGGCGCCGTCGCGCCAGCCGTACCAGATGGGCTCGTACTGGCGCTGGTAGTCGGCGCGCCCCAGGACGAAGCGGTCCTTGGCCCAGATGATGGTGTCGGACCAGTGGCCGCCGAGCTCGTCGAGGATGCGGGAGACGGTGGGCCACTCCCTGGTGGACATGCAGATGTAGAGGGCGCCGTCGACGTTCTCCAGGAGGTTGCGGGCCCAGGCGCGGCAGAAGGCTTCCCACTCCTGGGGAGGGAGGGCGTCGTTCTGGATGCGTCTCTTGCGGGTGCCCCGTTGCTGCCCGCCGTGGTCTCCGTAGGCGACGTTGTAGGGCGGGTCGGTGAAGGCCATCTGAGCGTTACGGACGTCCAGCAGGCACCGTACGTCGCCCGTGTCGGCGGCGTCGCCGCAAAGCAACCGGTGGTCCCCCAACCGCCACAAGTCGCCGCGTTGGGCAACAGGGGCGGCACGTGCGGCCTCCAAAGCGGCATCGAGGTCGAAGGACTCGGGCCTCTCTCGTTTCTCCCTGTGGTCCAAGCTCCTGAGGAGCTTCGCCAGCTCCTCCTCGGTGAAGCCGGTGAGGGTGAGGTCGAGATCTTCAGACGGTTGAAGATCGGCCAGCAGTCGGGCCAGGAGCTCCTGGTCCCAGGACCCGGAGATCTTGTTGAGGGCCAGGTTGAGCAGGTGGGCCCTCTCGGGGGAGAGGTCGACGAAGATGACAGGCACCGTCTTGAGTCCCAGCTTGCGGGCGGCCAGGAGACGCTGGTGGCCGCCGATCACGATTCGGTCATCGTGTCGGGCGATGATGGGGTCGACGAGGCCGAACTCCTGGATGCTGCGGGTGAGCGCCTCAAGCTCCGCCTGGCTGATCTGGCGCGGGTTGGACGGGTCGGGACGCAAGTCGTCGATGGGGACCTGCTCTACGGCGATCTCGGTCTGACCGGCAACGGCCGTCTCCGCTTTCATGCTCCCTCCTTCAACTCCCGGACGTGCGTCGGCGGGGCGTCGCCTGCCATCTGGCCCAGCCGGGCCAGCAGCGCCGTCAGCTCGTACTGCGGGCTGTCATCATGTTCGCCGCGCCATGAGTACGACTCGCCCCACGTCTCACGAGCCGCCTGGAGGATCGCCTTCATGAGATGCCCCCGGATCTCGTCCTCCTCGCACCATGCCTGGTCCAGGGCCACCCCGAGAGCGTGGTAGCTGTCGTGCCGAAAGCGGAGCACCTGCAGCCCGTCCAGGAGGAGATCAACGTCGCAGCGCGACAGACCGATGATCAGCAGGTTGTCGTCCGTCACTGCCGTTCGCCTTCTCCTGTGCCTCTGGTCCCATCCGGTTGGGGGTCGCGTCTTCTCTTCTTCGTTGTTTCATTCCTGCACCATCCTTCTGTACTCCTCGATCGCCACCACGGCGGGGCTCGGTCCTTCCTCCTTCGGCACCTCATGCCCGACGCCGGCCCGGAGCCGCGACATGGGGCTCAGGCACAGTTGCCGGCCCAGCTCCGCCAGAGTCTCCTCCGCGTCCCGCTTCATGAACCAGAGGGGGTTACGCACCAGGTGCCCGCGTGCCCCCTTCAGGAGCTTCCCTGACTGCTGCAACAGCCTCTGGAGCTCACGCCAGTCCGCCCAGGCCTGGCAGTAACGGATGAGGACGGACCTGTCGATGGAGGAGAGAAGCTCTGCCGCCTCCAGCTCCCCGACGATCCGCTTCCACTCGGCCTTCGCCTCGCGCGGGAGGTCTCGCGGCATGGCTGGACGGCCAACCATGACCGACTTGCCGCTGGTCTGGCGCCGGTTGCGGCGGCGGGCGTAGGGCTTGGGCAGTGGTCCTCTCTCACCCATTCACTGGCCCTTCCTCTCCATGTGATCTTTTCTGGGAAAACCCGTACAGGGTCTCAGGTTGGTCCGGCAGCGCTACCGGGCGCCGTCGAGCCCAAAAACATCGACCCCCTCCCCCCCGGTCCTTTCTGTGCGGTCTACCTGTCATGGTGTTCTGGTGCCTCCTCCGCATCAGTCGAACAGCGCCTCCATTGCGGCGTCCTCCTCGGACATTGGCTCCTGCACCGAGATGCGGGTTCGGCTGGCCGGCGACATCCCGAACTCTGTGAGCAGTCCCCGCATCTGGTCGATGGCCTTGTTGGCGACGGCGAGGTAGGGCGACTGCATAGGGAAGCCGTTGGGGGACTTGACCATGACGCCGTACTTCCTGAGGGTCTCCTCGGCCTGGACCCAGCGGCCCCAGGCCTCGCAGTACATGGCGAGGGCGGCGCGGTCGATCTTGGTGAGCAGGCCCAGGGTGTCGAGGAGGGGGGTGACCCGGCGCCACTCCTTCTTGGCCTCGTCCGAGAGATGGTGGGGACAGGTTGGTGTCACGGGAGGGGGCTTTGGCTCCCTGTTGTTGAGCGGTCGCTTGCCTGGGTTGCCTTCGAGGAGCTTGAGGTGGGTGGGCTTGGGCTTGCGGCCCGACCTTCCCGGCCTACCGGCCATGGCTCACCTCCGGGGGATACCCCCCTGCCATATTTCGCGGGCGTCTGTGGGCTGCTGCGCGCCGCCCTTGGGGAAGGGAGCTTCCAGAGATTCCTGACGGCCCTTCCCTGTCGGAGCCGGTCACAGTGATGCCACAGTCGTCGCAGAGGGGCATTGCCCCCGCCAGATCCAGTGGTCCCCGATTCGTTCGACTTGGCCAGCCGGAACCGTGAAGGGATACAACTCGACAGCGCCGCCGCAGAACGGGCAGGAGTGCTCCCCCCTTGAGTGCTTGCCATTGAGGCCCCCGCCACTGATTCGACTCAGCGGCTTTGGGCGCTCAGCCACGTCAGTCTTCGATGGTATATCCATGTCCGGTTCCTCCTCTCTGTCCGGATCCTTCTCGACCTCGCCGTAGACACCGCCAAAGCCCTGGAAGCGCCGCCGACCCCTGGTCTCCTCGATCAGGACTTGCAGTTCGTCCGGGGTCCGCCAGTCCTGCGCTTCCCGGACATATTCGACTTGCAGCCAGCGAACAAAGCTCCGAGGGTCCTGCTTCCGCGCCACCACCTCCACGTCGAAAGCGAGCGAGGACTCGGGAACGGGGAGTTCGGCGGGAATCGCCAGCAGGATGACGGCGCCAGAGTCGCGGTCTAGGCGGGCTCCATAGACCCCCGCACCGATGTGGCTCCGGCCCCTCCATTCTCGGAATCGGGAGCGTATCCTCTTCAGGACGCCGGACGGGATGCCGGCCGGACCTCGGGGCCTTAGGCGCAGCAGGGTCAGCTTCTCGGGGAGGGCAGCCCGGTGCCGCTCCCAATCAGCGGCGAGCCGTCCGGGCATGCAACGTGGACAGAGCGGGTCGCTGCAGGAAATGGGGTAGGCGGGCGTCCGTGCGCACTGCGTGCACTTGCCGACCCGGAAGTAGTGGCGGCAGTCTCGGACCGAGCGGCCGCGCTCGTGCAGGCCCAGTTGCTCAAGGCCTAACGCCAGGTGCTCGGTGGCGGCATCGACGTCTGCACACCCCAAGTTATCGCCAGGGTGATCTTCTCCCCTGTCATCAGTGATCCGCCCGTGGCTGTCCGCGGCACCGACCGTCCACTGGCGACAAGTTGGGGTGTCGGTGCGAACTCGGTCATGAAGGCTGCCGATCCCGCCATGCGCGCCGCAGTGCACGGAGAAGCAGTAGAAGACGGCGGCTTCCCAGTTGATGGAGAGGGAGGGCAAGCGGTCACGGTGCCACGGACAGAGCGTCAGCGTTTGGGCTCGGCTGCCCCGGCGGAGCACACCGGCCGCCGCCATAAGCCGCCCGAACTCCTCTTGCACATCCGGCGTGGCTGGCTGGGGCTTTCGAAGGTGCCCGGCGTCACGACCAGCACCGCTGGGAAGGTCGGGGGCCAATCCGAGTGCTCGCAAGTCGGCAACCGCATCGGCGCCGTGCGGCTCGACCACCCACGTGTACTCGGCGCCCTCTGGGTGGATCGAAGGCGGTAGCATCGTCAGGTGGGGGCCTGAGAAGATCTCGCCGCCGATGAAGCTGCAGTAGCCGTTGCCCACGGCCTCGCTCACCCGAGCCCAGATGTGGAAGCCTCGCCGTGTCCGCACCACTGCCGCAACGGCCGAACCGAGCCGCTGCCGGAGCAGCGCGAGCATCTGGTCTGCACCAGCCCCGTTCTTGCTGTCGAGATCGATGACGGCCCAGCCGTGCCCAGTCCGTGCAGCGAGATTGACAGGGCCGCGGTCGAGCTCGGCCCGTGTCAACGAGTGCGCCTCGGGGACCGTTATCTCGGGCCAGCCGGCAACGTACGTGCCCTTGGTTCCTTTCTTGGCCGGAAAGACCGCGATACCGAGCCCTTCGAACGATCGGAGGGTGCTCGTGACGTTCTTGTGACAGGAGTCTGGGGGTTTGGCTTTGCACGGGGTCCCGGAGCTCTGAATCGCGGCCCAAGGCGTGTCGCTGGCTGCCAGGTTGGCCTGGGAGTTCAGTGTCTGCAGGAGCATGACAAGAGGCCCTCCGCAGGCCCTTCCCAGACCTGTCGGGAGCCTCTGCGCCGCTCCAGGCGAATGCTCTTCGGTTGTCCTGCTAGCAGATCAGAGCGACTAGCAGGTAATATAGATCAGGCCACCCGAGTCAACTCGGACGGCGCGAACCACCCTGATTGGTGTGTAGGTTCTGTGGGTTCGGCCCCCGCCGGGGGTACCATCCGAAATCATCTTCGGTTGACCTGGACTACTGGGGTTGACTGAAGGAGCAGAGCAGAACGTCTTCTGAGCGGGCCGTGGTGCGTTGGGCACCCGGCCTTGTGACCCTCTTGGGGCGGTCGGCCTGATTGAAGGGTTTCCCTCGATCGGGGGGCTCTGCCCTGAAGCCCCGCCCGTCAACATCGGGCAGGTGGCGGCCGCGAAGGCCACTTCCGGCTACTGGGAGCGACCTGCAGGATGCTCACCGCGGGGCAGGTCCACGGGACGATCTGAAAGCCCGATGGTTGTGAGGGCGGCCGGCAGGCCAGTTGTGCGCTGGAGGTGCAAGATGGCAAGTCGACAGGAGGCCGAGAGGGCTATCGCACGGCACCTTGGAATACCGGACGCGCCCAAGCGCCTCATCTTGGACGGTGGCCAGGGGCGGTGGTTGGTCTCTGGAACACAGGCGCTGGCCGTTGACGCGGAGGGCACGGTCAGGGCGCCGTCCGACGTCTTCACGGCCGACGAGTTGGCCCGCCTGCGCCAGATGTTCTGGGGCTGAGGCAAGAACCCCGGCAGGTGGATGGTCCCCCCGGCAAACGTAAGCGGCAGGGGGAGCTTCCCCTGGTTGGAGACCGATCCGGAGCCGCCGAGCGCGGCGTGGGACGTGAATCAGACAGCGGTCGGCGACGCAGAAGTCATGCCGCGCCGGGATCTCTCGCCCTCACCACCAGCGTTGGATGACGATCTTCTTGTCGGTGAAGAAGTCCACGGCGTCCTGACCCTGGCCGTGTAGGATGCCGAAGAACGATTCCTTGCGACCGCCGAACGGGAAGAACGCCATGGGTGCCGCGAGGCCCACGTTCACCCCGACTTCGCCGCAGTCCACCTGGTAGGCCAACTCGCGGGCGGCCCTGCCGCTCTGGGTGTAGATCATGGCGCTGTTCCCATACGGGCTGGCGTTGATGAGTTCGATTGCCGCCTCGATGGAGGGTGTTCGCAGGATAGCCATGAGCGGCCCGAAGACCTCATCGACCGCAATCGCCGCGTCAGGGCGCACGTGGTCGAAGATCGTTGGTCCCAGGAAGAAGCCCTCGTCGGGCATCCGTGCAAGCCTGCCGTCCAGGAGGAGCTGGCCACCTTTCCGGACGCCTCGCTCGATGTAGGAGACGACCCGGTCCTTCGCCGCCTGCGAGATCAGCGGTCCCATGGTCACTCCCTCATCGAGCCCATTCCCCACAACAATGCGTGAAGCGGCCTCGACCAAAGCCGGGACCAGGTCTTGGTAAGCCTCCCCGATGGGTAGGACGTTGGAGCCAGCGAGGCAGCGCTGGCCGGTGCTCCCATAGACGGAGTCGATGATGTTCGGCACGGCCCGATCCAGGTCGGCGTCCGGCATGACGACGATGGAGTTCTTGGCGCCGCCCCCGCACTGGACACGCTTCCCGTACTGAGCGGCCAGGGCGTAGATGGCCTTCGCCGTTGGTGTTGAGGTCACCGAGGAGATGCCCGCCACTTCAGGATGCTGAATGAGAAGCTCGGTGACCGTTCTATCGCCGTTGACGAGGCCGACCACACCTGACGGGAAGCCCGCCGCATCGACAAGGCGGAACAGCCGCTCCATCGTCATGGGCACCCGCTCGGACGGCTTCACGATGACGGTGTTGCCGCAGGCGACGGCATACGGCCAGAACCAGAAGGGTATCATGGCAGGGAAGTTGAACGGCGGAATGAGTGCGAACACGCCGAGGGGCACCCGTTCTGCCACCTCGTCTATGCCCCGCGAGATCTGCTGCAGCGTCCGCCCCTGCATGAGGCTCGGAATGCCGCACGCGACCTCGACGTTGTCGATGACGCGTCTCATCTCGAACCGCGACTCGTCAAGGGTCTTGCCATGCTCCGTGGTGATGCTGACGGCAAGCTCCTCTCGATGCTCCTCCATAAGCTGCTTCAGGCGGAACAGGGGTTGTACTCGCTCCGGCGGGGGCACCTGGCGCCATTCGAGGAACGCAGCCCGCGCCGCACGCACTGCGCCATCCACCTCCTCCACGGTGGAGACCGGCACCTTGGCCACAGGGGTGCCCAGGGCAGGGTTCAGCACGTCGAGTAGGGCGGAGGACTTGGATGGAGTCCAGCGACCTCCAACGTAGTTCTCCAGCGCGAGTCTGCTCATGGCCTCTGCCTATCTTCGGGGCCGGACGAGGGCCAGCGATGCTCCAGAGCGATTGATGGAAGTCACTAGGCTTCGGTGACCTCGCTCGGAGTCACCGGTCTGCCTTCGTCGTAGGAACGTTGCGCTGCCAAGCCGATAATGGTGGCCATGCGGCCGTCGGTGCCGGTCACGGCCGGCTCCGTATCTCGCAGTATGCAGTCGACAAACGCGGACGCCTCAGCCAGGTACGACCCTGCGTAGCGCTCCACGTAGAAATGCAGCGGCAGCGCCGTGTGACTCCCCTCTCGATCAGTGAGGGTGGCGTGGTGCGGCCTTTCGTTCTCCACCGCGATGGCCCCTTCTGAGCCGAAGACCTCCACCCGCTGGTCGTAGCCGTAGACCGTCACGCTGTTGTCTATGGTGCCCATGGCGCCGCTGGCGAAGCGAAGGCTGACGAGCGCCGTGTCAATTCCTCCGGACTCGGCGAGCCCATTGCCCCCAAGGACGTAGAGGCTGGTCACTTCGCTCCCCATCAGGTAGCGGGCTATGTCGAAGTCGTGGATCGTCGTGTCGAGGAAGAGGCCGGCACTCGCCTTGGACTGACTCGTGGCGGGCAACCTGGGATCGCGGCTCGTGATGTGCAAGATGTACGGCCGGCCGATCTTCCCTGAGGCCACGACGTCGTGGACGTGCAGGAAGTTGGCATCCCACCGGCGGTTGAAGCCCAACTGTAGTTTGACTCCCGCCTTCTGGACGGCGGCCAGGGCTCTGTCGATTCTGGTCAGGTCGCAGTCGATGGGCTTCTCGCAGAGAATGTGCCTACCGGCAGCGGCTGCCTCTTCGATGATCTGGGCGTGAGTGTCTGGTGGCGAGCAGATGACGACCGCTTCCACAGCGGGATCAGCGAGGAGGTCGCGGTAGTCTTCGTGGGCAGCAGGGAAAGGACATTGGGCGGTGAACGCCTCTATCGCGGCGCGGTCGATATCGGCGACCGCCGCTAGAGTCGCGCCGGGAACAAGCGAGGCCAGGTTCTGGCCGTGCACGCGGCCGATTGCGCCCAACCCGATGACGCCGATGGCGACCTGGCGTTCGCTGGCGACCATCTCGCCTACAGTCCGATGCCTCTCAGGAAATCCCTGTCGTGCTGGGCGCTCTCAAGCGGCGTGCCGGTTCCGGGCGCTACCTCGTCCTCCACCACGATCCAGCCCTCGTAACCACGCTGGACCAGTTCTTGCAGGACCGGCACGAAGTCGATCTCCCCCCTGCCCAGCTCGCAGAAGATCCTGTTGCGCAAGGCCTTCAGATACTCCCATCCTTCCGTGCGGGCCCGCGCCGCCACCTTGGCATCGCAGTCCTTGAAGTGCACGTGCCAGACGCGCTCGCCGAGGCGCTTCAATCCGTCGAGGGCGTCCCCTCCCCCGTAGGCGTAGTGGCCGGTGTCCAGACAGAGGCCCATGAGCTCGGGGTCGGTGAGGTTCAGAAGCGTGGCGATCTCGGCCGGGGTCTCAACGAAACCCGCGCAGTGATGGTGGAACACGGTACGTAGGCCCGTTCTATCGCGGACGGCCTGGGCGATGCGCTGTGCGCCTCCGGCAAAGGTGCGCCACTGAGCTTCTGTCAGTCCGTGCTCGGGCTGTATGCGGCCAGCCAATCTCCTGCGAGTTGGGTTGGCCCCATTTTCGTCCGCTAGGACGATGAAGGGAGCGCCGCCCCGACCGTCGCGTCCAGCGCACTCCGCCAGTAAGGATGCGGTCCGGAGGGCAGCCGCCTCACCACCAGCGTGGGAGTCGGGATCGGCCAGAGCGACAGGGACGAACCCGCCCACCATCACCAGATTTCGCCTCGCCAGCTCCGAGCGCAGCGCGTCGGGATCGGTGGGCATGAACCCCCAGTCGCCCAGTTCTGTTCCGGCATAGCCGGCCAGCGCCATCTCATCGAGCACTTGGGCGTAGCCGGGCATGGGCTCGTCCGACTCGAACCCCTCTATCACACCCCAGGAGCAGGGGGCGTTTGCCACTCGGATCTTGTCCAAGCTCACCTCCACGCGTCAGCGATACCAGCGCTGGTCCTGTAGCGCTCGTTCGTAGCTGGCCCGCGCCTCTCGCACTGACTCCATGCTCGACACTTCGGCCACCGGCACGTCCCACCACGATTCATAGCTGGGCACTCGCTGCTCGGGGTCCACCTCCACCACGATGACGGTGGTCCGGTCCACTTGGCGAGCCTCCTCCAGCCGCGCTCGCAGGTCGTCGCGGGTCGCTGCGCTGAAGGCGCGAGCGCCCAGAGAGGCGGCGTTCGCCGCAAAGTCGACGGGCAGAAGCTCGCCGTCGAGCTCGCCGGACTTCTGGTTGCGAAGGCGGTACTCGGTGCCGAAACCGGAAGAACCCACCGACCGGGACAGGCCGCCGATGCTGCCGAAACCGTGATTATCCAGCACGACTATGTTCAGCTTGTAGTCTTCCTGGACGGAAGTGACGATCTCCGAGGACATCATCAGGTAGGAGCCGTCGCCGACGAGGACGTACACTTCCCTGTCCGGGTCTGCCATCTTGACGCCCAGTCCGCCGGCGATCTCATAGCCCATGCAGGAGTACCCGTACTCCAGATGATACCCTTTGGGATCGCGGGTGCGCCAGAGTTTGTGCAGGTCGCCAGGGAGGCTTCCCGCTGCACTGACGACAACGTCTTGAGGGCGCGAGAGGCTGTTGACGACGCCGATGACCTCGCTCTGGCTGAGAGGCGGCCCGTGACCCAGGTTGTAGAGCCGCTCGACCTCTGCGTCCCAGGCCTCCCGCAGAGCGTTGACGTGGCTTCGATACTCATCAGCCACAGCGAACCCGCGGAGCCGCTCGGCGAGCTCCTCGAGCGTGACTCGGGCGTCTCCCACCAGCGGCAGGGCTGCGTGCTTGAAAGCGTCCATCTCGGCGACGTTGACGTTGACGAAACGGACATTGGGGTGTTGAAAGGCGGTCTTGGAGGCGGTTGTGAAGTCCGTTAGACGGGTGCCGACAGCGATGACCAGATCGGCCTCACGCGCCACAGTGTTCGCAGCGAGTGTTCCCGTCACGCCGATGGCGCCCACGTTCTGCGCGTGATCGTATGGCAGGGAGCCCTTCCCCGCCTGCGTCTCGCCGACCGGAATGCCCGCTTCCCCCGCCAAGTGAGCCAGGGCGTCTGTGGCCTCGCTGTAGATTCCGCCGCCGCCCGCTATGATCAGCGGCCTCTCGCTCGCCCGAATCCACTCGGCGGCCTGCTGCAGGAGGGTGCTGTCCGGACGGGACCGTGCGATGTGCCAGACGCGCCTTTCAAACAGCTCGGCGGGATAGTCGAACGATTCCGTCTGCACGTCCTGGGGGAGAGCGAGGGTGACAGTCCCAGTGTCTGCGGGAGACGTGAGGACCCTCATGGCGTTGAGCAGGGCACTGATCGCCTGGTCGGGGCGGTTGATGCGGTCCCAGTAGCGAGAGACGGGCTTGAGGCAATCGTTGACCGAGAAGTCCTCCGATTGGGACGCCTCGAGTTGCTGGAGCACCGGCGCCACGTTCCGCCGCGCGAAGATGTCGCCCGGCAGGAGGAGAACCGGCAGACGGTTGATGGTGGCTCCGGCGGCGGCGGTAACCATGTTGGTGGCGCCGGGCCCGATGGAGCTCGTGCAGGCGAACGTGCGCAGTCGATTGCTCATCTTGGCGAATCCGGCTGCTGTGTGGACCATCGCCTGCTCATTGCGGGTCAGGTAGTAGCGCAAATCGCGGTGCTCCTGCAGAGCTTGGCCCACCCCCGCCACGTTTCCGTGGCCGAAGATGCCCCACACGCCCGCGAAGAAGGGGGCTTCCTGGCCGTCCCGTTCCGAGTACTGGGTCTTGAGGAAGCGGATGACGGCCTGGGCCATCGTGAGTCGTTCCGTCCCGGTGCGCGTCATGACTGTGACCTCATCCCAATGGCAACCAGCGCGTGATGGCGTCCATGTCGTGCCCCCGCCGCTCGCCCATCGCGGCCTGTGCCTGCTCCACCGTCCAGCCCTCGTGAATGAGACCGCCGACGGCCTCGGCCACCGCGAGCGGGTCCTCTGAGCCTGGGTACAGGACATTGCGCCCAACCATCGCACCACGCACGTTGGCGCGCGCAGCCAGTCCGGCCTCGACCTCTCGCAGGAAAGGCATGGCCTCGCCGGTCGCCTCCCCGCCGAGCAGCAGAATGGGCAACGTGGTGGCGCGGGCCACCAACTGAAAGCTGTCCGTGTAGGGCAGCTTCAACCACAGGTACCGGCTGCTGTCTCCGAGCGCCGATGCAACACCAACGGTGCGGGCGAGGGCGCTGGCGTCCTTGACAACGCCGTACCCCAGGTCTGTCCTCGCAACGGGGAGCGGCTCCAGGAAGGTGGGCAGTCCCAGGGAGTTCAGCGTCCGTATGGCGCCCGCGGCCGCCACCATGGTCTTCAGGGAGGAAGGGTCGTCATCGCAGATGCGCAGCAGGATCTTGGCTCCATCCAACCCCCAGCTCACACTGCTTTCGGGCGTCGATCCTGTCATCGGATCGTCCATCTCCCAGGCCGTGCCCGCCAACCCGCCCCGGTTCAGGCTGGCGATCAGCAGCTTGTTGTTCAAGAAGGATGGCCCCCCTGCCTCTTGAAGCAGGCCGTCGAGCAGCAGGAGGTCCTCCAGGATGTCCATGGTTGTCATGACACCGTCCACCGTCGCACCGGTCAGGACACGCACGATGCGAGCCAGGTAGTCGTGTCGGTCCGCCATCGCTATCGGATCGGCCTGCACCTGGGTAACACGCCGCGCTGGGTGGTCGGCGGCCAGGACGTTCAGCCTGCCATCGGTGGTTAGCTTTGCGCGCCGCCGACGCCTGCGCGCGATGCGGAGGGGCCGGTCCGGATCGGTGACACGAAGCTCGGTCAGTTGCGCCAGAATGTGGTCAGGTAGGAATTCAGATGCGTCGAAGCTCTGCATCTAGAACCCACCCCGTTCTTCGATGAACTCAAGGGCTTCCTGCTCGTAGGGCATGAAGTTGGCGCAGCCGTGGCGCGTAACGACGATAGCGCCGCAGGCGTTGCCCATCCGAGCCGACTTATACAGATCCCAACCCTTCAGATGCCCGTAGATGAAGCCGCTGGCAAACGCGTCGCCGCCGCCCAGCACGTTGCGGACCTCTACCGCAAAGGGAGCGGCGTCCAACACCTCGCCGCTGGGCAGGTAGACGCTTGCGCCCTGCGATCCCCGCTTCAGGACGAGCACGTCCAGTTGGCAGTCCAGCAGCGTCCTCGCGGCGGCGGCCGCCTCCCCCTCGGCGCCGGCCGTCTGAGGCTGTGGCTCGTCGCCCTGGGCGGCGGCTATCACCTCATCCTCCGTCCCGATGGCCACGGTAGTGAGAGGGAGAACACGCCTGACGGTGACGCCGAAGGCCCGTGGGTCGTGCCACAGGTCTCGGCGGTCGATGTCAAGGATCACGGTGGTCCCCTCCCTCTTCGCTTGTTCGGCGGCGAAGATCGTGGCGCTCCGGCTGGGCTCCTTGCTGAGTCCGGTGCCGCTGATGACGAGAGCCCGGCTGTTGGCGATCGGCGCGCCCAGCACGTCGTCGATGGTGAGCTCTATGTCAGCGCAGTTGTCCCGGTAGAAGACGAGGGGGAACGTGTCGGGCGGCTGGATCCCGAGCATCACGGCGCTGGTGCGGCGCCCGGGTTTGCGGGGAACGAACCGTGTCTCCACCTTCTCCTCGGCGAGGAACCTCAGCACGAAGTCGCCGACCGGGTCTTCGCCGACCGCCGTGAGCAGAGCCGAGCGCAGACCCAGGCGGCGCGTGCCCACGCTGATGTTGGTCGGGCAACCGCCCACATAGGCCGCGAAGCTCTTAATCTCGGGAAACGGCGCTCCGATGTCGTTCGAGTAGAGGTCGATGGAGCTGCGCCCCATCGCCAGCACGTCGAACGTGCGGTCGCTCATGCCTTCTCCATCCCGTGGTGCACCATAGGAAGTCCCGGTCCCCGCGCCGTCCACGTTTCCTTGACCCAGGCGTGATCCGGATCGTCGGAACTGGCCAGGGACTGGGCCGACCCAGCCAGGAAGTTGAGGTAGTAGCAATCGTAGCCGTAGGCCGCGGCAACGGGGTGGTAGCCTTCGGGGACGAGGACGACGTCGTTCTCGTGGCACACAAGCACGGCATCGATTGACCGGTCCGGGGTGTAGAGATGCTGGAGGGCGTAGCCCTGAGGCTTGCTGAACCTGTAGTAGTAGAACTCCTCTAGGTTCGACTCCACGAGCTTCCCGGATTCGTCCCGCTGATGGAAGTCATGCTTGTGTGGAGGGTAGCTGCTCCAGTTGCCGCCCGGCGTATACACTTCCACACACACGATGCGATGGCAGTCGAACCCCGGCGGGACGATGCTGTTGATCTGGCGCGTCGCGTTGTGGCCCCCGCGAATCTCGATCTCGCAGTCGCCGGGCGTCACCAACTGTGCCGGATGGTCCTCGTCAGTGGGCACCCAGCAGTAGGCGAGTTCGAGCACGTCCGTCAGAGCGGTCACGGTGAAGGCCGTGCGACGGGGCAGGTACAGGGCGTGGGGCATGCCGCCGAAGACGTTGGGGCGCCGGCCGACGCTTGGCCAGTCACCCCTGTCGGAGGTGACTGCGCAGCGCCCGCCCAGGATCACCAAGGCCGCTTCGCAGTCTGCCGTGCCGTGTTCCCAGGTTCCCCCGCTTGTCAGCCGACGCGCCTCCATGTTCAACAGGTTCCACCCGGCATCCTCGGCGGTGACCCGGTTCAGGATGCCCGGCTGGTTGTCGTCCAGAGCTTTGGACGGGACCGACAGAATCCGCGGCCTCTTTGTCATCAGGTACTTCCCGAGGCCTAAGCTTACCGCATTTGAGCTGTGCGTGGATCTGGCGGGGGACGGTGGGCTTTCTCCCGTGTGAACACGACGGGCGTTGCCCCTCAGACGACGCCGGTGTCGTGCTGCTGGCGGGCGCGCCTTTGCTCGGCTGCAGGCGCCTTTGCTATACTGCGTTCGAGGCCTGACAGGGGCCCGGACTGATACGCAACGTGCCAAGAGCTCGAAAGCCGCAACGGAAACGGCGCTCACGCGCGTACGACGCCGCCGACTGGACCACCAGCCGAGCGAAGGCGCGCTTCCCCTTCTCCCTCGTCAGCAACGTCAAGCTGTTCTACGTGCTCGGCGCGTTGATCATGATCGGCAGCGTGGGGACCGGCGCGATGTTCAGCGGCATTGGGCGCGGCGGCTCAACGCAGGCCGTTGCGACGCCGGTGGCGACGGCCGAGGCGACGGCGGCAGCGACGCCGGAGGGGACCCCGGCGATAGAACCGACGCCGGCAGTGAAGCACTACGACGCCCCGCCCGAAATGCTGATCGACGTCAACAAGAGCTACTCGGCCGTCATCCGCACGGACAAGGGCGACATCCGGGTGGAGCTCTACGCCAAGGAGGCGCCGGAGCTCGTCAACAACTTCGTCTTCCTCGCTCGCGATGGCTTCTACGACGGACTCACCTTCCACCGCGTCGACCACGACTTCGTGGCCCAGGGAGGCGATCCGGCGGGCGACGGGACCGGCGGCCCCGGCTACTACCTGCCTCCCCCGGAGACAGAGAGCAATCTCCCGTACGACGCGGGGGTCATCGCTATGGCCCGCGACACGCAGGATCGGGTGAATGGCAGCCAGTTCTTCATTGCCTACGCTGCCCAACCTCACCTGAACCGTCCGGCTTCGACCGTGTTCGGGAAGGTGGTCGAGGGGATGGACGTGCTGCAGAGCCTCACAGAGCGAGACGCTTGCCCTCGCGGGCTCGAGCCCACCGAAGAGGACCCGTGCCAGGTCGATCCGCCGCCGGGGGACGAGATCCTGACCGTCCAGATCGAGGAGAGCTAGCGAGAGCACAGGCCGAGAATGCACGGGAGCCAGCCCGCTGAGGGCTGGCTCTCTCGTTCTGGGCCGCGGCTGGGCTCAGGGGCGATGGCCTGGCCCTTTGCTCCGGGCTTCCGGGAAAGCCTCGGCGAGCACGTCGAGCAGGAGGCGGGCGGCGATTCGGGCCGTGGCGCCCGAGAAGTCGTAGACGGGGTTCACCTCCGTCACGTCGAACCCCACCAGGCGGCAGCGCCCGGCGACGGTGGAGACGGCGTCCCGGAGGTGGTAGTAGCTGAGGCCGCCCGGCTCCGGGTAGCCGGTGCCGGCGGCCAGCGCCGGGTCCAGCACGTCGATGTCAATCGTGAGATAGCAGTCGTTCTCGATGCGGACGCCGGCAAGGGCCGCCTCGGCGCCCTGGCGGACGATGCGCTCGGCGGGGATGATCTCGACACCGCTGGCCAGCGCCGCCTCCCAGGGTTCCGTCTGGACCATGAGCTCGCGGATGCCGATCTGGACAACGCGCTGTACGTGGGGCAGCTCGGTGGTGCGACGCATGTGGTTGTCGTGCGAGTAACGGACGCTGAACTTCTCATCGGTGTAGTCCTGGTGGGCGTCGAACTGGACCACGGTCAGGGGCCGGTCGTCGAAGGCGCGAACGATGGCGAAGGAGATCGCGTGGTCTCCGCCGACAAAGACGGGGAAGGCGCCGGAGGCCCGCACCAGGCGGGCGGCCTCGGTGATGATCTGGAAGTTCTCCGTCAGGTCCACCGTCCGCACGTCGGCGTCGCCGACGTCGAGCATGCTGACGCCGCGCAGCATGTGCAGGCCGCGCTCGGGATCGAACCAGCCAGCCTGGTTCGTGGTCTGGAGGCGCATGGAGGCGTCACGGATGGCGGCCGGGCCGAAGCGGGCGCCGGGGCGGTCGTTGGTGGCGGCGTCGAAGGGGACGCCCAGGAAGGCGACGTCCGCCTTCACGTCCGACAGGTCCTCCACCAGGGGCGCGCCGAAGAACGAGGCCGCGCCGTGGCGAATAACCCCGCTGCCGCCGCGGGGTATGGCGTCTGTGGACGGTCTACGGGTCACTTGGCTCTGGGTGGTGGATCAACCACCATCGTTCCATTCTAACGCATTCCTTGAGGATGATCGGTGCCCCGCAAGTGATTAGGCTGCCTCCACTGCGACCTTGTCGTACTCGATGATGAAATAGTGGAGCGTGTCCAACATTAGGAAGATGCGCATGGCGTTGGCGCGTCGTCCATACCTCAGGTCAACGCCGTGGAGAACAAGATCGCGGCGAATCGGGAACTGGCGCTTGGAGATGACCTGGTTACTCTGGAGCTTCTTTGTATCATATAAGGAGTAAAAGAACGCCCAGAACGTGTTCGTAACGATGTCCGCGATTCTAGCCTCAACTTCGTCCTGCTCACCAGTGCTGTCCCTTTGCAGGGCGCGTTTCCAACCACTGGGCGACAGACCGTCCCGCTCCAACTTACCTCGCATGACGCCTTCAATCTGGGGAAGCCATACGGAGACGGCGGAGATGTAATCGCTTTTCTTGTACGCATTGAAGCCGGCTCTCAGGATCGCCCGCCGAGCCCTGTATTCGGGTAGCTCCCACCATGACGCCATTGCATGCCGCATTGGACGAAGTCGGCTGGCCTCGTAGCTGTCGGAAATCACTCGATCCAGGGAGCGCAGCTTCTTCTCCCGCTTCAGGCGCAGGACCTCGTACATGACGTTCACTGGCCAATATGGATGGGGCCACCATCCCTGAGAAGTTAGAACTTCGATCGCTTCTTCCTCGTCGCGCTTCCACTTGTCGAAGGTCGGCCAGAAGCTTCGCAGCCCGTCGGTTAGGACGCGCTGAAACCCCGCAAGCTGACCTAGAAAGGACGGTGGCAGAATCAGCCGGGTGGTGAGCGCATTCGCCGCCTCGAGTTGCCTTACGAAGTCCTGATAGAGTGTGAGCGCCGGAATCCTAGGGAGCGGGGCGAATACCCAATCAGGGATGACAGGTCCATCAAACGCAGCGAGCGCGCGACGAATCGCCTCAGCTTGCGTCTTTAGGGCTTCGAAGGCGGCGTGATTGTGAAGGGGCTCTGAGTCGTGGTCTTCATCAGTCGACGGCAGATCATCAGCCATGTCACGCGCTCCTCTCCGTCAGGGCATCCAGTCGTGCCAAAGCTGAACTATTCTGCGTACACCGGCACCGTCACTGCACGTCTATCTGCGCCCTCTGGAGCTTGCCGCTGTAGTCCACGTAGACTGTCTTCCACTCCGTGTACGTGTCGAGCGCGGCCTGCCCGGCCTCTCGATGGCCGTTGCCCGTGTCCCCGGTCCCACCAAAGGGCAGGTGCACCTCGGCGCCGATCGTGCCGGCGTTGACGTAGACGACGCCGGTATCGATTCCTTCGATGGCGCGGAAGGCCTGGTTGACGTCGCGGGTGTAGACGGAGGTCGAAAGGCCGAAGCGAACGCCGTTGTTGACGGCCACGGCCTCCTTCAGGCTATCGACGGCGATGACGGCGGCGACGGGCCCGAAGATCTCCTCCTGGGCCACGCGCATCTCCGGCCTCACGTCGGTGAGGATGGTCGGGCGGAAGAAGAAGCCCTTCGCGAGCGGCCCCTCGTTGGCGATGGTCCCGCCGCAGGCGATGGTGGCGCCGTCCTGGCGGGCCACCTCCATGTATCCGTCCACCTTCCGCAACTGCTCCTCGTTCACGAGCGGCCCGACGTCGGTGCCCTCGTCCAGGCCGTGGCCGAGGCGCAGGGACTCCGTGCGGGCGACGAGGAGCTTCGTGAACTTGTCGAGGACGCCGCGCTGGACGATGAGCCGGCTGGCCGCCGTGCAGCGCTGGCCGGTGGTTCCGAAGGCGCTCCAGATGATGCCGTCCAGGGCCAGGTCCAGGTCGGCGTCGTCGAGGACGATGATCGCGTTCTTGCCGCCCATCTCCAGGTGCAGCCGCTTGCCGCCCTTCGCCGCCTTGGCCGAGATCTCGCGTCCAACCTCGTTGGAGCCGGTGAAGGAGATGAGGTCGATGCCGGGGTGCTCGACGAGCGGCGCGCCGGCCTCGCCGCCGTTGCCGAAGATGGTGTTCATCACGCCCGGCGGCAGTCCCGCCTCCTCCAGGACCTTGGTGAGGTTCCAGACGCTCTTGGGCGTGTCGGCCGCCGACTTGAAGACCAGGGTGTTGCCGCTGACGAGGGCGGGCATGACCTTCCAAGCCGGGATGGCCATGGGGAAGTTCCAGGGCGTGATCGCGGCCACGACTCCTACCGGCTGGCGCAGGCACATGGCGAACTTGTTGGGCAGCTCTGAGGGCGTGGTCTGCCCGAAGGAGCGGCGGCCCTCGCCGGCCATGTAGAAGCTCATGTCGATGGCTTCCTGGACGTCGCCGCGGGTCTCCTTCAAGACCTTGCCCATCTCCGGCGTCATCTCCCGAGCGAACTCCTCCTTGCGGCGGACCAGGATCTCGCCGGCTCGAAAGAGGATCTCGCCTCGCGTCGGCGCGGGCGTCGCACGCCAGGCGGGCAGTGCCTCTCGCGCGGCCTTCACCGCGTCGTCTACGTCCTCGGCGCCGGATTGCGGGAAGATGCCCAGCACCTCGCCCGAGGCGGGGTCGATGTTGTCGCGCGTGCCGCCGCTGCGGGCCGGCACCCACCGGCCGCCGATCCAGTTCTGGTGGGTAGTGACCATGTCGAGATGTCCTCCTAGGGGAAGGAACGGGTAAGCAACCCCTATCATAACACCTCGGAGCGTTATGTCCTGCGATTGGCGGCCGCACAGAGCGCGAGCCTGCGGGACACGTCGCGCCGTGATAAACTGGCCGTACGGGGAAGGATCCCTCTGTGGGCAAGGGGGGTCGGCTTACAGACCGATTAGGGAAGGAGACATCGATGAGAACATTGATCCTGTTGGCCGTGCTTGGAGCGGTCGGCGTTTCACCCTTCCTCCTGGGCGGAACGGCCGAGGCACAAGACCGCTCCTGGGGAACACCCCCAGACCGTTGCGTAGAGGTGATACAGGACGAAATCGAAGGGCTGCAGCTCGAAGGGCCAATAGTCGACCTGCCCCCGGGAATCCTGAAGATGGGGCTGGAATGCTACTCGGCTAGGTTCCGGCTGGCCCGCGTTATTCCCCCAGGGCAGATGGATGTGGCTGTCGAGGCGGTCGTCGTCCAAGTCCGCATGCAGGACGGCTTTCACCAAGACTAGAGGGGCTTCCAGGCAACTGCGACACGTGCCGACCCCTGCATGCCCCAATGACGAGACGCCTATTGCGGCCGCCGATTCCCCGACGGCGGCCGCCAGCTCATGTCTCTCCGCCGAAGAGGGGCAAGGTCGTCGCTCGACCGGTGTTGGGAGGACTTCATCACGAGTGTGGGTGGCTGGCGGCGTAGCGCGAGGAAGCGGACGCAGTCGTGGCACCCCGCAGATCGGAGGGTTGGAATGATGCTCTTCAAACGCCTGTTCAGCCGCAAAGAGAAGCCGGCCGCCGAGCCTCAGCGGGGCTTTTCGCCGCAGCAAACGCAGGCAGAGCAAGACGCAACGCGCGAGCACATGGAGGCGGAGTTGACCGCCGACCGAGAGCGGCGAGGCGCAACCGACGTACGGCCGGGCGGTGAGCAGCCTCCCGCACAAGACCCCGCGGAGGCCCCGACGGATGATCCCTAGATCCGAAGTGCCGTCCGCGGCGCTCGGATCTCGTCGGCGAAGCGGCCATTCTCACGCCCCCGCTTCATCTCGTCCACGTCGAACGGCAACTGCCTGGTTGTTCTGTGGGGAGATCTCATCCGTGTCTGGAGTGTGCCCTCTGGGCTAATTCGGCCAGCCTCGGACCTTGAGACTGGCCCTCTGTGTCGGAGTCAGATGCTGAGCCGTATCTGCAGGCCTAACGCCCTGGCTCATCGAAGCCGGCAGGGCGCTGTGGGGGCAAGCAGGGCGGCAGCTTGACGCACCATGCGACGGATCAGACATTGGCCCCCCACAGGCGCTCGTCTCCGCGGGCTGATGCTTGCAGACGCCCCGCCGGCAGTCAGAAAGCCCCGCGCAAGCGAGGCTTCTTAGATTCGATTTCTGGTCGGGGTGCCCGGATTCGAACCGGGGACCTCCTGGTCCCAAACCAGGCGCTCTAACCTGGCTGAGCTACACCCCGATGCGCCTAGCGTATAGGTGGGGGCGCGGCGGCGTCAACAGGACTGCGCCCACACCGCCCTGGAAGGCTGAAGCCTTCCGCTACGCATCGCGGACTGCCGTGGGCCACCTGTAGCGGAGGGCTTTTCCGCCGGAGGCGGATGCGCCTTCGGCGCAAGCCCTCCACCGGAAGAACGCCCGCGCCTACTTCACCATGGCCGTCCTCTGGATCACGACCCTCCTCAACGGGATCACCTCATCGCCCCGGGGAGTTCTGGCAAGCTCCGCTGACCGCCGTCGGCTGGCCGGTCAGTAAGAAATGGCGCCTCGCCCAGTGGTACCCTCCTTCGCGTCGCGGCCCCTCTCCGTCAACGCTCCTCCCTTTCTCGAATTGCCTCCACGGCGGTGGCTTCCTTGTCAAGCATGAGCTGGAAGGTGCGAAGATGCCGCTTGGAGTTCAGTTCGGCTTCATGTCTGCTGATCTTACCTTCTCGCTTGGCCTGTTCTTCCATGAACGGCCAGTAGTATCCCCACAACATCGAACCGACCCAGACCATCCCCTCCCAAAACTCCTGAATGTGCGAGGTGAAGTCCTTCGCAAGTCTGTTGAGCTCCCTGTCTATGCTCGGGTCGCGCCACCTGCGGCAGCGCTGCATCTCCACAACGAAGCGCCAAGCCACGATCGCAGTAATGGGAGCGTCTCGCCTAAAGGCGCATATCACACGGTTTCGCTCGTGGAAGTCCTTCAGCCAAGTCCGCTCCTCGGGCAAGACTTGGAGAACCGCAGTCACCAACTCCCTGTGGTGTTTCTCTAGTGGTCTCACCACTGCTTCGTTGAACTTGCCCGGCCTTTGGTCCATTCTCTCCACTAGTCGCGTCCTGAAGTCTTCCAGTGCTCTACTCCGCTGAGGGCCGGAGCCCGCGGCGTGTTCCGCCGCGCGTTCATCGATTGCCTTCTTCAGTAGCTCGGTAGTCCAGAGGGCGGCGACTTCCAGCCCTGCGAGCATCTGTTCCTCTAGCACCTCCCAAACCGCGGCGGCCTCTAACCGAGCCCATGCGGGAGCGGACACGATGTACTTCCACATGGAAACCCACTTCTGCACCCACCGTTCAGTGAAGAGGGCCAGCAGGTCAACTCCGGCGACACCCTGGGGAGACTCCCGCGCCTGCCTTGCAATGTCGTCCAGCATCTCTACCACGGAGTTCCCCAGCAACTCCATGCGCTGATCCGCGTCCGGAGCCAAGACGCCGGATTCCGTCAGGTATTGGTCAAGAAACGTCCCCACAAGTCACCCCCCGCATTCCCCACCGGCGATAGGGTGGTCGTCCAAGGGCGGCTCTGCGCGCTGGCCCTAGCACCAAGCCCAGTCAGCCATGATCCGGTGGTCCAGAATGCCTGTGACTCCATCCACTATGCTCTGTCGGGGCCAATCTACCGCCTCCAGGGGTGCGAGCGTCCCAACCTCTATTTCCTCACCGTCCAGCCAGATTCCGAGGCGTGTGTCGAGCACGTCGACCCGGAACACCAGACCACACACGGACCATGTTGGATTCAAGTTCTCGAAATGGACGTAGAACCAAGCGGCAGGGTGACACTGGACGTAGGGGACGGAACAAGTGGGGGGCTCACACCCGACGGGGCGGGTGGGGATTGGACAAGGGCCAGTAGCGCCGTAGCTGTACACTTCCGCGACCAAGTCATTGTCCGAGGGCATGACCCCGGAGGCGGGGGGCACCGGCGCGACTGTTGGGGCTACGGCTGCGGGTGCCGGAGGAGCGCCGGCGACGCAAATCCATACGGCATCGAGGAGGTTCACGGACAGCAGGTCGCTGGCCTGGGGAGCCGCTGCAGAGTAGGCCGTGAACCTTTGTTGGGCCGTGTTGTAGCTCCAGATTGCCTGCAGTGACCCCGGAGGGCTCACTGCGTTCGCCACGGTCTGGCTGGTAGTACCGTCAGGAAACGTGACAGCCACGGCGTTGCAGCCCGGGTAGAGTTCCTTGGCTGCGCCGGGCTCCAGCAGCGCGATGGTCGCTACGGGTTGCGCGTGGGCCGCCAGCCGGCCAGTCGCCACCGCTGCGAGAACGGCGACGGCAAAGACGGACAGCCTCTTGCTCATGGCAGGTTCCTCCTCCTTAATCAAGCATCAGGGGTGGATCTGACGAGGTTGCACTTGCCGCGAACCTTGCCACCTCTGCCATCGAATACGACTTCTCTGAGCTCATAGCCATCATTCTTGATTGAAATCGTGATTCTCGCCCGCTCATCCGCTGCCGTACTGTCGCTATCGAAGGCCGATGTCGTAGGCTGTCTTCTGTCTGCGGGTTGCCACTGCTGGCCGTCCAGCCCGTCGAATATGGCCTGGCATTCCAGACACAGGCGCCCAAGGCGCTTCGTCTGCCCCCTTCCTCGCGCTCTCACGCGGGCGTGGACAGGAGCCGACTCGGGATGAGTGCAGGATTCGTAAGGCGGGGCATCCCCCTCGGATTGCACTGTCATCATCTCCCTCCTCCGCTCTGATCGGGAACGGGTGATTCACTAGTATTATCGACCCGAAACCGCCCGGTCTTGACGGCGAGGGAGAAAGGGGAGGCTGTGGGGCCCGTGTCCAGTGCGCCTAGATGGGCCGGCTATGGATCATGGGGGAAGTGGGAGATGGATAGAATCGGGTGCGGAATCGCCCGCAACACCAAGGCAGGCACTGTAGCCAAGAACCTGGAAGGCTGAAGCCTTCCGCTACGTCGGTTCCGGGGTTGCGGCGGCGGCAGACGTGGGTCACCCGTAGGGGAGGGCTTTGGCCCTCCACGGCCCCTCACGCCGTCGCTTCCGGCTCCTCCGCCCGCTCGTCGAAGCGGTAGGTGATGTTGTAGCCGTCCTCCTCGACCGTGCTGCGGACGAGGTAGCCGGCCTTCTGAATCAGGTTCAGCATCTGGTAGTTGCCGGGCAGCACCAGGCCCGTGAAGCCTTCGATGCCGTTCATCAGGGCGATTCGGATGAGCTGCATCAGGAGGAATGAACCCAGCCCACGGCGCTGCCATGCATCCTGGATCACGAAGGCGGCCTCGGCCAGGTTGGTGTCGGCGTCGCGTTCGTAGCGCCCCACGCCGATGATCTGCTCGCGCTCCTCCTTGCGCAGCACCGCCACCACCGCGACGCGATCCCGGTAGTCGATGATGACGAAGTGCTGGAGCTGCCGCCTTGGCATGATCTTAAGCGGCTGAAAGAAGCGGTGGTAGACTGTTTCCTCTGACAGCGAGTAGAAGAACTCCAGCATGTGGTCGTCGTCGGTGGGCTTGATGGGGCGCACCAGGACGGTCTCACCGGAGGTTAGGGTGTAGGTGGTCTCCAGGTCCTGCGGGTAGATCGCGGCGCCGGGAGGTGGGATCTCCTGGTCTTGGAGGACGTAGCGCCGCTCCTTGGCGAAGGCGAGGAGCTCCGGGCGGTAATCGGGGTGCGCGACGCTGATGAGAGCCAGGGCTCGCTGGCGGGCGTTGCGGCCATAGAGGTCAGCGACCCCGTACTCCGTGACGATGTAGTGCACGTCACCCCGGCTCGTGACGACGCCGGCGCCTCGCTTCAGCTCCGGCACGATGCGTGAGACCGTCCCCTCCTTGGCCGTCGACGGCAGGGCGATGATCGGCCTGCCTCCTTTCGACCGGGTAGCGCCGCGGATGAAGTCCACCTGCCCCCCAATACCGCTGTAGAAGAGATAGCCGAGGGAGTCGGAGCAGACCTGGCCGGTCAGATCGACCTCGATGGCGGCGTTGATGGCCACCATTCGCTCATTCTGGCCGATGATGAAGGGGTCGTTCACGTAGTCGCAGGGGTGAAACTCCACCAGCGGGTTGTCGTCCACGAAGTCGTATAGGCGCTGCGTGCCCAGGATGAAACTGGCGATGATCTTGCCCCTGTGCAGTGTCTTGCGGGCGTTGTTGATGACGCCGGAGTGGACGAGGTCGACGCAGCCGTCGGAGAACATCTCGGTGTGCAGGCCCAGGTCATGCTTGTCGGCGAGGCATTCCAGAACGGCGTCGGGGATAGTGCCGATTCCGACCTGGAGAGTTGCGCCGTCTTCGACGAGCGAGGCGACCCAGCGGCCGATAGCGCGCGACACGTCGTCGGGCGCCGGGTGGGTCATCTCCGGCACGGGCGAGTCGTGCTCCACCATGGTGTCGATGTCATCGGCGGCGATGAAGCTGTCGCCCAGGGTCCGCGGCATGCGGGGATTGA
>DAOULP010000256.1:0-16840 GCA_034420175.1 Dehalococcoidia bacterium | reverse complement strand
TGGACCCCAGCCAGGGCATGGAGGGCACCGCGACCTTCGCCATCCCCGGCGACCTGCCGGGAATCACGCGCGGCAAGCCGCTTGACAAGCTGGGGACTCGCGCCCTCAACCAGTGCGAGGTCTTCTTTGACGACGTGCGCATCCCGCCGGAGTTCCTGGCTCTCCCGCCCGGGCCCATGTACCGAATGATGGTCGAGAGGATCGTCACCGGCGGGAACACGGCTGTCGGCACCATCGCGGTCGGCGTGGCGCGCGCCGCATACCAGGAAGCGCTGGCCCACGCGAAGCAGCGCGTCCAGGGGGGCAAGGTCATCTTCGAGCACGGCACGGTGAAGATGATGCTCTTCAACGCCTACCGCCAGATCGAGGCGTCGCGGGCGCTGCTCTGGAAGTCGGCGTGGCAGGGGGCCATCGGACAGCCGCACCTGCCGACGGCGATGGCGGCGCGCACGATGGCCAGCGACATGGCCGTGCGGGTCACCGCCGACATGGTCCAGATCTTCGGGGGCTACGGCATCTCAAGGGAGCACCCCGTCGAGAAGCTATATCGCGACGCGAAGCTGCTCCAGATCATGGACGGCACCAACGAGGTGGTCTCGCTGAAGGCGGCCGAGCAGCTCTAGCAGGGCGCCTCCTCAAGGGCGGGCGGCGCCTTGTTCGGCAACCCTAGGTGGCCTTCAAGAGGCCCTCCCTCACGAAACCGTCAAGCCGGTCCAGACGCTCGATCTTGATCTGCGTCACGTCGACAAGCTCCGGCAGGGACTGGCGAAAGGCCTGCATGTGCTCGCTGGCGCCGTGGGCACCCAGAGCCGCATCGTTCTCGTAGACCTCGTAGAAGACGATCTCAGAGGGGTCGGCAGAAGGGCGGTGGCTCACATAGGCAAGGCACCCCGGCTCCTTCTCTTGCACCCGCTGCGCCATCGTGCGCATGGCCTCGAGCGCCTCCTTCTCCTTGCCCTCGTTGATGCGGAAACGGGCCAGAATGACGATCATGGACGACCTCCTCAGTAACAGATAGCGTAGGTGCGGAGTGGGCGGACCACGTGATGCAGCATAGCGGCTGCCCTCAGGGTGGTCCAGCCGCATGTCGAGCGGCGATGCCACCCCCGTCGGTGCGAGCGCGGGCTCTTTGTCTCCCGGGTCACGCGATCTGCTTTACTCCCGGCGCCACGAGCCCTACGCTGTGGGCCATGAGGACGCGTCGGCTCGGCACAACCGGGCCCCACTTGTCGAACCTTGCCGTGCGTCCGCACCACGTCCGCTGCCGTCAATCACCGTCAGAGGGGGAGTCAGCCCATGACCGCAGTCCTCTACGACAAGCGAGACCGTATCGCCTACGTCACCATCAACCGGCCGGAGGCGATGAACGCCATCAACGCCGACGTCCGCCGGGGCCTCGGGGAGGCCTTCGACGACTTTCGTCGTGACCCCGAGACATGGGTAGCCATCGTCACGGGCACCGGCAACAAGGCGTTCTCGGCAGGAGCCGACCTGAAGGAGATGAGCCAGCGCTCACGAGCCGCCGGGGATTTCTGGGCGCCCATCCCCCCGGCATTGACACGGGGGATGGAGGTGTGGAAGCCCATCATCGCCGCAATCAACGGCTACTGCCTGGCCGGCGGCCTGGAGCTGGCACTCGCCTGCGACGTCAGGATCGCCGCTGAGCACGCGACCTTTGCCCTGACAGAGGTGATGCGAGGGATCATCCCCGGCGGCGGCGGCACACAGCGACTGCCGCGGACCGTCCCCCTGGGCATCTCGCTGGAGATGATGTTCACCGGCGACCGCATCGACGCGCAGGAGGCCTGGCGCATCGGGCTGGTCAACAGGGTCGTGCCCGCGGCCGAGCTGACGGGAACCGTTGAGGCGCTGGCCCGCCGCATCTGTCGAAACGCCCCCCTGTCCGTCCGTGCCGTCAAGGAGCTGGCCTATCGGGGGCGGAATCTGACCCTCGAAGAGGGCCTGCGCGAGGAGGCCAAGACCGCGCAGATCATCCGGGCAACGGAGGACAGCAAGGAGGGCCCGCTCGCCTTCGCCGAGAAGCGCGAGCCCCAGTGGAAGGGCCGCTAGAAGCCTTGCCCCGTCACCGAGCAATGGACCACACACCCGCAGCGACGATGGAAGGTGAAGAATGAGCCGCCTCTTCGACCCGATTACCGTTGACGGCGTCGAGATCCGGAACCGATTCGTACGCTCCGCCACCTGGGACAGGACCGCCACCGACGACGGAGAGGTCACCGACGCCTCGGTACGCATCATCGAGGGGCTGGCGCGCGGCGGCGTGGGGCTAATCGTGACCGGCTACGCCTACGTCGCCGAGCATGGCAAGGCGGCCGTGCGCCAGTTCGGCATCTCTCACGACCGCCACGTCGACGGGCTGCGCCGCCTGGCGAAAGCCGCCCACGACCACGGCGCCCGGATCGCCGTACAGGTAGCGCACGGCGGCCTCAACCTGGGGCTCCTGGGGCGCACGGACCGCGTTGCCGTGGCACCATCGAAGATCGACACCCACCCGCTGGCGCACCGCGAGATGACCGCCGCGGAGGTCAAAAGGATCGTCCAGGACTTCGGCGCCGCCGCGGGGCGTGCCAAGGAGGCCGGATTCGATGCCGTCCAGCTCCACGGAGCGCACGGCTATCTCATGAGCCAGTTCCTCTCGCCGCAGACGAATCGCAGGACCGACGATTGGGGCGGTTCGCCCGAGCGACGCCGCCGATTTCACATCGAGGTGGTGCGCTCGGCCCGCCGGGCCGTCGGCAGCGACTACCCCGTGTGGATCAAGTTAGGGGCCCAGGACTACACCGAGGGCGGCCTCCAGCTCTCGGAGGGCGTCGACTCCCTGAAGGCGCTGATCGCCGAGGGCGTCTCGGCGGCGGAGATCAGCTCTGGCGTCGGCACCAGGGCATCCCGAGTCGCCCGACCGGAAGACGAGGAGCACCCCTACCACCGTGAGGAGGGAGCGGCCGCCAAGCGCGCTGTCGACGTCCCGATCATGCTCGTCGGCGGCATCCGAAGCCTGGCGATGGCCGAAGACATCCTCAGCAGCGGCGACGCCGACATGATCTCGATGTGCAGGCCGCTGATACGGGAGCCCGACCTCATCGCGCGCTGGCAGCGTGGCGACACCGCGCCCGCGAAGTGCATAAGCTGCGCCAAGTGTTTGGCGGCCGGTGTGCGGGGCGAGCCGCTACAGTGTGAGGAGGAGCGCCGGCTGCGAGAGGAGGCGGCGGCCGGCTGACCACGACGCTACCCTCAGCCGCCGTGCTCACATCGTCTCATGGCGCCGCGCGACTTCGATGCACGAACTCCGTGCAGGCCCGCGCCACGGACGACTCGATCAGGCCGCGCTTCTCTAGCTCTCCAAAGACCGCCGTGATCCCCACGGCCGACACGACGCGGTACCCCTTGTCTCTCAGCCTCTCGACGCCACCCTGCTCCCTATCGACAAGTATCGCGATGTCAGAGACCACGAGCCCCGCGTCTGTCAGCGGTTGGATCGCCTCCAGCTTCGATTCGCCGTCAGTGATGAGGTCATCGAGGACCACCGCTCGCTGACCCCGCCGGAAGTCACCTTCCACAGTCCTGCCTGTCCCGTGCGCCTTGACCTCTTTCCGAGGGTAGATCGCGGGCTTGTCGAGATAGAGTGAGGCGACAACGGCGAGCGGCAGACCAGCGTATGGTATCCCGGCAATCACGTCGAACTCGAGAGGACGGAGCAGGTCAGCGAACAGCGCGCCAACCTTGCCCAGAACCCGCGGGTGAGATACCAGCACTCTCAGATCCACGTAGAACGGCGAGTCGATGCCGGACTTCAGTCGGAAGGTGCCAAAGCGAATCGCGTTGATCGCGAACAGGTCCTCGACCAGCTCGGCAAGGTCCGGAACGGTTGCGGACATCCACGGTTTGGGCTGGGTACCTGGCTCTGCCATCACCTGACTCCCCAATGCTCCACGGCCCTGGAAGCACCTACGGCGGGCGATCTTGGCTAGATCGCGGCGATTCCCACCACAAGTATAGAGAGGACATGGGGGTTGTCAAGCGCCTGTTCGCGTGATCAGTTTCCGCGCCCCATCATTTCCCCTACGCATCTCCGCCGGCGTTCTCGGAGCGCTTGGTGACCAAGTTGGTCAGTGCCTGGACGGCGAGTGTAGAATGGGCTCAGCGAGGCCACCGCCCGTCCACGCGTGGTGGCCTACGGTCGCAGAGCCGTCGCCTGTGTCCAGCAACGAGCCAAGCGGTCGTCCTCGGAAGCCCCGCGAGGCGCACTCGAGGGCCACACACCATGAGACCGTCTCTGCTTTCGTTTCTGTGCTCAATCCTTGCGGCAAGCGGGCTCCTGCCCCTGGCGCTGTCGCCGCCGACCGCGTCGTCCGACGATGCGGACGTGCAGGTGGATTACTCCGTCGTGATCGGGACTCCGCCGACCGCCTATGGGAGCAACAGCATCGCCACCGACGGGGATGAGGCGATGTGGATCAGCCGTTGGAACGAGGCCGGTCTCAACATGATCCGCATCCAGCTTCCCCAGTACTTCTTCGAGCCGCTCAACGACAACGCCGACCCTCACAGCGTTGCCTGGGAGAACTTCCTCTTCGACACACCCATCCCCATCCCTCCCGACTTCACCAAGACCGTCACCTTTGCCGACACCTTCGCCGCCATGAAGGAGGCCGGGGTCGCCATCCAGTTGAATCCTGTCTACCTCTCTCCCTGGCTCACGTCAAACGACATCCCGGATCCGTTCATGGGCTTTCCCGGCGAGGCGTTCTGCACCTATCCCCCGAGCGATCTGGATGAATACCAGGAATACGTCTATGCCGTGCTCCACTACCTGGTCAACGTGATCGAGTTTCCGCCGGAACGCATCATCCTCGACGTGGTCAATGAACCAGACCTAGCATGTGGTGCCGATCCCGTCGTGCCATGCTTCTGGGACAACTGGGACATGTCTGACCTGGTGGCAGTGATCGCCAGGTCGCACGCTGCCATTCAGGCCGTGGACAGCCGCATACGCATGGTGGGGGTCGCCGAGTGCTGCGGCACGTCCATCGCTGTGGACCTGATGGACAACTACGACGGTGCCCAGTACCTGAGCGGCGTGACGTACCACCGCTATGTCTACTCCGACTTCACGTCAGGCATTCAACGGGGCAACACCCTCAAGCCCTACGGCCTGCCCGTTTACTGCAACGAGTACGGCAGCTTCGCCGTCCTTAGCGACGGCGTCGATGGAGCGCTGTGGCACGCGTATGCGCTGCCGCTGATGTGGGAGAACGGGATCTGTCCTCTCCAGTTCCCGTTCTCGGAGACGTCCTACAGCGCGGACCCTTACAACAGCATGGGGCTGATGTACGACTGGACCCAGGGATGGACGAGGAAGCCCGCCTACTGGGTGTACGCCAACTTCTTCGGCACCTTTCCGGGAAGGGAACTGGTCTCCATCAACGCCAACCCGGGGTTGAACGTTCTGGCAGGGAGGAACCCTGCCGGAACGAGCGCCGACCTCGCCGTCTGGATCTCGAACCCAAGCGAGACCAGCTATGCGGACAGCAGCTTCACGATCCAGAACTTCCCGGCAACCGAAGCCGACGTGCTCGTGTTCGACAACCTCACAGGCACTGCCCCGATTGACTCGATGCACATCTCCGGGGATCCCCTGGCGTTCACCTACTCAGTTCCATCGAAGAGCGCCTTCACCTTCGAGATCACCTCCGCACCTGGCGTCGGCGGGGTGGCGGAGTTGCCGAGCCTTGAGCCCGACGCAGCGGTCAGCGAGTCAGGATCGTCCAGCGTGAATGTCGCAGCCGCTGCGGGCGCGGCGACCGTCGCCATCGTGCTGCTTGCGGCGGCCGGCCGGTACGCGAGGAAACGCTGGCTACGGTAGGCTGCGGCTGCCTGCTGGCCCAATCCCAGGACTGACCATGTAGGCGCGCAAGCCCGTCGGCCTACCACGTCAGCGGTCAGACAAGGGCGCCAGCCGCTCCAGAAGCACTTCCACGGCTGCGACCACCGTCTCAGGCTCCTCCATGGGGATCAGGTGACTGCCCGACTCCACCGGCCAGTCCTCGGCCATCGGCAGGAGCTGGGCGAGGTTGCGCGCCGTGGTTGAGGGAAGCCCTTCCTTGGACATGGCTCGCAGCACGAGTGTCGGCACGCGCGCGTTGATGATCTCGGGCCAGAGGTTGAAGCGCAGGGTCTCGACGTAGATGGCGCCTTCCGTCTCCGGAATGCACTTCAGCTCCACCCGCCCGTCGCTGCCGGAGCGTACGCCCTCCTCGACATACAGGTCGAACACCTCCGGCCGCCACCTGACGAAGGGAAGCTTGCCCCCCAGCGACTTGCGCATAGCCTCGCGCGACGGCCACGCCCGCTTTCGGCGACCAGCGCTGCGAAGGAGGTCGCTTCCCTCGGCCGTCTGCGGCTGGTCGTAGTACGACTCGGGGAAGATCACGGGATCGACCAAAACGAGGCCCCTCACCAACCCCGGACGGCGCGCGGTGCAGAGCGCAGCCGCCGCGCCCCCGACCGAGTGGCCTACAAGGACCGCGGACCGGGAATCGAGCGCCGAGAGGACACCGGCAACGTCATCGGCGAAGACGCTCCACCAGTAGCTGTCGCCCGGCTCGCTGTCGCCGTGACCTCTGAGGTCCAGGGCAAAGACATGCGCCCTGCGCGTCAGAGCGACGGCCACCGGATGCCAGAGGGCGGCGAGGAACCCGGTGGCGTGGATGCAGAGGATCGGCTGGCCGTCACCGCCCCAGTCGAGGACGTGAAGCCGGAGGCCGTTCGCCTGCACGAACAGGTCACGTGCGCCCGGAGGTGTCAAGCTGTCCCCCCTCCTTCGACCTCGCCGCCTCATTGCCCCAGGCATGCAAACGGGCCCGGACTTGGTCTGGCTACTCTCGACGGGTGATGGCGTCCACCTGCGCGAGCTCCTCGCCGGTTAGGCGCCATTCCGTCGCCGCCAGGTTCTGCTCCACCTGCTCGGGGCTCGTCGCGCCGGCGATGACGCTCGGCACGTGGGGCTGGCTGGCCAGCCAGCCGATCGCCAGCTCCAGTATCGTGTGACCCCGCGACTCTGCGAAGGACTCCAGCTTGCCGAGCACCTCGAAGTTCGGCTCGGTGAGCACGCGGTCCGCCAGCGGGCCAGCGCTGGCCAGCCGGGTGCCCTCCGGCGGTGGCTGACCAGGCCGGTACTTCCCGGTGAGGAAGCCGCTGGCCAGAGGGAAGTAGGGCAGCACGCCCAGGCCGTAGGCGTTACACGCCGGCACAAGCTCCCGCTCGATGCGACGGTCCAGCAGATTGTACTGGTTCTGAGCCGAGATGAGCGGCGACAGGTGCTTGGTGCGCGTGATCCACTGCGCCTCCACCACCTGCCAGCCGGCGAAGTTGGAGCAGCCGACGTACCGGACCTTGCCCTGCCGCACTAGGTCGTCCAGGGCACGCAGCGTCTCCTCGATCGGGGTGCGGACATCCGGGAAATGTATCTGGTAGAGGTCGACGTGGTCGGTGCCCAGGCGTCGCAGGCTGGCCTCCAGCGCCTCATGGACGTAGCGGCGGGAGGCGCCGCCTCGCAGCGGCCCCTCTCCCATGGGCCCGACGAACTTCGTGGCGAGGATAACGTCCCGACGACGGCCCTCCAGCGCCTTGCCCAGGTACTCCTCGGAGAGGCCGCCGGGTCCGTAGATGTCGGCCGTGTCGAAGAACGTGACCCCCAGCTCCAGCGCCTTGTGAACGACCGCCGCCGTTTGCTTCTGGTCGCAGCGGCGCCCGAAGTTGTTGCACCCCAGCCCCAGGACAGACACCTGCAACCCCGACCGGCCCAGGTTACGATGCTCCATGGCCTCTCCTCCTGCTCCGTCTCGCTGCCCTGGGCGAGGATGAGCACATCCCCCGCGCGGGCGGCCATCGCCGCCCGGCCACAGGACTATCGTGAAGTATAATGGCGGCGCCGGTCACGAGCGACACGTCGCACTGTAGGTGCGTTCAGGCACTGGCACCGCGCTGCGGAGACGCCGAACACCCAGGCAATGACTCTGGACCCACCCCAACCCGAGTACCCCGGCCCCAAGGTGCGCTCTCTGGACGTCCGGTTCGTCAGGAAGGGGACCGAGACCTACGCATTGTTGCGCGACCCGCTGGGGCTCACCGACCAGCAGGTCCTGGTCCCGGCCGCCCTTGCGCCGCTGCTGAGCCTGTGCGATGGCAGCCGCGACGTCGGTCGACTGCAGACGGGCCTGGAGCTTCTGACCGGGCAGCGGCTACCGCTGCAGCACATCGAGGCCTTCGTCGCCCAACTGGGCCAGAACCTGTTGCTGGAGGGCCCCCGGTTCGAGGAGGCCTACCGGGAGGCGCTGGAGCAGTATCGGGGAGCGCCGTGCCGCCCGCCGACCCTGGCGGGCGCGGGCTACCCTGACTCCCCGGACGAGCTACGGCAGTGCTTCGACGACTACTGTCGAGACGCCAGCGTGACAGATGACGCCTCGCCGGACCGCTCGGCTGACTCCAACGTCGTCGGCGTCATCTGCCCTCACATCGACTACCAGCGGGGCTCGCGCACCTACGCCCGGGTCTGGCAGCGGGCCGCCTCTGCGGTCCGAGAGGCCGATTTGGCGATCATCTTCGGCACCGACCACGCCGGCGGCCTCGGTCGAGTGACCCCGACTCGCCAGCAGTACGCCACGCCCCTGGGCATCCTGCCGACGGCGACGAGCGTGGTCGACGAGCTGGCCTCGGCCCTCGGCGGGGAGAGCGCATTCGCCGAGGAGCTGCACCACCGCAACGAGCACTCAATTGAGCTGGCCGTCACGTGGCTCCACTACCTCCTCAGCGACCACCAGTGCGAGGCGGTGCCCATTCTGTGCGGCTCGTTTGCGGGCTACGTCCAAGGCCCCGAGGGCCCCCAGGAAGATCAACTGCTGGAAGCCGCCCTCGAAGCCCTGCGACAAGCGACGGCCGGACGGCGGGTGCTGGTGGTGGCCGCCGCCGACCTGGCCCACGTCGGGCCTGCCTTCGGCGACCGGGCGCCGCTGGACGTCGTCGCCCGCGCCGGCCTCGCGGCCGCCGACCGTGGGCTCCTGGCGGCGGTGCAAGCGGGAGACGCCACCGCCTTCTACGGCGAGGTCAAGGCTGACGGCGACGGCCGGCGTGTCTGCGGCCTACCGCCCATATACCTGGCCCTGCGCTTCCTGCGAGAGTCCCACGGCGAGGTGACGGGATACGACCAGTGCCCCGCCGACCCGGAGGGCGGCTCGCTGGTGTCGATCGCTGGTGCCGTCCTCCGACGGCCCAGCTAGGCAGGGCCGCGTGGCGCTTCGAGGCTGGTACCGCGCGCCAGTCGTCTCCTTGAGCCCACCGGAGCCTGTTGCAGAACAGCCCTAGCCTGTCATCCTGAGCAAAGCGGAGGGTCTCTAGGAACTTCTTCACTGCGTTCAGAATGACACCTCTGGCCCAGGGGCGTCTCGCAACGCACTTCCCCCCTTACCCCCCTTGACAAAAGAACACCCGTTCTAATAACATGTCGTCAAGCTGCCTTCTTGCCAACCAGGAGCCTGACCTATGCGAGCAGCCTGCGTCTTCATCCCCCACTTCCCTATCGGTGTGGAGCTCCTCGATAGGCCCGACCGCCGCGGGCGGCCCCTGGTCGTCAGCGGCGCCTCGGAGCGGCGCAAGGCCGTCCTAGAGTGCTCCCCGGAGGCCGAAGCCCAGGGGGTGCGTCCCGGCATGCCTCTGCGACAGGCCCTGGGCCTCTGCCCCAAGGCCACCTTCCTCGACTCCAACCCCACCCGCTACCGCGACGCCTTCGAGGCTATCCTCCGCGCCCTGGAGGGCATCAGCCCCCTGGTGGAGGCGGCGGATCAGGGCCGCGCCTACGTGGCAGTCGAGGGTCTCGAAGGTCTCTACTGGGACGAGATGGGCCTGGGGGAAGCCCTGGTGGGGGCCATCCGTCTGGCCAGCGGGCAGGCCCGTTCGACCGGCTCCCTGCTGCCCAGCGTCGGTCTGGGGGAAGGAAAGTTCGTGGCCTGGGCGGCGGCCGTCACCAGCGCCCCCGGCGAGGTGTGCGCGGTCCCGGCAGGACGGGAGGCCGCTTTCCTGTCGCCCCTGGACGTCTCTCTCCTCCCCTGCTCGCCCGATACCCTGCGCCGACTGGGTCTCTTCGGCCTGCGCACCATCGGCGACGTGGCGGCCCTGCCCCTGGGGGCCGTCCAGGCCCAGTTCGGCCCCGAAGGCCGGCGCCTCTGGGAGCTGGCCCACGGCCTCGACCGCGAGCCCCTGCGGCCTCGCCGGCCCCAGGAGTCGGCGAGCGAACGCCTGGCCTTCCCCGAGCCCACGATCAGCACCGATGCCCTCCTGGTGGCCGGTCGACAGCTCCTCGGCCGGCTCTTCCGGCAGCCGGCCCTGGCTCACCGCGCCGTGCGCCAGATGCGACTGCGCGCCGCCCTCAGCAGCGGCCGTAGCTGGGAGCGCACCATCACCTTTCGAGAGGCCACCGCCGACCGCGACCAGATGCTCTACGTGCTGCGCTGCACCCTGGAGGCGGCAGGCCTATCGGGGCCGGTGGAGGAACTGTCGGTGGAACTGTCCGGGCTCACGCAGGAGACGGGCAAGCAGGCGGGCCTCTTCGTGGAGAAAGGGAAGCGCCGGGCCCAGCTCGAGGAGGCCCTGCGGCAGCTCAAGGCCCGCTTCGGGCAGTCGCCCGTCTTTCACATCGTGGAGGTGGAGCCATGGTCGCGCATCCCCGAACGCCGGCTCGCCCTCATCGACTACGACCCCTGAAGGAGCCCCGTCCCGTCGCCGTAGAGGTGGACGACGAAGGGTTGCCCATCGCTGCCACGCTTGGCGGCCGGCGGCTGGCTGTCGTCGCGGTGCAGGACACCTGGCGCATCGACGACGAGTGGTGGCGGGAGCGGCCGGTGAGCCGGTTGTACTACGAGGTGTCGCTGGAGGACGGGCGGACGATGACGGTGTACGATGACGTGGTGAGCGGAGGGTGGGCGAGGCAGAGCTACTGACGCGCTGGCGTACGGCATGAACCAATGCGCACCATCTCCATGGGCCTGTGAATACTTGCAGGCGAGCCGTGTTGTATGATTGCGCTACACGTCAGACCTTGACAGGTGGTCAGCCAATGAACGAAGTCCCCGCCCTCGTCACGGGCATTTGCGGTTTCGCGCTCTTCCTGATGCCGATCGCTGTGGGCACACTACTGGGCAAGCAAAAGAAGGAATGTACTCCCACCGACGAGGCACCGCTAGCCAGCTTCCTTCCCACCGAGCGAATGGACCTTCTTCTACATGAGTGGAAGCAGGTTACCGACATGCAGATGCACTTCAACGACATGATCATCCGGATGCGGACGCTCGCAGTCAGTGTGGTGATCTCCGTATTCGGCGCAGCGGGCTTCGCTATTGGCCAATTCGAGGACAGGTTCATACGCATCGCGGGCGAGGAAGTACACGTCGCGGCCATCGTTATTGCCTTCGGGCTTGTTCTTTGGCTCACCATCTTCACGATCGACTACGGATACTACTACAAGCTTCTCATCGGCGCCGTTCGGCGCGGCTGGCAGATAGACGACGCGTTTCGCACAGTCAAGCTCTTTGACGGCGTTCACCTGTTTGGGGCGGCGCGCGTCATCAGCGAGGCCATCGGCCCAACGGGCGCCTCCAAGTACTTCGTGTGGGTCTTCTATGGCCTCGTATACCTCACCGGCTTGATATATTTGCTGTCTGTGCTGATTGTACTCGACCCAACAGGAGGTCCAGTGAAGTGAAGATCGGGGTAGACATAGACGGGGTAGTGGCCAACTTCGTCGCCAGCTTCATACCCCTGGTTCAGCAACGCCTCGGTCTGACTCTGCGTGAGGAGGATATCTACGTTCACGATCTCTATCTGGTGCTCGGTATCCTTCCGGATACAGCTATGAAGCTGATCCGAGACACGATCCGCTGCGACTTGGAGCCCTATCCTGGTGCGATCCGAGGACTCTCGCGCCTTCGCCAAAGGCATGAAGTGACTTTGGTGACAGCACGGCCACCCGACATGACAGACATAACGGAGAAGTGGCTGGCTCGACGGAAGGTACCTCACGACCACCTCCTCCACTTCGAAGAAGGCTTGAAACACAAGCACCAGTATGCCTTCGACGTCTTTGTCGACGATCACCTTCGAGAGGCCTTCGGGTTCGTGAACAGAGTCCCCCACATCATCATCTTTGATCACCCGTGGAATCGCACACTCAACTTGGGGGGCCTGTTCAAGCGTGCACGCGACTGGCACGAGGTTGTGTCAATCATCGAGGCCTGCGAGGATGGTGGCTTCGTGCAGCAACCCTGAGCGGATTGCCGCAGACATGACCACCTACACCGAACTCCATGCCCACTCCCACTAGCCCCCACTCGACCGCCCGTCGTCGCCGCTGGTGCTGGTGCTCCAGACACTAGAAGCCAAGCGCATCGGCTACCAGTCGCGCCGCACGAGCCTCCCGCGCGCTACGCCCGTCGCCAGCGTCCCGCGCACGCCCCATGCAGAGCCCCTCTGATCCAGACGGCCTCACGACTTCGCCGCAAGTGTGACGAACCTCATTGATAACACTCCGCCTGTCTGCATAATACTGCTCAACACACCGTAGACTCGCGCTACTTAGCATCTACCGGTCATGCTTCGTAAGACTAACTGTCGTACGGTCGCTGACCGCTATGCACCAGCCGGACGGCGGGCGTCATCAGCCATCAGCGCCCACCCACTCCAACGCAGGAGCGGACTCGAGCCCCGCTGGACACGGGCAGGACCGAAAGGAGGTGAGACCAAAGAAGGGATCATCCGGAGACAGAGACGGGCGAAACTCAAAGGCTCATCTTGGTCGCCCTGACGGGTCGGTTTCCACGAAGCGGCGCACCCTGGGCAGCACCAGGCTTGACTGCCACGGGTGCCTGCAAGAAAGGGGAGAGGCAGATGGCGATAGCACACGCCATGTGGACGCACGGACACAGCATGCAGATCGAGTTCCCCGATAGGGTCTCTTCGGTTCGGCGCACAGGCTTCTCCATTCGCGTCGAGTCGAAGTCGGCACAGTCAAACTGGTTCCACTTCGCGATCCCAACACCCGTCATTGTCGACGCCAATCGCCTGCGAGCGGAAGCAGCCTTGGTTCGATTCAAGAGCGTGGGCGGTGATCGTCTAAAGGCAGTCCACGTCTACGACGGAGAAAGGAAGATCGCCTCAAAGGAGAAACTCAACCTGCAACCCGCTCAGTGGCACGTCGAGAAGGTCAGCATCCCCAAGAAGCCAGAGATACTCTGGGGCGTCGGCATCTCGGTTCTTGTCGAGTTCGGCATCGACGGTGGCGCGACGGAATTCAGCGCCGCCGGCTGCGATTTCCTCCCGTGAAGCAGATCGCCGGGCCGACGGCGTCCACGCCGTCAGCCTGACGCTCCGCTGACTTGGGCTTCCCGATGTCTTGAGGCCTCGTCCGAGTCGCCTCCCACGAGCTCGGTGGCCTCGCCAACGCAAGGAGGTCAACACCATGGCAACAGCCACATTGAATGTCTATGTGACAGAGCTAGGTGAGCCTTGCACCATCACCAACAGGAGGTGGGTGGTCGCTGTCGCGCACTGCGACGGAAGAGTGCTCAACTGGTCAGGAGGACGATATCGGGCCCAGGAGACTGACCCCTGGACACCGATCCCCGCGCATGTCCCCGCAACCACTCCGCCCACTCCACCGCTCCCACAGGGCTGGTACTACGACAGCATTCCCGCACACAACGGGCATGTGGAAATCGCATTGCCCCCAGGAATGTATGTCATTCGGGCCACGATGCACAGTTGGTACCTCAACGGGGTCCTGTGCGGCAACTGGGCCACCGACCACGCCATCGTGCGGGCCACCTGTGGACAGGATGCATGCGTCACTCTCTATGCTCCTACCGCCCACAAGTGTGGCATCGAGTTATTCGCCTTTGTCATCCCACTCCTTCAGCGATACCGGATTGTCGGGCAGGCAGAGGCGGAGGAGGCCATCGAGGCGATGCGTAGGGTGTCCGACGCCTCGCCAATGTCCTCGTTCGAACGAGAACAAGACCAATGGCTCAAGGCGGCCTTCGCGGGAATGACCAGCGACAGTGAGCCCAAGGACTCCAAGCAGGAATGATCTGACGGGCGAAGAGCCGGTTGGCGGCAGGCGGTGGAACGATGCCGAGCAGAGCTTTCGCCTGCGGGGGCCCGGGCAGATCCACAAACGCAAGGAGGTAGACACTATGGCAAGGCTGATCGTAACCGCGTTCTCCGAGGACGCGATCGCGGCGCCGGGGAATCGACAGCCCAACTACCTCGTCGTGTCGGTCACCGACACCGGCGGGGTGCCGGTCACAGGACTCCGAGCCGCCAACTTCAAGGTAGACCCGATGATCGTGGGACTTGGTGGTGCGCTGGTCAACATCACTAGCGTCACGGCCGGAAGGCTGCCAGGGTTCTACCACATCAACGTGGTCCCCATCAAAAGGGAGACTTGGAAGAAGGGTGTGTACATCTTCGCCGTCGCCGTCGCGCGAGCGAGAGACAAGGGCCAGACACTAGCGACCGTGCTGATGGACTAAGGCAGCCTGGCAAGGCGCTAGGCAGGAATGCCCCCAACCGCGGGGCGTTGCGGAAGCCGCGACGCCGGCCCCAGGCCCTTTGAACGAGTCCGGCAGTCCCGGGTAGCCCAGATCCTCCGCTGCGACGGCCATCCAGCTTGGCGGCCCACCGGGCGCTCTCCAGATGGAAAGCGCCCGGCCCATTGCGGCGAGCGGCGGCGCGAGCAACCTCATCATCGCGGTGGCAAACCTGAGTATCCCACTGCCTGCCTATTGAGGTATGGGAACTAATGTTCTATACTTGGTTAAGGTTCCGCAATGGGATACGTCGAACTCCACGCCCACTCCCACTGGTCCCTCCTCGACGGCGCGTCATCGCCGCTGGAGCTGGTGCTGCGGGCGCAGGAGCTGGGCTACGAGTCGCTCGCCCTCACCGACCACGACGGCCTCTACGGGGCGATGGAGTTCGCACAGGCCGCCCGCGCCTGGGGCCTGCGCCCCATCATCGGCGCCGAAGTCACGTTGCGGGGCTCGCCTGGGAAACCACCCTCGCGGACTGGAAGTCCGCGGCTTGCCGCGACTATGCTGCCGACCTTGCGCCAAAGGCGCATCCGCCTCCGGAGGACAGTCGGCGGTGCGGCACCCCATGCTCACCACCTCACCCTCCTCTGCGAGTCGCAGCAGGGCTACGCCAACCTCTGCCGCCTCCTCTCCCATGCCCATCTCGACCACGACCGGGGCCAGTCACGCATCGAGCCCGAGGTGCTCGCTTGCCACGCTGAAGGGCTCATCGCCCTCTCCGGCTGCCGCCGGGGCGAGGTGCCGTCGCTGGTCGCCGAGGGCCGCATCGATGAGGCGAAGGTCGCCGCCCGCCGTTATGTCGACATGTTCGGCCGCCACAGCTTCTTCATCGAACTCCAGCAGAACCTGGTCCACGGCGACACGGCCCGCAACCGGGAGCTCGTCGCACTGGCCAAACGCCTCCGGCTCGGCGTCGTCGCCACCAACAACGTCCACTACCACGTGCGGGAGCGACACCGGCTCCAGGACGTGCTGGTGGCCATCAAGAACCGCAGCACGCTCGAAGCCTCCCACACCCTGCGACGGCCCAACAGCGAGTTCTACCTGAAGTCGCCCCAGGAGATGGCCCGCCTCTTCGCTGACTGCCCGGAGGCTCTGGCGAACACCGTTCGCATCGCCGAGCGCTGCCATCCTTCGGCGGGCTCAGGACAAGGCTTCGACCTCACCCACGACCTGGACTACCGCTTCCCTGATTACCCCTGCCCGCCGAGCGAGACGCCGGACGATGTCCTCCGCCGCCTCTGCCACGAGGAGGCGCGTCGCCGCTACGGGCTGCTCGGCGGCCGCCTGCCGGGGCAGGTGGAGGACAGGCTGGAGGAGGAGCTGGGCCTCATCGCCAGGCACGGCTTGGCCGGCTTCTTCCTCATCTACCGCGACCTGCTGGAGCTGGGGAAGGAGGTGGCCCGGGAGGTCTACGGCCCCCACCACGCCGACCGGCCGCCGGGCCGCGGCCGCGGCAGCAGCGTCGGCTCTCTGGTCTGCTACCTCATCGGGCTCAGCCACATCGACCCCCTTAAGAGCAACCTCTTCGCCGGCCGCTTTCTGAACGAGGAGATGGCCTCGGTGCCCGACGTGGACCTGGACTTCAGCCGCGAGGTGCGCGAGAAGCTCATCCTGCGGGTCTACGAGCGCTACGGCCAGGAGCACGTCGGACTGGTGTGCAGCTTCCCCACCTACCGCCTGCGCTCGGCCGTCCGCGACGTGGGCAAAGCCCTGGGGCTGCCGGAGGCGGAGCTGGACCGGCTGGCCAAGCTATCGGAGCACCGCTCAGCCGACCACCTGCGGGAGGAGATGTCGCGCTACCCGGAGTTCCGCGAGCGCCTTGACGCGCCCCCTTGGCGCGACCTAGCGGACCTGGCGGAGCAGATCCGCGGCTTCCCCCGCCATGTCAGCCAGCACGTGGGCGGCATGGTCATCTCCTCCAAGCCCTTGGTGGAGCTGGTGCCGCTGGAGAAGGCCGCCATGCCCGGCCGCGTCGTCTGCCAGTGGGACAAGGACAGCATCGACGACGCCCGCATGCTCAAGGTGGACTTCCTGGCCCTGGGCATGCTGTCGCTGGTGGACTACTGCCTGGACGAGATCGAGGAGCGTCGCGGCGTGCGGGTCGACCTGAGCCGCATCGACTTCGACGACCCCGCCGTCTACGACATGATCTGCGCCGGCGACACGATCGGCGTCTTCCA
>DAOULP010000255.1:0-8640 GCA_034420175.1 Dehalococcoidia bacterium | reverse complement strand
ACGACCCGGACGAGATCAAGCGCGGGTTCAGCATCAACCTGTCCCTCCTTCCCTGCGAGTGGAAGGATCACAAGATCAACCTGATCGACACCCCCGGCTACGCCGACTTCGTGGGCGAGGTGAAGGCCGGACTCGGGGCCGCCGACGTGGCAGTGCTCGTGGTCTGTGCCGCCTCCGGCGTACAGGTCGGCACAGAGTCCGCCCTGGCCTTCATCGCCGAGCGCGATCTCCCGGCCATTGTCTTTGTCAACCGCATGGACCGGGAGAATGCCGATTTCGAGGCGGCGCTCAGCCAACTCCAGAGCGCGCTGGGAAAGAAGTGCGTGCCCGCCCAGGTGCCCATCGGCGCTCAGGACAGCTTCGAGGGAGTCGTCGACCTGGCGACGATGAAGGCCTACACAGGTGAAAAGGCCAGCGAGGGCGACGTTCCCGCCTCCCTCGCCGAAGCCGTGGGCCGTCACCGGGAGCAACTGGTGGAGGCCGTCGCCGAGACGGACGACGCCCTCATCAACAAGTACTTGGAGGGCGAGGAACTGAGCCAGGATGAGGTCAGTCGCGGCCTGCGCGCCGGCGTCATCTCCCGCTCCATCGTCCCCGTCTTCAACGGCTCCGCCACGAAGACCATCGGCGTGGGCCTGCTGTTGGACGCGGTGGTCGGCTACGCGCCCTCGCCAAAGGACATCGGCGAGGTAGTGGCCCAGCAGGGTTCCTCCGGGCCGGAGGAGAGGCTGACGGTCGACCAGGCGGGACCGCTGGCCGCCCTCGCCTTCAAGACGACCGCCGATCCCTACGTGGGCAAACTCACCTACCTCCGGGTCTTCACCGGCACACTGCAGTCAGACTCGCAGGTCCAGAATGCGAACAAGGGCAGCGCCGAACGCGTCGGGCAGGTCTTGACGGTTCGCGGCAAGAGCCAGGAGCAGACGTCCCGGCTCGTGGCTGGCGACATCGGCGCCGTCCCCAAGCTGTCCGACACGGCTACCGGCGACACGCTCTGCCAGCGCGAGAAGCCCCTGGTGCTAACGCCTGTCGTATTCCCGGAGCCCTGCTACTCCGCCGCCGTCCATCCCAAGAGCAAGGCCGACCTTGACAAGATGGGCTCCGCCCTGAGCCGCATCGCCGAGGAGGACCCCACCCTTCGCGTCCACCGCGAACTAGACACGGCCGAGACCATCCTCTCCGGCCTGGGTGACTCCCACCTGGAAGTGGCGGCCGAGAAGATGCGCCGCAAGTTCGGTGTTGACCTGGAACTGACGCCGCCCAAGGTCCCCTACAAGGAGACCATCACCGTCGGCAACTCGTCCGAGTACACGCACAAGAAGCAGACGGGAGGTCACGGGCAGTACGCTCGCGTGGCCATCAAGCTGGAGCCGAGAGCCCGGGGCGAGGGCTTCGAGTTCGTGGACCGCATTGTGGGCGGTGCGGTGCCCAAGACGTACATCCCGGCCGTCCACAAAGGGGTGCTGGAGGCCATGCAGGAGGGGGTCCTGGCCCACTACCCGCTTATCGACCTCAGCGCGACTCTCTACGACGGCAAGGAGCACCCGGTCGACTCGTCGGAAATCGCCTTCAAGATAGCCGGAGCCGCCGCCCTGAAGAAGGGAGCGCAGGACGCCCAGCCTGTGCTGCTGGAGCCGGTCGTGAACCTATCGATCACGGTGCCTGAGAACTACACGGGCGACATCATGAGCGACCTGAACAGCAAGCGCGCCAAGGTGATGGGCATGACGCCCGAGGGCAGCAACAGCGTCATCGAGGCCCAGGCGCCCCTTGCCGAGGTCGTGCGCTACGCCACCGACTTGCGCTCCATCACCCAGGGTCGGGGCAGCTATCGCGTCCACTTCAGCCACTACGAAGAGGTACCGGCCCACATCGCTCAGCGGATCGTGGAGCAGGCGGCCAAGGAGAAGGAAAGCTCCTAGGGCTGCGGCACGGCCAACCAACCGCCGATCTGTACGCCAAGCGAAGGGCCGCCCTTTGGGACGGCCCTCATCGTTATGTCAATGCCAGCGCCCTCAGGCCTCCTCTTCGTTCTCCGGCTTCGCTCCGCCTTGCTGACCGCGCCGCCACAGGTCCTGGAAGTTCTCGCCCTTGACGGCCCGGCCGATCTCCTCGCGCTCGGCGGCCTCGAGCTCCTGGAGGCAGGCTTCGCACTGGCGCACCAGGTCGGGTCCGCCCAGTCCCGCGAAGCGCTCCACAATGTGGTCCCAGACGCCCAGCCGGCTCATGCTGCCGACGTACTTGGGCCAGGGGATGATGGTGATGCTGTCCGGCCTGGGGAAACGGGGCCGCATGCGGCGCAGGCTCTTGAACCGCTCCTCCGGCGTCGTGGCCATGGGCACGACCTTGATAAGGGGTCCGTCCAGCTCCGAGTAGCGGGTGTCGATGAGCAGGGTCTTGCGCAGGAGCGGGAAGTACAAGGATACCACCTCCGCCGCGTCCAGGTTGCGGATCACCTCGCTCAGGTCGATGCGAAAGTCAGAGTCCATGGCTGGTGAAGACCCCACCCCTCCGAATGGGTACCCACCCGGGCCCACCCGGATTCTCCTGTCGAGGGGGCTCTGCCCCCGCGACCTCCCCCGGCTAGGAGAGCGCTACTCAATCCCAGTGGGCCGCCCGTGGTTCGACTGGCTCACCACGAGCGGAAGTCAGAGCTCGCTCACCCTGAGCCTGTCGAAGGGTGAGCAGCCAATCCCCAAGCTGTCGCCTACTCCCTGTCGGCGTCCACGATGCGCAGGAAGCGGTGCTTGCCGACGCGGATCACTGTACCGGGCTCCAACTGCGACTCCCTTAGGTAGAGATCCGTGTGGGTAACGCCACCCACATCGACAGCACCGTCGCGTATCAGCCGCCGCGCCTCGGACACGCTGCTGACGAGTTCAGCGTCAGCCAAGATTCGCGCGAGATTCCACCCAGGCCCGGATTCTCTCGTCCAACCCGGGGGCGCATCGAATCCCAGGGGGTGGGTCAACGGGACGAGCAACTCGGTCATCTCTCCAGACACTTCGCGCATCTTGATCTTGCCGCCAGGCTGGTCAAAGAGGTCCCTTACCTGCGCGGCCATTCGGTCTCCAGCCGACGCCTCCTCCGGCAGCTCGCGCCTCTGGTGCACGCGCGCAAACTGCTCCTCAGCCTGCTCCGCCGCGTCGGCCCCGTGGTACTGGCCCACGATCTCCCGGGCCAGCCGCTTCTTCAGCTCCATGGGGTTGACGGAACGTTCCTCGAGCTGGCGACGTATCTCCTCCACCTCTTCGGCTGGGAGGCGTGTTACCAGAGTGAAGTAGTGCACTATGACGTCGTCCGGCAGCGACATGACCTTGCCGTACATCTCGTCCGGCGGGTCGGCCAGCGCAATGTGATTGCCCTGCGTCTTCGACATGCGTATGCGGCCATCGGTGCCCACCAGAATGGGGACGCAGATGGCCACCTGCGGCCGCTGACCGAAGGCGCGCTGAAGCGTGCGGCCGGCCATGAGATTGAAGAGTTGCTCGGTGGCGCCGACCTGCACGTCGCAGCGCAGCGCGGTGGCGTCGTAACCCTGCATGAGGGCGTAGAAGAACTCGTGCAGATAGATGGGGTCGCCCCGCTCGCGGCGAACGGCGAAGTTGTCGCGCTGCAGGAACTGACTCACTGTGAAGTTGGATGCCAGGTGGATGACGTCAGCGAAGGTGAGCTTGCTCAGCCAGTTGGCGTTGTGATCGATGATGGTGCGGTCCGGGTCCAGGACCTTGAAGGCCTGTTCGGCGTACGTCTGGCCGTTGGCCTCCAGCTCCTCAGGCGTGAGCATGGGCCGGCGGGAGTCCTTGTCGCTGGGGTCGCCCACCAGTCCGGTGAAGTCACCGATGAGGAAGACAGTCTCATGGCCCAGGTCCTGGAACTGGCGTAGCTTGTACATGGGAACGGTGTGGCCCAGCGTCAGATCCGGTGCCGAGGGGTCCACGCCCAGGTAGACCCGAAGGGGGCGCCCCTCTTGGAGACGCTCCGCCAGCTCCCGCTCCATGGTCGCATGGATGCCCTCATCTCCGTACTCGACGCCATGCATGAGGATGCGCAACTGCTCTTGGACAGGTCGCACGGCGATCCTCAGCTCTCCGAGAGTGCCGCCTCCGCGGCGGCCACGTCGCGCTGGATCTGAGTCCGGAGCTCCTCGGCGCTGGCGAAGCGCTTCTCGGGGCGCAGGCGGTCCAGCAGCTCGATCCGGAGGTCGTGACCGTAGAAGTCGCCCCCCGGGTAGTCCAGCAGGTGAACCTCGATCGTGCGCTCGCCCTTGTCGAACGTGGGCCGGCGGCCGATATTGGTCACCGACTTGTAGCGCGCCTCTCCCAGGTAGGCCCAGGTCACGTAGACGCCGTAGGGAGGCAGTGCCCGGTCGGCGCCGACGGCGATGTTGGCTGTGGGGAAGCCGATGCTCTTGCCGCGACGGGCGCCCTCTATCACAGGGCCGCGCAGGGAGAAGGGTCGCCCCAGCCTCTCCGTCACCCGTCGCATCTCGCCTTTGGCCAGTGCGGAGCGGATGGCCGTGGAGCTGACCACAAGCTCGCCTTCGGTCAGCGCCTCGAGGACTTCCAGCTCGTAGCCCATCGCCCTCCCGAGCTCGGCCAGAACGGTCACGGTGCCCTCGCGACCCCGGCCCAGAGCGTGGTCGGGGCCTTCCAGCATGAATCTCACTTGAAGCTCGTCAACCAGGAGCTGCACGAAGTCGCGGGCCGAAAGCTGCGCCAACTCCGAGGTGAAAGTCACCGGAGCCACGAAGTCCACACCGGCATCGCGCAGCCGCTCGATCCGCTCCTCCAGGCCGCACAGGTAGGCTACGGGTTTGTCGGGGTGCAGCACCTGGACAGGCGCTGGATGCAGCGTGACCACGCCGCTGGCGAGACCCAAGGCGCGAGCCCGCTCCCCAAGGCGCGACAGAAGGTAGAGGTGCCCCCGGTGGACGCCATCGAAGACGCCGACGGTGATGGCTGTGTCAGCACCCGGTGCCGCTCGCGCCAGTTCATCCGGAGCCAGGATCACGGCGCCTCCTCGCCTCGGCTTAGGCAAACAACCTGCGAAAGGTTGGGCCGCATCTACAGGGTCCCCTTCACGGCTAGCAGGTTGGCTTCTGGCGTGTCAGGCGGGACAGAACAGCCCGGCGCCAACAAGAAGCGGCGACCGCCCGTCTCGGCGAGCGCCCGGCGCACCTCGCTGGCCACTTCGGCCGGGGTGCCCTTGGCCACCGTGGCCACCGCGACGCCGCCCATCACCGCCTTGTCGCTGCGGGCCTGCCCTTCCTTCAAGCTAGGGTTGCCGGGCTCGCCCACGGCCCAGTTGATGGCATGTACCGGGTAGTCAGCAAGCAGGTCGAACATGTTGCGATGTCGGCAGATGTGGAGTACGTTCATCTCCGCCCTTTGCGCCGCCTCCAGCACCCGCAGGTCGTAAGGGCGACCGAACTCGCCGTACTCCTCGGCCGTGGCACTGTCGTAGGTGCCCCACTCGACCGTCGCGAAGAAGATGCCGCTGGCGCCAGCGTCCACGCAAGCGCGACCGTAGGCGGCCAGGGTATCGGCCACAGCAGCGAGAGCGCTGTGCAGCGCCTGGGGCGCCTCCCGCATATAGCCCCGGATGGCCTCGCGGTCCCCGTCGGCGAGCCGACGAACGACCTCCAAGGGCGAAAAGACCGTCTGGATGAACGGCGCCTCACCGTCTAGGCCATCACGGATGAGCCGCAGGGCCACCAGTTGCTCGGCGAAGGGCCCTTGACCGATGTCGACGGGTCCCACCTTGGCCAGGTCGCCGACGGACTTGAGAACGAAGTCCACCGTCTCCGGGCCGCGGGTCGCGTCGCCGGAGGGCCGGTATCGGCAGCCCCAGGCCTCGGCGTAGTAGGTGGCCCGGGGATTCACCTTCATGTAGTCCCAGTCGTAGCGGCGGAAGCTCTCGAGCATGGCGTCGGCCAGTCCCTGCGCGTTCCACTCGCGCAGGTAGTCGTGCCCCCAGAAGCTGGCCGGTACCCGGTCCGCGGGCTGGCCGGCCAGGGCCGCCATGACTCTCTCACGCTTATTCATCGTTGGGAAGACCGCTGAGAAGGAGAGAGGGGGAGTCCCCCCTCCCGTCATCAAGCGTCTCTGTACCTTGAATGCTAGCACAGGGCCAGGGGAGGTTCAAGGAAGCGCGTTCCGCCCACGAAGGCGAGGAAGGAGGCCTGGCGAAGCATGAGAGAGCGAACCGACCCGTAGAGGGCGGATGCGAGCCGACTCACGCGAGCAGGGCGCGCAACTGACTCAGGTCGGCGATCTCGGCGTCCGGGCTGACGTCGTCGCGGGGGTCGGCCCCCGCGCGGTTGACCCAAATCGCCCTGAGACCGGCCTGTTGCGCGCCAAGAACGTCCCGGCGAAGGCTATCTCCCACCATCACCGCCGCGCCAGGGGAGATAGCGAGCTGATCAAGGGCACGCGAGAAGATCCGGGGGTCAGGCTTCCCGATGCCCACCTCTCCAGACACGACGACGGCATCGAAGTGCGGCGCCAGCTTGGCTCCCTCGATCTTCTCACGCTGCAAGTCGGGCGCCCCGTTGGTCACCAGAGCCAGCCGGTAGGACTGCCGGAGATCCGCCAGCGTGGCCTCGACCTCGGGGAACAAGATGTGGCGCGAACGTCGCTCATCCTGAAACACGGCGGCCAGCCGCTCGGCGAACCCCGTATCGGCCACACCGTGGTCAGCGAGGGCTGCCGCCCAGGACTCACGGCGGTAGGCCGGTGCCCACCCGCGCAGGGCGTGGAGATTCGGGTCATCGCCCAGGAAGTGACCCCAAAGACCCTCCCACGAGCTTATGCCGATGTCACGGCAGTAGCCGATAGTTGTGGATTCGTACCACAGCCGGCGCGCATGGCCTCGCACCGACTGGTGGAGCGCGGCGGGGTCTATGTCGTACCGCTCACGAGCGAGCGCACAGGTGGCGAGGAAGGCCGCCTCGGCGGCGGGCTGCTCCTCCACCAGCGTGTCATCCAGGTCGAACAACACCGCCGCTATCGCCACGGGTGAGACCCCCCAACTAGATGTCACAACCCCTGCTGCAGACTGTCGTCCGACTCCACAGGCGCCCGACTCAGTAGACACGCCTGACCGACCGGATCACCCAGGGGCAGTCTCGTTCGCCTCCACGGGAACAAGCCTGATATCACCGAAGAGACGCTCCTGTTCAGCAGCCACTCGCTGAGCCTTGATGAGCTCAAGCACAGCCAAGAAGGACACGACCACCTCCAGCCGGGTCCGACAGGCCGACACCAGGCGCCGAAAGCTGAGGTGCCCCGATCGCGCCAGCCCACCCAGAATCTCCTGGACCTTGTCCTGGACGCTCACCTCCTGCCTCTGGACAGTCGCCCCTTCCTCCTCGGCCGGAAGCCGACTCAGCGCATCACGGAGAATTCGGGTCAACTTCCGCAGCGTAACCCGGTCCAGGCCCAGGGAGGGAGGTACCTCGGGTGAGGGCGCCACACGCGGGTAGGCGCGAAGACCCTGATCTTCCCGTTGCCGGAGCCCGGCCGCCACCTCCTTGAAGCGCTGGTACTCGATGAGCAGGCGCGCAAGCTCCTCCCCGATGTCCTCCTCCTCTTCATCGCCCGCACCGGGCTCCCGAGGCAGCAGCGCCCGTGACTTGAGCAGCAGCAGTTTGGCACCTACGGCCACGAAGTCCGCCAGGGCGTCGATGTTGATGTCTTCCAGGGAATGGAGGTGAGAGAGGTACTGGTCCGTGACCTGAACCAGCGAGACTGCTGTTATGTCGAGTTCCTCCTTCTCCAGCAGGTGAAGGAGAAGGTCAAGAGGACCCTCGAAGAGGGGGAGCCTTATCGCGAACTCGTCGGCAACGGAGGGGGCCGCCGGCCCACCGGTCGACGGCCCCTCCTCCGGTGTCTCCACCGTTTCAGACTCCAACCGCAAAGGCCGTGCGCTCAGCCAGAGGCCGGCCGACGGCCTCGCCGACCGCCCTCGCCCGCTCCATGAGCCGGCCGAAGTTCTCGAAGGTCAGCGACTGGGGTCCATCCGAGAGCGCCCGGTCCGGGTTGGGGTGCACCTCCAACAGCAGCCCATCGGCGCCGGCAGCGATAGAGGCCATGGCCATCGGTTCCACCAAGTACCACTTGCCCGTCCCGTGGCTGGGGTCGGAGACAACGGGCAGGTGGCTGAGGCGCTTGACCAACGGGATGGCACTCAGGTCGATAGTGTTGCGGGTGGCCGTCTCGAACGTACGGATGCCCCGCTCGCACAGGATCACCTGCCGGTTCCCCTGGGAGATGACGTACTCGGCGGACATGAGCCAGTCCTGCACCTCAGAGGCCAAACCCCTCTTGAGAAGGACAGGCTTCCCCGCGCGGCCAACCTCCTCCAGCAGGAAGAAGTTCTGCGCATTGCGGGCGCCGATCTGAAGGATATCAGCGTACCGCGCCACTAGCTCTACGTCACGCACCGTCATCACCTCGGTGATGACGGCCAGCCCCGTCTCCTCGCGGGCTCTGGCCAGGATCTTGAGTCCCTCCTCCTCCAGACCTCGGAAGCTGTAGGGCGAGGTGCGAGGTTTGAAGGCGCCGCCTCGCAGCACCTGGCCCCCGGCCGCCTTGACTGCGCGCGCCGTGGTCATCAACTGCTCCTCCGACTCCACGG
>DAOULP010000254.1:0-14811 GCA_034420175.1 Dehalococcoidia bacterium | reverse complement strand
AGAAGCTCGACCGCAACGGTCTCGTCCACACCGTGTGGACCTTCGTGACTCCTCTGATCGGGGGGATCTGCAACTGCACCGTCAACGAGTGCATGGCCTTGAAGCACCGAACACAGCTTGATCTCCCAGTGTTCTTCAAAGCAGAGTACGTGGCCAGCATCGACTGGGACGAGTGCAACGGCTGCCGCGACTGCATGAAGCTGTGCAACTTCGGCGCCATCAGCTACTCCGCCTACGCCGACAAGTGCTCCATCAACCAGCTACAGTGTTACGGCTGTGGCGTCTGCCGGGTCGAGTGCCCCCGGGACGCCATCGCCCTGCGGGACAGGAACGCAGTTCCCGCACTGGCAAACGAGTGGTGATGCCATGATTCAAGTGACGTGGGACGGCAGCAAGTGTCCCTCCCCGCAGGACTGTCGCGAGTGCCTTGATACGTGCCCGCAGGGGGTGTTCGCCTTCCACCCTCGGCATGGGCGAAAGCCGGGCGTCGCGACCACCGACTGGGCCATCACGCCGGTCTTCTTGAGCGTGTGCACCGGTTGTGAGGTCTGCGAGGAGGTCTGCCCTCAGGACGCCATCGCGGTCGGCGCAGCGCCCTAGGGCGCTGCATGCCCGCCCGCAGAGGACAACCCAGCACCAGCGGCCAGCAGCGCGCCGTGCGCTGTCCACGAGGCCAAGTGCGTCACCCGACACCTCAAGGGCGGTTGGCGTCGTACGGCGCCCACGAGCCCCATATCTCTTCCACTGCTCCGGTTAACCTCACGCAACGGCGGCCCTCTCCGGGTCGTCCCTGGCAACGGCCGCCGAGCTCGCCTGGCTCTCGCTATTGACAACCGCGAACCGGGGACGTACCCTGCGCCCACCGCAGGCACGAGGCCAACACGTCGACAGGACAGGGTTCCCGAGGGAGGTGCACTGATGTGTGAGTTCTGCACTCAACACGGCGAGGGCGAGAAGTGGTATCTCCAGGCCAAGAACTACAGCCAGGAGCTGCTCAACGAAGAGCGCAAGCGCTTCACCACGGACTTCTTCGAAAACTTCGAGCAGTACGTGCACGACAGGGTCGGTCCGCTGAGCAAGCTCATGGCAACCGACCCCGCCACGGCCAGAGGGCTGGTTCCTACCGTGGTGGAGCAGCAGAAGAAGGAGCACTGGGGGCAGGTTGTTCCCATAGAGGAGATCGACCAGATCCTCGACATGAGCCTCTCTGTGGTTAGAACCCCCTGTGTCTGTCGGGGCACTCTTCGTGGCTTCCGTGAAGCCAGGTTCTGCTTCGGAGTAACCACGTTCCAGTCGGACTTCCAGGGCATGGCGCCTTATCCAGACTACTCATCCGATCTGGAAGTGCTCGACAAGGAGGATGCGAAGAAGGCCATCCACAAGCTCGACCGCAACGGCCTCGTCCACACCGTGTGGACGATGATCACCCCGTACATCGGCGGCATCTGCAATTGCACCGTCAATGAGTGCATCGCCTTGAAGACCCGCACTCAGCTTGACCTGCCGGTGCTCTTCAAGGCCGAGTACGTGGCCAGCATCGACTGGGACGAGTGCAACGGCTGCCGCGACTGCATGAAGCTCTGCAACTTCGGGGCCATCAGCCACTCCGCCTACGCCGACAAGTGCTCGGTCAACCAGCTCCAGTGCTACGGCTGCGGCGTCTGCCGGGTCGAGTGTCCCCGCGATGCTATCGCCCTGCGGGACCGGAACGCGATCCCCGCCCTGGCGAACGAGTGGTGATGCGATGATAGAGATAACGTGGGACGACAAGAAGTGCACCTCGTCACAGGAGTGCCGCAAGTGCCTCGAGGAGTGCCCGCAGGCCGTGTTCGGCATCTATCCACGCGATGGGCGAAAGCAAGGCGAGGTGACCAAGAACTGGGCCATAGCGCCGCTCTACGTGAGTCTGTGCACCGGGTGCGAAGTCTGCGAGGAGGCCTGCCCGCAGGACGCCATCGCGGTCAGCGCTGCGTAGCAGCCGGCGACACAGCGACCGGCGGAGATTCACACCGGACCCGGCCTAGGGCAGGGCCGGGCGAGCAAGTCTGACATCCATGGCAGCGAGGCAGCCAACCCCCGGCCCAGCTCCAGGTGCCGTCGTGCGCGCGCTCGCCGGCTGGCAACCGGCACGCGTGCTGATGACCGCGACCCGACTGGAGGTGTTCACGGCCCTCGGCGACCGCGCTCTCACCGCTCGCGAGGTGGCTCAGGCTTGCGGCACCCACGCCCGCTCAACGGCGCTCCTTCTCAACGCCTGCGTCGCGCTGGGCTTCCTGACCAAGCGGGGAACGCGGTACGAGAACTCAGCGGAGGCGCGGGAGCTGCTGGTCAAGGGACAGCCTGGCTACGTCGGCGACGGCATCAACCACACCGACCGGCTGTGGGCATCCTGGGGCCAGCTCACCGAGGCGGTGCGCACCAACCGGCGGGCGAGCGTCCCGGCGGGTGCATCCGACATACCCGGCATCCACCGCGACTTCATTCTCGCCATGCATACCCGGGCCCTGCGCAGCGGCCAGGCGCTGGCCGACAGTCTCGACTTAAAGGGACGCAAGCAGCTATTCGACGCCGGTGGTGGCGCCGGGACGTACTCGATCTTCCTGGTCCGCAAGAACCCCGGCCTCAGGGCAATCGTCTTCGACCTGCCGCCCACGACGGAGATCGCCAAGGAGGTCATCGCCGATTCCGGCGTGGGAGACCGCATGGCGGTGAGGGCGGGCGACTACTTCAACGACGACTTCGGCCGGGGCAACGACGTGGTCCTGCTCTCGGCCGTTCTCCACTCGATGGGACCCCCGCGCTGCAGGCTCCTCCTGCGGAAGTCCTACGATTCGCTGGCAAGCGGGGGGCTGGTGGTGGTTCAGGAAGGCCTCGTCGACCCTAGCGGCACCTCGCCCGTCGGGGCCGCCCTCTTCTCCCTGAACATGCTGGTCAACACCGGCGAGGGGCGATCCTACAGCGGCCGTGAGATTTCAGCCTGGATGCGGCGGGCAGGCTTCGTCAAGCCCGTAGTCAAGCCCCTCCCGCCCCCGGCCACTGCCTCCCTCGTCATCGGCACCAAGCCGTAGCGATCCCTTTGACCATCAGGCACGCGAAGCGGGACTCTCCATCCACTGTCTCTAGAGCACGGGAGTGGTCATGTCCAGGCCCTCAAAGGCCTCTACACCCTTGGTCTTCATTGCTCGCAGGAAAGGCTCCGGCTTCAGGCACCCCTCGGGCGCATACGCGCCTCCCTGCTCGGTCACGACCTCGCGGCGGGCAAGCATCTGGGCGCCCACTGACAGCGAGAGGCCGGTGGCGTCACGCATCACCCCGGTGCCGCTCATGACCCGGTGCACCCTCTCCCCGTCCTTCTCGCCCCAGATGTCGACGCGGATCGCCCCCGGCGCCGGCTCCCGGCCGCTCGTCAGGCGCTCGATGGGTGCCAGGAGACGGGCAACGCCGTCGACGCTACGGTCGCTCGTGAACAGGCCTCGCCGGGCCGGCCAGACGAAGAGGCGGGAACCGCGTCCGAAGCCCATGAAGAAGTTGCACTCCTCTATCCCGGATATGAAGCGAGGGATCGTCACCGGCTCGGTGTGGCCCATGTTCCACACCTTGATGCGACCGTAGACCGGAAACTCCACAATGTGCTCCTCGCTGCAGGCCGGGAGCATGACCCGGCTGCCCTGTCGCCAGGCCGCCACCTCGCCGCTGATGATGTAGAGCATGTGCTTGAGTACCGCTTCGCCGCCGCCGGCGTTGAGAGGCTGGTAGACGTTCACATCCACCCGCCGCATGCGGTCGAACTGGTCGGCCAAATAGCGAACGCCGACGTTGGTGATACCGGGACTGGCTCCCAGGCCGGTGACTATCGTCCGTCCGGCGATGCGCGCTGGCTCGTCCAGTCCATCCAGCACCGTCGCGGCGGCGCTCCAGTCGTCGCAGACGCTGGCGTAGTCGACCCCTGCCTCCAGGACAGCCCGCACCAGCTTCGCCTCGAAGCGATAGAAGGGCCCCAGCGCCGACGCGGCGACGTCGTGGCCGCGCATAGCCTCGATGAGCGCCTGATCGTCATTGGCATCGACCGGCTCGACTGCGATCTCAGCGCCACGGCCCCGCAGTGTCGCTGCCAGCTTCTCGGCGGCGGCCGCGTTTCGGTCGGCGATGGTCACCGCCTCGACATCCGGCGAGAGCGCCAGATCCTCGACAGCCCGGCTGCCCACGTCGCCGGCCCCGCCCAGCACGATGATCTTCATGGCCTTCCTCCTTTGCTCTGCGGCGCATAGGCCGGCGTCACCCGCCGTTCGCCCTCTGCCCGTCGGCCTGCCCTTCCTCCTGCCGCTCCAGCCGCGCGAGGCGGCCGTCACGCATCTGCAGGATCACGTCGGCCAGGGCAGCCATTCTCATGTCATGGGTCACCATCAGCCCCAGCTTGCCGCGGGACTTCACTTCCGCAATGAGGGACCGCACGACCTGCTCCCCGCGGTCTGAGTCCAGGTTAGCCGTCGGCTCATCGACAAGCACGAGAAGAGGGTCTCGCATCAGAGCGCGGCCGATGGCGACGCGCTGACGCTCGCCGGCCGAAAGCTCCGTCGCCAGCGCCCCGGTGCGGGCGGTCAGCCCCAGTTCGTCCATCAGACGCTCCGCCCGGCTCTCCGCCTCGCGGCGGCTCCCCGAGCCTATCTCATCCATTATGAGCAGGTTCTCGCTCGCTGTCAGGAACGGAATGAGGTTGTTGGCCTGGAACACGAAGCCGACCGAGTCGCGCCGGTACGCCGCCCGCTCGGCGGCCGACAGGCGCGTGATCTCGCGCTCGTTCACTCTGATACTGCCGCTGGACGGGGTGAGCAGCCCCCCGATCATGGCCAGCAGCGTCGTCTTGCCGGAACCGGACGGCCCAACGATCGCGACGAAGTCGCCTGGCTGCGTCGCGAACTCCACGTCGCGCACGGCGTGGACGGCCAGAGCGCCGCTCCCGTACGTCTTGTTCAGAGCCGTAACCGCCAGAGTTCCGCTCATCCTACTGCTGCTGCCCGAGGGCAATGATGGGGTCCACGCGCACCATCTGCCGCACCGAGAACAAGGCCCCGATGATCCCCGTGGCCACTATCAAGACGGATGTCAGGACGAACGTGCCGCCGGTGAACGCGATCGGCACCGCCTCCGGAAGCTGGTTGAGGGCCGTGCCGGTGGCGTAGGCCAGCGGAACCGAAATCGCCACGCCCACAACCGTCACCGCCAGCACCTGTGCAAGTAGCTGACGGAAGATGTAGGCGCTGCTGGCACCCAGGGCCTTGAGAAGGCCTGTCTGCGCCACCTTCTGCATCGTGAGCACGTAGAAGAAGATACCGATCACCAGCGCCCCGATGAGGAAGCCGAAGGCGCGCAGAGCTTCCACGGTCGCGTCCTGCCCCTGCACACCCTCGATGTTGGCGAACGCGGTGCCCTTGGAGACGACCTCATAGTCGGACGTAGCCCGACCGACGAGATCCCGGCCCTTGAGTAGAACGACGCTCGCTGCCGGCAGTTGCGCGTCCTCGGAACCGTACTTGACCTCTCGCCAGGTGTCGAGGAGCACGTAGATCACAGGCCGGAAGAAGAAGTAGCCTTCCTTGATCTCGCCCACGATGGTGAACTCAAACTCGTCGAGCCGCGATGACACGGTAACCCGATCGCCCACCTCAAGGCCCGCGACCTTCAGGAAGGTGGCGTCCGCGAGCAACCCGCGGCCGTCCCCCGCGTCGAGAGTCCTACCATCGGTGACGTGCGGTTCAGCGAGGGAGGCGGGCTCGTAGCCGAGGAAGGCGGCCGGCGTGACATCGCCCTCTCCGCCTCGCACGTTGACGCCCACGTACCCGAGCGGCGCCCAATCCGACACCCCTTCGATCTGGCTGATCTCTCCCACCGTCTCGGCCGACAGCTCGGAGCGAATGACGCTCACGTCACTGTCCTGCGCGTAGGCGAGGGCGTCGGCGTTCAGGCGTCGCAGAGCGCTCCCCGCCTGCTCGTTCAAGCCGATGCCGAGACCGTTGATCATGAGCACGAGGTAGGAGATCAGCGTCACCACCAGGGCGATGAGCCCGAACTGGAACTTGCGCCGCTGGATCTCCTTGAGACCCATCATGAGCAGTGCCACCCCCGGAAGTCGTGCGGAAATCGAGTGATGAATCCCTGGGACAGCCCTTCCCCGCTGCTGCCCAGACCGATGTTATGTCCGGGGCTCACGCCTTTGTCAACCACGCGGGCGCTCGGGAGCCCAACTCCCAGACAACAGCTCCCGCCCGTGTTCGCGCGAACCCACCGCCCCAGGGCCCCGTAGGGGCTGCCGCCTCCACAGATCGGGGGATCGACGCATCCCCCTTATGCCCTTTGCTCACCGAAGATGTACCAGAGCAGGAGACACGCATGGCCAGGGCAACCAGAGCCATGACCACGCTCACCCCAATCAAGCCCGAATCGCCGGCCTCCCAGGACAAGACGCGCGATACGGGCCCCTACGACGTTGCGATCGTGATCCCCTGCCTCAACGAGGAGGCTTCGATAGCCACCTGCGTGACCAAAGCCCGGGGCTGGCTCGAGCGCTCGGGGCTCAGCGGCGAGGTGATCATCGTCGACAACGGCTCCCAGGATGGCTCTGTGCGCGAGGCCGTGCAAGCGGGGGCACGAGTGGTTCACGAGACCCACCGCGGCTATGGCAGCGCCCTGCTACGGGGTATCGCCGAGTCCCGCAGCCGCTACGTAGTCATGGGCGACGGCGACGACACCTACGACTACGCCAACCTGGACCCCTTTATCGAAGCGCTCGAGAACGGCGCCGATATCGCCGTCGGCAACCGATACAAGGGCGGGATCGCCCCCGGCGCCATGACCTGGAGCCACCGCTACCTCGGGACGCCCATCATCACCTGGTTGCTGCGTCTGTGCAGCGGCGCCCGGCTCGGCGACAGCCAGTGTGGCCTCCGAGCCTTCACGCGCGTCGCGTTCGACCGACTGGACATGCACGCACCGGGAATGGAGTTCGCCTCGGAGATGATCCTCAAGGCAGCCCGCAAGGGCCTGCGCCTGGTCGAGGTTCCGATATCGTACTACCCGCGCGGCGGCGAGGCGAAGCTGAGAACGTTCCGCGACGGCTGGCGCCACTTGCGCTTCCTGCTGCTGACCACCCCCAACTTCTTGTACACGATCCCCGGCCTCATGCTCACTCTGCTTGGGGCGGTTGTCCTGGCCCTGGGTTTGGCATCGTCTCGGGGCATCGTCATCGGCGCAGTGGAGTGGCAGCCGGTGTTCGCGGGTTCCATCCTGCTGGTCCTCGGGATTAACGCCCTTCTGTTCAGCGGCGTTGCCCACCTCTACACGTGCTCACTGGGCATCACCCGACCGGACCTGGTCCACGCGCTCGCCAGCCGTGCGCTGCGCTTCGAGGTGGTCATCGTGGGTGCAGCCGCCCTCGTCGCCGTTGGCGTCGGTCTCGACGTCTTCCTGCTGGTCGAGGACGTCTCGAGCACGGCCGTGCCCAACAGGCTGGGGCTCGCTGCCGTCGCCCAGGCGATCATACTCTGCGCGGGCAACTTCGGGCTGGCCGGGTTCCTGGCCACGTTGTTGAACGGACGCTCATGAAGATAGCGCTGGTCTACGACGCCATCTACCCCTACATGCAGGGAGGAGCGGAGCGGCGCTACTTCGAGCTGGGCCGCCGCCTGGCCCGGAACCACGAAGTCCACCTGCTGGGGTGGCAGTTCTGGAGCGGGCCCAACGTCCGAAGGTTTGAAGGCATGGTGCTGCGGGGAGTGGGGTCTCCCGTCCCCTTCTACGCCCCCGGCGGCCGGAGGAGCCTCAAGGAAGCGGCGGCCTTCGCCTGCCGTCTCCTGCCCGCGCTGGCGAGGGAACGGTTCGACATCATCGACTGCTCTTCCATTCCCTATCTGTCGGTCCTCGTGTCCCGACTGGGTAACGTGTCTTCGCGACCCCCCTTGGTGGTGACGTGGCACGAGTACATGGGACAGCGGCGCTGGAGCGAGTACCTGGGCCGCGGAGCCCTCGCGGCGACGCTGGTCGAACGGCTCTGCGCCTCCGTCGGCGACGCCCGAATCGCCGTCTCAGCCTTCACGGCCCGTCGGCTCCCCGAACGAAGACCGCCCGTTGTGGTGGTGCCCAACGGCGTGGACTGCCAGGCGATTCAGGCCAGCCCACCTGCGCAGGAGGCACCTGACATCCTGTTCGTGGGCAGGCTCCTGCCACACAAGCGGGTGGACATCCTCCTCGAGGCAGTGCGGCAGCTTGGCGGCGCTGGCCACACATGCGGCATCGTGGGGGCGGGGCCGGAGGAACTCCGGCTGCGCGCCCTGGCAAATTCACTTGGCCTTGACGGCCAGGTGCGGTTCTACGGGGCGCCCGCAACGGAGGAGAACGTCTACGGCCTCATGAAGGCCTCACGTGTCTTTGCGCTCCCGTCGGAACAAGAGGGCTTCTCGATTACCACTGTCGAAGCGCAGGCCTGTGGCCTGCCGCCAGTGGTCGTGCGAGCCGCCGACAGCGCGGCCGCAGACCTAATTCAGCCGGGGATCGACGGCCTCGTGTGCGAGAAGGAGCCACAGTCGCTGGCCAATGCGCTGGGCAGCCTCCTTCACGACCAAGGCCTGCGGAGCGAATTGTCAAACGGAGCGAAGAGGGCGGCGACGGCCCGGGACTGGAACGTGGCCGCGTGGAAAGCGCAGCGCCTCTACCGGACTCTGGCTCAGGGCAGCCTGGCTGGCCTGGACGGTGACCCTCTCCTGCAAGAGGAGACTCCGCTGCCGCGGGCCGCCTAGCATCGGCGCGCCCCTCCGAAAGGACTCGGTAGTGCGCAACGTCGCACCGACACGAACCGCAATCATCCAACCGCTCGGCGAGCCGGTGGCGCCTGCCGCCAGTTCCCTCGCCTTCTACGAAGAGGAGGCGCGCAGCACCGAGCGTTACGCCAGCCCCCGCTTCTGGGATGCTCGCTACCACCGAACGAGGATGGAAGCGATCAAGCGAGTCCTTCGCCAGGTCCTTCGCCGTGACGATCGCTTCCTGGACGCCGGTTGCGGGACCGGTGAGTACCTTGAGGTCGCGCTCAGGCAGGGCGCCCAGGTCACCGGCGCCGATCTGGCCCGGACGTATCTCCTCCGGGTGAATGGCCGGTCGCGCGCGGCCCGCCTCCTCCAGGCCGATGTCACGCATCTGCCGCTGCGTGGCGAGGCGGTCGATGTCCTTCTCTGCTCGGAGGTCATCGAGCACTTGCCTCAGCCGGAATCGGCCCTGGCCGAGCTCGCCCGCGTCACGAGGCGGGTGGCGCTCATCACCACGCCCAACTTCGGTGCTATGCGCGTCATTGCCGGAAGGCTCCTGCGGAGGCAGACGGAGGAACTGGACAAATCGGTAGGGCACGTCAGTGTGCTTGCGCTCACGGATCTATGCCGCAAGGCCGAGGCGTCTGGATGGCGGGTGCTGTGGGCCCGTACCCTCCACATCGCCCCTCCGGCCGTCATGGAGGCGCTGCACCTGCCAGCGTGGCTCAGCCCGCTCGTCCGCGTGGCCGAGGCCCTCTGCAACCTGCTGCTTCCCACGGCCGGCAACGCCGGGATCATCTTGTGCGAAAGGAGTTCGATACGAGTGCCAAGAAGCGCAAGTCGCGCCCAAAGCTGAGTCAACCACGCCGCCAGCCAGAAGTTCGCCCGCGTGAGCGGAATGATTTCCTGGCGCTGTGGTCACTGGTTCCGATCCTCGCCGTTCTGGCCGGGGTCGCAGCCTATCGGTTCTGGGTCCTCGCCGACAACCCGGCTCCCCCCGGCGCCGACCCGGGGAACTGGCTGGCGGTGACCTACGGGCTGTTCGGGGACTCCGTGAGGGCGGCGGAAGCGACCTACTTCCCCGTTACGCTGGTCTGCCTGCGAGCTCTGCTCGTCGTGCTATCTCCGCTTGTGGCCCTGAAGGTCCTGGGCGTGGGAGCGTCCGTCCTCATGGGGATACCGTTCTACCTCATCCTCCGACGGGGCTGCTCGCCCCTCTTCTCCGCCGGCCTCACGCTGGCCTTCCTCATCGCAGGCTACGAGTCAGAGGCACTCTGCTGGGGCGGCTACCCTCAGCTCCTGGCCACCACGTTCCTGCTACTGACCGTCTACTGGCTGACGGACGGCCTCATCTCCGGAGACCGCCGGCCTCTCCTCTTGGCCGCGGTCGCGACGGCGCTGGTGGCCGGCACCCATCATTTCACACTGCTGATCTTGGCGCCGACACTGCTGATCCTGGGGCTTGCCCTGCTCGCCCAGGAGCGGCCGGACATGCGGCGATTTCTCCAAAACGCCCGGGTTTGGGGCCTGGCGACAGCAGTCTTCAGCCTGCCCTTCCTTCCCTGGTACATCCGCTTCCTGACTCTCGTGACCGGCAACCCGACGAACCCGCACGGGTTCAGCGTGAGCGACATGGGCGCGGTGACGTCCTATGTGTTCGAGGAGAACCGTACCTTCTGGATCGGCCTGCTCCTCATTTCGACGATCGTCGCCTCGGCTCTGCCGCTGCTGCCCCGATTCCGCGAGAGAGCCGCGCGGATCAGGCCAGCGGCCCTGGCCGTTCTGGCCGGCTCATCGCTGGGCTTCTATCTCACCAGCGAGATCCGCACCTTCCAGCTCATCGAGGCCGGCGCTGTCCTGTCTTTGGGCGTGGTGGTGGCCGCCGTTGAGCAGCACCTCGCCGAGACCGAGGTGCGGCTGAGCCTCAGGCACCTGGAGCGTCTCTCCCTCGGGTTGGCAATGGTCGCCTTCCTGACCATCATGGTCACCTCGGGGAACGAGCGCCTTGGCCTGTCAAGACCCCGGTACCAGATACTCAACGCGTCGGCCGTGGAAGCTCTGGACTGGCTCCGGGAGGAGACTCCGCCCGGCACCGTAGTCCTCGCCAACGATTCGACCACCAGGGTCTCCTACGCCTGGTGGGTGGAGGGCTACGCACAGCGTCCCACCTACAGCCTTATTGAGCCCGACTATCTCTCCTTCGGCCAGGAGAAGGAACAGTCGATGCTGGCAACGCGGCTGGTGGACCCGGAGACTCCCCGCTCGGAGGTGCAGGCAATCCTCGAGGAGACGGGCATTGAGTACGTCTTCCTGGACAAGCGCTCGGGTGGCAGGCTCGAGTCCTTGCTGTCGAAGACCACATTCGCGCTCTCCTTGGAGAATGAGCACTACGCCGTCGTGCACCTCCTCCAGGCGCAGGCGCAGAGACAGCCGTGACACCGGCCCAGGGTGATGCAGCCAGTCCTCCGGCCAGCGCGGCTCAGCGGCCGGACGATGCGCCCGAGCCAGAAGTAGCGCTGGCCAGGCTCGGCTTGTGGCGGGGCTTCCTGCTCTCCCTGCTCGCCGTGGTGGCCGTGCTCACCGGACTCGGCCTGTACGCCGACTTCGGGGACATCTCCGCGAGCCTGGCCGACTTCCGCTGGAGCCTGGTGCCAGCCCTCCTCGGCGTGACGGCGCTCAACTACTTGGTGCGCTACCTGCGCTGGCGGAAGCTCCTGCAGCTTGTGAGCGGCCAGGCTCCGAGCCTGTGGGAGGATCTGCTGGTCTTCTTTGCGGGCACAGCGATGATCCTGACGCCTGCGCGCCTGGGCGAGTGGGTCAAGAGCTACTACGCCCGGCAGATGTACGGCGCCCCTATGGCGCGCACTGCCCCAATACTGCTGGCTGAGCGCGCCAGCGATGCCCTCGTCATGCTTCTGCTGGCGAGCGCCGGGCTAGTCCTGTTCCAGTGGGGTAGGGCCATCTTCATTGCCGCTGCGGTCATTGCCGTCGTGGCGATCGCGGCACTGCGACACCGGGGTCTGGCGTCACTCTTCATCCGGGGCGCAGAGCGGTTCCCGCCGACCCGCCGGTTCCTGCCCCCCATGGAGGACTTCCACGAGAGTTCACGCCTTCTCTTCTCTCTGCGCGGCATCTCCTGGACCCTTGGCCTCGGCCTGGTGGCCTGGTCGTTGGAGTGTCTAGCGTTCTTCCTCGTGCTGGGGGGTCTCGGCAGGCCGATGACTGGGGAGCTTGCCGTTCAGGCCGCCTTCATCTTTCCCATGGCGGCCCTCGCCGGGAGCCTCTCTCTGCTGCCAGCCGGGATAGGAGTGACCGAGGGTGGTATCACGGGTCTGACCCAGGCGATCGTCGGCGCGCCGAGAAGTGTGGCCGCCGCCTCCGCGCTCATCACCCGCGCCTTCATCCTTGGGTTCGGCCTCACGCTGGGATTGGCGGCGATGGCTGCCCTCACGTGGACAATGGCCAGCCGCGAGCGGGGCCGCCGGTGGCGAGAAAGGCTGCCCCTCCTTGTCACCGACCGCGGAAGATTCCCTTGATCTGATCCCAGACCGACTTCCGCCCCACGCTATCCAGGAACTTGTCCCAGGACCTCTCGGCGGAGGCGGAGCGGGCCAGACCCCGCACTCGCTCCTCGACGATGTCTCGGACGCGTCCCTCCTCGCCTGCATCGAGCCAGAATCCGTGCTCTTCCTCGCAGGTATCGATCTCCAGGTTGTAGGCACGGTAGTTGAAGGCGGTCATCCGCTTGCCGCACTTGGGACACGAGATCTCGCTGGGCCGGGGGGAGTAGACGATGGTCGCCCTTCGCTCCTCATCCGTGGCCACCGTGGCCTCTAACTGATCCAGCTCGCGGTGGTCCAGCCAGCGGCCGTTGCAGGACGGACAGTGGTCCACCTCGATGCCGTGGTGATGTTCGATCTGCAGCTCAGCATTGCATCGCGGGCACAACATGCTCCTCGCCCTCCTTACCCATCATGCTAGCACAGCCGGACATGCAGCACAGGGAAAGAGAGGTGCGAGGCGGAATGGGACTCGCGGTCCGCAGCGAGCGTGCGGCAACGCCACTGTTCGCCGCGTCCCTACGCCTTCTCGGTGACCTTGTACTCCAGCCGCTTTCCCAGGGCGAGGCGGGCCTGCGCGTCGAGGGCAGGCAAAGCCCCGAAGAGGAAGGTGATGACCGCCATGAGGAACCACTGCGCGTACTGAATCGGGTAGAGCCAGACCGGAAACGTGTGAGGTCGGCGGGGCCGCATGATGAGGCTGTCCATGATCACCATTGCGGCCAGCGGCACGATGCAGGTGAAGAGGATCTTGGAGGAAGCGACCTCAAACCAGCCCGGCATGCAGTCGACGCCAAACACGTAGGCGGCTGCCGCCGGTACGAGTCGGCCCACAGTAATGAGGAACCACTGGCTGGACCAGAGGAGGTGGTTCTCAAAGAGGCTCCACGTGCGACGCAGGCGACGCAAGAATGGGATGTCTGGATGAGCTGCGAACTGCCGCATCGCGTAGGGGAAGTCCGACGCACCCCAAGCGTGACGACGGGCCTGCTGGTAGTGCGCAAAGAAGGTCTTCAGGTAGCCTTCGCTGCGCACGCCGTCATTGCCGACCGGTAGAAAGATGGGCTCCACATCCACCTCTCCGCGAAGGTTGAAGAAGCACTTGAGGAACATGTGCCAGTCCTCAGGCACCACATCGACGTCCCAGTAGCCAACCTCGCGGGCCATTCGGAAGCTGAGGCTGTAGGTAGACTGGGGGAAGAGGACCCGATACTTGCGCGTCAGCCGGGCCAGGTGGTTCAGCCCTCCCAAGCCGTTGGGGACACGTAGAGGCGCAGGCACTTGCCAGATGTTATTGTAGAGGAGGACGGGAGCCTGCCAGAAGCGGCGGTAGCGATGCGGATGGGTGGCGAACTTGTACGTCAGGCAACTGAAGTAGTGCGGATGGAAGAGCGTATCGGCATCGCAGCTTGTGACGGTCAGATGGTCGATGTCGTGGCCCATCTCCTCCACAAGCCGCCGCTCCATGTGGCGAGCGGCCCACGCCTCATTGGACGACTTGCCGCGTACCTCGCCCGGGATGCTGGCCGGGTGGAAGGTGGCGAACATGCCAGCAAAGCTCTCGCCGAACTCGCGGTGGAGCCGAAGGGCTTTCTTGCGGCAGCCCGGCTCCGCCTCCTCCATGGCCAGCACAATGAAGACCTGTTCGCGGGCCACGTCTGACTCCGCCAGCTTGGAGAGGGTGGCGGCCAGTTTGGCGACGCTCTCTTTGTACGTAGGAATGATGACCAAGTGACGGACATCTTCCCAGCGGAGGTAGGCCTCACCGCGAGCCTCCGCCTGCTCATACCGGTCACGCCAGTCCACCTTCGCGTCCCGCCGTAGCAGCAAGTAGCCTTTGATGCAATGGAAAGCCGTGTTGTACGAGCGCCACACCCAGTAGCAGTCGAACCCAACCAGCAGGACTGTCAGCGGCAGCGGCAGGAGCAAGGCTCCCCACACCAAGAAGCTGATGAGGAGAAGAGCGGTAACCAGAGGGAGGACCTCCAGGCCCCGCTGAAGCCAGCGGTCCGTGCGCGAGGTCGGCACGTAGGTCGAGAGTGACTCTGGCAGCGGAGGGGCCGGGCTTGGCGGTGCCGCTGCCGGCCTGAGCGAGACCGGTGCGCCACGGGCCGCCTGTGGTACAGCCAGCGCCGCGGCTCTGGCCGGAACCATGAACTCGGGGATCGGCGGCCCTGTCTGGAGGCTGATGGCTGGTGGCGGTTTCAGAACCTCGACGCCCCCCGAGGAGTCGTTGCCTCGGCTGGGCGCCTGCCCGGATGGCCAGGGCTCCCACGGCGCCAGGTAGGTGGCGGTGGAGCGAGGTCGAGTCACGGGAGCCTGAGGCTGGCGATTCAAGAACACGCCCACGCCTCGGCCCCTCGGTCGGCCCACACGCAAAGAAGGTCGCTCCTTGCTTGGACTCGACCTTTCCTCGGCCTACGGGGTTAGCTGACGGGTTAGGGCGAAAGGCTACCCTT
>DAOULP010000253.1:0-19520 GCA_034420175.1 Dehalococcoidia bacterium | reverse complement strand
CGGAGATGGGGCTCAGTCCACTAGAGTCGGGCCTTACCACTTTTCCGCAAGCTATCGGAGTGGCCATGATGGCGCAGCCCGCCGGACGTCTCTACCGGCGCATCGGGCCGCGGCGCATGATGGTGGTCGGCCTGACCGGCGCCACGCTCACGACGCTGGCCTTCCTTCTGGTCGACCTGAACACGAGCCAGTGGTGGATCCGGCTCATCATGCTGGTCCGCGGCTGGTTCTTCGCGCTCACGCTCATACCGCTCCAGGCGGCGGTTTTCGCGACCATCCGCTCCGAGGACACCGGCCGGGCAACCGCGATCTTCAACGCCGGCCAGCAGGTCGCCTCCAGCCTCGGCGTCGCCATTCTCGCCACGGCACTCAGCAATCGCTTTATCCACTACGGCACGGCTCTCGGCGATCCCGCCACGCGGCACGGAGCCGTGCTGGCCTTCCACGACGCGTTCATCCCGGCCGTAGCGCTGTCGGCCCTTGGCGTCATTCTCGCCGCCGTGCTCGTCGACGACAAGGAGGCGGCGGGCACGATGCGGCCCGTTGCGGTGCCTGCCGCTGCCGAGGAGCCGCCTGCCACGGGCGTGCACAGAGCGGATGTACAAGCAAGGCAAGCGGTGCAGCCGTGGCCGGTTGATCCCCCAGAATGAAGGCGACCCTGACCCTTCACGCTGCATCGCCCTGATTCGGAGGGTACACTCGGGCCAGAGCCTCCTTGAGGCGGGGGACGGTGCGGTAGCGGCTCACCGCGCCCGGTCGCACCCATCGCGTCTCAGTGTGCTCCCAGTCGATGGCGATGGCTGCCCCCGATCGCAGTCGAAAGAGGAAGGGGTGCACGGTCCAGCGCGTGTTTACGTCGTCGTCTTCGAAGGTGAGGGGCTGGCCCGCGCGCAGGAGCTCGACGTCCACCTGCGTGAGCCCCGTCTCCTCCTGGATCTCGCGGCGGGCCTGCTCCTCGGCCCTCGACGGCGCGCCTTCGAGGTAGCCGCTGACCCCCGCCCAACGCCCGCGGTAGGTGCCGACGCGCCTGCTGCGGCGGAGGATGAGCACCTCGTCGTGGCCGTCAGGGCTCGTGCGGAGAAGGAAGCTGGTGACGACGGACGCGTCACGCATTGGGGCGAGCCGCTCCTGCTGGGCAGGGCCGGGCGGTCGAGGCACAATCGTGGCCTCTACGTTCCCGTGGAGCCGTGGCCGCCACTGCCTCGCGCCGTGGACGACAGCTCCTCTGCCTCCACCACTGGCATCTCTGCCAGCCGGCTGAGCACCAACTGAGCGATTCGGTCGCCGTGCCGGATGCGGAATGAGTCCTGGGAACCGTAGACGTACATGGTCACCAGGACCTCGCCCCGGTAGTCGCTGTCGATGGTGCCGAGGGCGACGCCGACACCCCGGCGTGAGAGGCCGGAGCGGGGGCGGATCTGGGCGTCGAAGCCGGGCGGTATCTCCAGGGCGATGCCGGTGGGGACCAGGACGGGATCACGCTCCAGGAGAAGGCCGTCCGGCTCCTCAAGGCAGGCGACGAGATCGAGCCCGGAGGCGCCGGCGGTGGCGCGCACCGGCAGCCGTGCCCCGGGACGGAGGCGCTGCACCTTGAGGACGGTGTCCTTCGGCATGGACAGTGGCCTCCCTGTATGTGAGGCGGGTGGCACGTGGGCCTTGAAGAGCCCTCGGACGCGACAAAGGCCTTGTGTGCATATTCTACCTGTCGGGGTCGCTGAAACAAGGCCGAAGTCGGGCGAAGGGGCCGCGCCCATGTCAGCGATGAGGCACGCCGTCCGATGCCATTGTCGTCGCGATGGACCGCGTTTGACCAGCACTGGTCTGCTCGGTATGCTGAGGCGCGGCCCGCCAGGTGACCCCCGTTCGATATGAGGAGTGTCGTGATGAAGGCTGTGCGCATACACGAGAGCGGTGGCGTCGACAAGTTCCTCTACGAGGACGCGCCGGACCCGGAGCCCTCCCACAACGAGGTGGTCGTGCGGGTGAAGGGCTGTGCCCTCAACCACTTGGAGGCCTGGGCGGCTAAGACGCCGCCGGGCACCTCGTACCCTAAGCCGCGCATTCTGGGCAGCGACGTCGCCGGCGTCGTCGAGGCGCTGGGCGGCGCCGTCAGTGGTTGGGAGGTCGGTGCCCCCGTCATGCTGCACCCGGGCATCAGTTGTCATGCCTGCGAGGCCTGCTTCAACGGCCGCGACAACCTCTGCTCCAGCTACCGGCTTGTCGGACAGGGCACGGACGGCGGGCTGGCGGAACTGGTCGCCGTTCCGGCAGCGAACCTCATCTCGAAGCCCGACAACCTTAGCTTCGAGGAGGCGGCCTCCCTGCCGCTGACCTTCGTCACCGCCTGGCACATGCTGCTCACACGAGCCGGCCTGCGCCGCGGCGAGACGGTGCTGGTGAACGCCGCCGGCAGCGGAGTCGGCGTGGCGGCGATACAGATCGCGAAGCTGCACGGCGCCCGCGTCATCGCCAGCGCCGGATCGCAGCCCAAGCTCGACAAGGCCCGCGAGCTGGGTGCCGATGAGGTCGTCAACTACAGCAGCCAGGAGCTCAGCGATGAGGTCCGACGCCTCACCGGCGGCCGCGGCGTCGACGTCGTGGTGGAGCACGTCGGGGGCGACATCTTCGAGGCCAGCGTGGGCGCCCTTGCCCGCGATGGCCGGCTGGTGACCTGCGGCACGACGGCCGGCCCCAGGGCGACGCTCCACGTCGGCCGCTTCTTCATGGGGCACCAGACGATCCTGGGCTCCTTCATGGGCACCAAAGCGGAGCTGCTGGCCGCGGTCCCTTACTTCGCCAGCGGCGACCTGAAGCCGGTGGTGGATCGAGTCTACCCTCTGAGCCAGACCCGCGATGCCGTCCAGCGCATGCTGGACCGCGAGCAGTTCGGGAAGATCGTCCTGGCGCCGTAGGTGGCGCTCGGCCGAGCGCCCCTACTCCGTCTGATGGAGGACGAGACCTCGTAGGGGCCGACCTTCAGGTCGGCCCTGGGCGCAGCTTGCGCCAGAGGCGCATCCGCCTCCGGCGGAGAAGCTACGCCCCTACGGCCCTAATGGTGTGTCACCCTCCTCATGGCCGGACGCGTGACGTTCCTCACTGGTGTTGGGCGTCAGCCTGTCGACGAGCCACTGACGCAGGAGCTGCCGCAGCTCCTCCCGACGCTGGCGCAGGCTGTGCCGGGCGCCGGGCAGAATGACCAGCTCCTTGGGCTCGCCGGCCAGGCGGTGAACGTAGCGCGAGCAGTCGGGCGACAGCCGGCGGTCCTCCGCGCCGTGAATTAGCAGCAGCGGCCGGGGGGCCACGCGCGGCGTCAAGGCCGTACCCGCCGTCTGTGTGCTCATCGTCACGACGGCGCTCACATCCGGCGAGAGCGCGGCGACGCTGATGGCGACGGCGCCTCCGAAGGAGTGCCCCACCAGACCGATCCGTCCCGCCTTCTCACGGGTCAGGAAGGACACGCCGGCGAGCACGTCGTAGGCGCCCTCCTCGAGGTTGCCGGGGCTGCTCCGGACCCGGTAGCTCAGGCGGAGGGATCCGATGCCTTCCTCAAGCAGGTCTTCGGCCAGCGTGGCGTAGATGGCGTCGGCAGGACCGTCGAAGCCCCCGTCAAAGCCACCGATGCAGATGATAGCGCCGGCACCGGGCCGGCCGGCGTGGTAGAGGCACGAGATGTCGCCTCGTTCGGTCCGGAGGCGCAGGGGACGGCCGCTGCCCTGGCGTCGGCCCGCACCCTTGGACGCCTGGTGTTCTCTCTCCTGCACGGCGAAGGCCGACCCTCAGCTCTTGCGCCTGCGTTCCTGCTCTGCCGCGAGTACCTCCGGGTGGGGGATGCAACAGATGAAGCGCAGGACCTGCGGGCCCGTGTTCACGAAGCAATGCTCCTCCTGACCGGCGACGAAGACGACGTCGTTGGGCTGGAGGGCGCGCTCTCCGTCCGCTGCCTTCACCTTGGCCTGCCCCTCCAGGATGAACACCTCGTGCTCGTGGGGGTGGGAGTGGTAGGGGGTCGAGCCGCCGGGCTCCACCTCGAAGACGCGCATGGCGAAGTGCGGAGCGCCGTCCTGGGCGGAGATGACGGTGCGCAGGGCGACACCCGGCACCTCGTTGTTGGGCTCGACCTCGCGGAAGTTGCAGACCTTCACGGCGGTCTCTCCTTTCGATGGGCTAGGGGACGCTCTCATCATCGGCGGGCCAAGCTGTCGTGTCAACGGGCGTCGAGACTGGGGCGCCGGTCGCGGGTCCGGAGATCTCCTCCATCGCCGGGCAGGCAGTTCGAGAGCCGTCCCCCTTGGCAAGGTGGCGGCGTCTGCGCATAATAGGCGCCGTACCCACGACCGACACGTTTGCACTCAGAGGCAGGGCATTCCGCGACATGGGGGTGTCTGAATGGTGAAGCAGGCCAAGGCCGCAGCGAAGCAGAAACCGCCCGGAAAGGCGGCCCCGGAGGCCGGGCGCGATGACTGGCGCGAGGTCTACAAGAGCCGGCTGGTGACCGCCGAGGAGGCCGTCAAGACCGTCAAGTCGGGCGACACGGTCGTGATCCCCATCTTCGCGCCACGCTTGCTGCTCCCGGCCCTCTTCGAGCGCAAGGACGAGCTGCGGGACGTGACGGTGAGGGTGATGGCTCCCGGTACCGAGCCCGGCTGGTTCCAGCCCGGCGCCGAGGAGTCGTTCGCCATCGAGTTCGAGACGTTCATCGGCGACTTCGGCCGCTTCGTGACGGACGAAAGGCGGGGCATCTTTCTTCCCAACCTCTTCTCGCTGAACTTCAAGTCGTTCGACGATGGCCGGCCGGAACAGAGGCCGCTCGACGTGGCCTTGGTGAACGTGACGCCGCCGGACAGCCACGGCTACTGCTGCTTTGGCGCTCATCTGTGGACGAAGCGAGGGCTGGCCCGTCGCGCCACGACGGTCATCGCCGAGGTCGACCCTACCCAGATCACCACCTTCGGCGACTGCTTCGTCCATGTCTCCGAGATCGATCACTTCGTGGAGTACACCCCGCCGGTGGTGACGATGGAGCTGTTTCGGGAGGCGCTGGAAGGCGTGGAGCCGGAGCTGCGGCCCGAGTACGAATCGATCGCAGCGCAAATCGACCTCCAGAGGATGGCGCCGCTGCTGCCGCGCCTGAAAGCCCTCGATCCCGTGGCCCTCAAGCGCTACTTCGGCATCTTGGAGCCGCCGGACATCTACAGTGACATTGCGGGCTACCTGAGCGAAGTGGTTCGCGACGGCGACACCATACAGCTCGGGGTGGGAGAGCCGGGCTTCTACATGATCCGCCTCCGTGCCTTCGACGGGAAGCACGACCTGGGTATCCACACCGAGCTTGGCTCGCCGGACCTCGCCAAGCTGGTGGAGCGCGGCATCGCGAACGGCCGCCGTAAGACCATACACAAGAGGAAGGCGGTGGCCATCGCCTGGACCGGCTGCGACGACCAGGACCTGCAGATCATCGACGGGAACCCGGCCTTCGAGCTCTACGACCCGGAGTACCTGCTGAACATTCGCACCATCAGCGCCAACGACAACATGGTCGCCATCAACAACGCCATCTCCGTGGACCTCGTGGGGCAGATCAACTCGGAGAGCACGTTTGGCGGCCGGATCATCAACGGCAGCGGCGGCCAGCCCGAGTCTCACATCGGGGCGATCCTTTCGCGGGGCGGCCGGGCCGTGACCCTGCTGCCGTCCACGGCCCTGGAAGGCGCCGTGTCCCGCATCGTGCCCCAGTTGGAGACCGGCTCCATGGTGACGATACCCCGCTTCTTCGCCGACACGATCATCACCGAGCACGGCGTGGCGCGTCTGTGGGGGAAGAACCACCGCCAGCGGGCCGAGGAGCTCATCGCCGTCGCCCACCCCGACTTCCGCGCCGAGCTGCGCCGGGAGGCGCAGCGGCTCCTGTGGCCTTAGACATGTCACGACGTCCGGTGGCCGTTGACCTCGACGGCGTCGTTGTGGACCTGGTGCCCGCCGTGCTGCCCAAGCTCTCCGAGCTCGCCGGTCGCCCGGTGACGGCCGAGGACATCACGGTGTTCGACATCGGCCGGGCTCTGGGCATCAGCGATGGCGCCCTGGGCGAGCTGTGGGACTGGCTGGAGCGCGAGCGCGTCTACGCCGCCGCGCCGCCCATTGACGGCGCCGTGGGCGCTCTTCGGGCTCTCGGGCGCGACCGGGCGTGGCTCGTCACGTCGAGGCCGGAGTCGCTGCGGGGCCAGACCAGCGAGTGGCTGGCACGCCACGGTCTCGGCGACTTTCGACTCGAAATGGGGTTGCCGGCGCAGAAGCTGCTGGAGCCCGGCCGCTTCGACGCCCTCGTCGAGGACAACCCCACTGACCTGGAGGACGTGGCGTCGCGCCTGGGGGTGCTTCTTCTGTTCGACCAGCCGTGGAACCGCTCTGTCGCGACGCCCGCGAACGCGGTCAGGGTCCGGGGGTGGGCGGAGATAGCGGAGCTCTTGAATCGGGGGTTGTGACAATGGGCATTCGCATTCACGAGGGCAACATCACCGATCTGGACGTTGACGCCATCGTCAACGCGGCGAACACGGAGCTCCAGCACGGGGGCGGGGTCGCCGCTGCCATCGTCCGCGCCGGGGGCCGGGTCATCCAGGAGGAGAGCGACCGAATCGGCTGGTGTGACCTGGGCAAGGCGGTGGCGACCGGCGCCGGCTCGCTGAAGGCGAAGCACGTGATCCACGTCCCGACCATCGACTACCGGGGGTCGGTGCGGGCCAGCCTGCCCTACATCGAGGCCGGCACGAAGGCGGCCCTGGACCTGGCCCGGGAGCTCGGCGCCCGCAGCATTGCTTTCCCGCTCCTCGGAGCGGGCATCGTCGGCCAGCCCAGGCGGGAGGTGGCGGAGGCGATGGTGGCCGCGCTGCGTGAGGCGCCGGACCTCGACATCGTCGTCTGCGCCTACTCCCGCCCGGACCGGGAGGCCCTGGAGGGGCTGATCTAAGCTCCGGCCCGGGTGCCGCGGCTCCATTGTTCGGGGATTGTATATCTCATGCGGAGAGTGTGGTAGACTAGCCGGAGATGACGAGGACGGATCACTGGCAGGATATCCGCAATGGCGGAGGCTAGCGCCATGCGCGTTCCCGAATGGCTGCGGCAAACGTGGACATGGATATCAAACGCGCTCGATGTCCAGCAACTTCTTGTCATCGTTGGGCTATGGCGAATCGTCCTCTTGGTCGTGGGCACAATGCTAGCCCTGATAGTCTCCGCTGTGGGCCGATTCCCCTTGTGGGGATGGTTTCTGGCAATCGGCGTCGGTCTGGCATTGGCGCTATTCATTTCCAACGAAATCACTTCTAGGCGATTACTCCATCGACATGGACTTGCAGTTAGGCTTGGGCGTGACTCACCGGAGCTAATTCAGTTTGTCAAAGCATGGCTGCTGCCCCCCTGGGAGAAAGCGTTAGGTATCATTGTCCGCATTCGTGGCGAAGTCCGACGGATCGAGGGTGAACGGATAGAACAACTCCTACAATTGGGCGTCATTGATCCAGTTGTGAGTTCGCGGACCCGCCTTCAGGAACGGTTGGCCGGGCAAGGGACTTCGCCTCTAGAGGAATTGGTTGCAGAGGCGTACCGAAAGTATGAGCTTCTGGTGGGATGGTTGTGGCACGGTGGGATCACCATAGATCTCGCTGCCATAACTGACACCCAAGACTTTCGAGATTGGCAAGTCGCTGATGACAAGCTGCTCGATCATCTTCGCGCACTGATCGCGAATCCGACTCTGGAATTGCCAACCCTGACCGTAGCATTCCGCGAAATCGAGGAGGGTGGTGTTGCCAAGCTGGTGCGCCGCAACCTTAGCAGAATTGCGGTCCTTCGCGTCCTCCCCGAGGAACACGGCAAATACGCGCGGTTGCTGGTCTCCAACAAGGGCCTAGAAACAATCCGTAGACTGCGTGCGGATGGACGCATCATCTTCGGCGCTCCCTCTGGGGAGGAATCAGATTACCCGGTCCGTTGGCGGGGCCGCACAGGACCGGAAATAGACCTTGTGTCTGGCCGCCCGCCGGAAATCTTGGATGTGGCAGAAGTCAGCGGATTTCGCGACTTCAAGTTCCACACGGCGGAAATCGCGCTGGGGAACGGGCGGACATCAGAGCACTTCTCGCGCAACCAGACACAGGATAGTGGCCTTGGCCTGAGGGTGGTCTTTAGCGCCGAATCCAACCTGGAGCCGCAAGAACCGCACTACTACCAGATTCGCATGAATGAGGATGACCCCGGGTTCTTCAAGACTCGTCTAGGCGCTACAGATGAGCAGATTAGGCAAGATGAACAGATGGCGGCTCCATCCCTTTTCTTTAGGGAGTTAACAAAAGACGAGGCACTCACGCTGGCTCAGAGATGAGTTCCCTGTATTCCAGCGCTTTCGCTCCTGCCAGTTTCATGAGCGTGTCGCGGAAGAGATTCTGATTGTGGCGGTTGTTCAACCTGAAGGCGATCTCGTCCAGCTAGGCATTCATATGCTTCACCGAGAGCTGGTGATAGGAGCCAACAACGGAGCGCTTCAGCGGGCTGCAGACCCCTTCGACGGTGTTGGTCTGAACGTCGGCTTGCGTCGAGTCGGACCGTCCCTGGTGGATGGTGTGGCGTTCCGTATTGTGGTCGCCGCCGCCCCCGCGGGCTGGCCACTCCTCGGTGGCAATGGTTGAACCTTGGAACCGTTGAACCATAGAAGTCGACTACACTCCTGCCGATAGCCCTATCTCTCCCTCGATCACCGTGATCGCCCTGCCGCCGAACTCGGCTCGCCCTTCGTCGTCCAGCACCCGGATGTAGACGCGGCCGGCGCGGCTCATCTCCTCGCCCTGCCGCGCGACGTATCTGCGGCCGGTGCGGTTCAGCAGGCCGTAGCGGGCCAGGTAGGCGGGGAGCGCGGCGTTGGCGCTTCCGGTCACGGGGTCCTCGGCGACGCCCTCCGCCGGCGCGAAACAGCGGATGTGCACGGCCTCGGCCTCGCCCTCGAGCAGCGCGAAGACGGCCACGGTGTTGACGGACAACTCGCGGCTCAGGCGGGCCAGGGCCGCCATGTCCGGCCGGAGCTCGCGGACGGCGTCGGCGCTTCCAAGGTGGACGAACAGGTGAACGGGTCCGTTGTCCACCGACGCCGGCGGCGGCTCGGCGCTCGCCCGCGTTCCCAGGGCCTCCGACAGCGCGCCCACCGCGTCGCCGAGTTCGCGCACGATCTTGGCGTCCGGCGCTCCCGCGAAGATCAGGCGTCCGCCCTCGTCACCCTCGACGCGGATGGGCAGGACGCCGGCGCCGCACTCCTGTCGCAACTCCCGCGTCCCGCTCGGCACGATCCCCGACTCCAGCACAGCGTGGGCCGAGCCGATGGTCGGGTGCCCGGCGAAGGGGAGCTCCGCTGCCGGAGTGAAGATGCGCAACCGGTAGTCCGCGCCGGGCGCTTCCGGCGGCAGGACGAACGTGGTCTCCGAGAGGTTCGTCCACGCCGCCAGGCGCTGCATCTCATCCGTGTCCATGCCGTCCGCGTCCAGCACCACCGCCAGCGGGTTCCCGAAGAACGGACGGTCGGTGAAGACGTCCACCTGCTTGAACTTGCGTGCGCTCATGTCGGCGGCTCCTTCTCTTATCAACACGTGGGTTGGGATAGCTCCACGGGGCCCTGGAAGGGCTCATCTGAGGTACGGCGCAGGCGGGTACTAGAAGTCCCAGAAGCTGTCGAGCAGCTCATCCGGCAGGTCGAAGGCCATGTCGCCATCCGGGGTGTGCAGCGGCTCCGTGCGCAGGAACTGGGGCAGGTAGTCGGCGTCGCGGCGAAAGCCCGCCCGGAGGTTGAAGTCGCGTTCCTCCTTGAGCACCCGCCGACCCATCTCCAGAACGTCCTCCGGCCCCCATTCGATGCCGTGCTGGGCGTTGACAAGGCGGGCCATGTCGGCCTCGGAGGGGTTGGAGAACTGGCAGAGGCCCAACGAATCCACGGCCGCCTGAAGGATCTGCTGGTCGCGGGAGGACTTGAGCAGGGTGTCAGGGCTGACGTCGCGGGCCGCGACCAGCCCGGCCGTGTGGTCGGCGCCCTGGGGGCTGGTGGCGTAGGTGACGCCCATCGCCTTGAGGGTGCGCGGTTCCCAGGCCGGAAGGCCCTGCCCCTTGACGGCCGGCACCCTCTCGATACCGAAGGCGCGGGCCGTGAGCTCCGTGCCGCCGCCAAGGATGCGGCCCAGCGGCGTGCCTCGGCGCACCTCCTCCAGGAGGTCGGCCACGCGCTGCCAGTCGCCGAAGGGGGCTACCCCGGCCTCGAGGGCGACACCGATGGCGTTGCCCGTCTCGATGGTGTCGAGACCGATGTCGTCGCAGAGGCGATCCAGCCGGGCGATGCCGTCCACGTTGTCGATCTCCAAGTTCGACCCCATGAGAGCGAGGGTCTCGAACTCGAGGGCGGAGGTGACGTGCTGGCCCTTCTCGTCGTTGAACAGGATCGTGCACTTGATGATGCAGCCGGCCATGCAGGGCAGCATCTTGCCCGAGCGGCCCGGCGCCATCTCGGCGATGCGCTGACCGCTGATCGCCTCGGCTCCTGGGAAGACGCCCCCCCGGTGGTTGCGCGTGGGCATGCTCGCGACGTTCTCCCGGTTGACGAATCGGATGACGCCGGCCGTGCCGACGGTGGACATGTTGGCCGTGCGGGGGTCGTCGAGGACGGTGCGCGAGAAGTCCCGAACTCCCCGCCGGTACTCCTCGCGGGCGGTCGCTTCCACGTTCTTGGCCCCCGCGTCGTCCACGATGATCGCCTTGAGCCCCGTGGCACCCATCACCGCGCCGAGGCCGCCGCGGGCCGCATGGCGGGTGGGTCGGCCCTCCGGGTCGCTGACCCCGACGGAGGCCGCGGCCATCCGCATCTCAGCCGCCGGCCCAATCGACACGACGCAGCTCGAACGCCGGCGTGTCTCCGTCGAAGGCGACGAACGGCCCGTCGCCCCGCCTGCCAGGAGCCGGTGGACGGTGTCGTAGTTGCCGAGGCCGGCCAGATCGTCGGCGGGCTCCAGCCGTGCGCCCTGGTCATCGATCCGGAGCAGATGCAGGCGGCCGTCCGGCGGCGACCCCTCGATGATGAGGGCCTTGACGCCGAGCCTGGCCAGCTTGTGGCCCACCAAGCCCCCGACGTTGGACTCCTTGCAGCCGCTGGTGAGGGGGCTCTTGGCCCCCACCGATGTGCGGCCGGACGTCGTGGCGGCTGTCCCACCGAGAAGTCCCGGCGCCAGGACGAGCCGATTGTGGGCGCTCAGCGGGTGGCACGCCGGCGGCACTTCAAGCGCGACGATGTGGGACGAGAGCGCACGCCCGCCGAGGAGGCGGTACTCCTCAGGTGCCTCCTCCGTATGCACCCGGAGGGCGGACATGTCGACGCGAAGTACCTTGCTCATGACTAGGAAGGCGATCGGGCCTCGCGGAGAGCGATCCGCTGCGGGCGGCGTCATGGGACGGCGACCAACACGCCGACCCCGCTCGCACGTTCAGTTGGTGTCCCATACTACTCTGTCTGCGGGCGCGAAGAAAGGCTCCGCCGCTGGGCGTGAGGCGGATGGGCCTCTTGAGTGCCGCTACACGTGTCGCCGGTTCGGCGGTACCGAAGGGGAGGCGTGTTTGACATAACGACCAGGCCATGCTGGACGTGGCCAGACGGGACCCGCGCCGACCTGAACAGGCGGGCTGGGCGGGCGGCCGCTCGCGGCCAAGATCGACATTGCACGCCCGTAGGTGTAGGGGATCATGGTACCTCTTCCGATAATCACCTAGGGAAACCACAAGGAGCCTCCGTGGGCCAGATTGGGCGCGGAGGTCGCAGCATGCCGCCGGCATGCTGGGATAGGAACAGGACCACCGCAGCAGATGTTTGGCTGGAGATCGGCCCGAGGACGCGCCGTCCTGACAGGGGTGGCGTTCATCGTGCTCCTGGCGGCGATGGCGCTCGTGGCGGTCTCCCGTGCTCGGGAGGTGCAGCAGCAGCACCGGTCCCTGGAGCACGCCTCCACTGCCATAGCCTCGCTCGAACACTCCTACAGTCAGTTCGCCGAGGGACGAGCGGCGCTTTCCGCTATCGTCATGCTGCAGGATCCGGAGTTCGCGGATAGCTACCGTTATGCCGTTGCCGAGGCCGTTCGGAGTCTCGGCCTAGCTCAGGACGAGGCCCTGGCGCGTGGCGAGATTGAGCAAGTCGCAAGCCTCGGCAATCTGACGCAGCAAATCTCTCTCTTCAACGATGAGGCCGAGGCGGGGATTCCCGTCGTGCTTGAGGCCGACCAGGAGCAGGCACGGCAGATCGCGACGACTGTCCGTGCGGAGGCTCAGCCCGAAGCCGAGGCCATTCAGGCCGAGCTGTCCCGCCTGATTCGAGAGGGGCGAGCCGATCTGGCGGCGGAGAGGGCGGCGGCCGACCGTGCCCTCGGTGTCACCGTAGCCCTGTTGGTCGCCTTCGGTGTCGTCGCCTTCGTGGGCGGGAGCGGACTGGTGGCATTCGTGATCTTCTCGGTCGTCCGCCCCTTGGGTTCGTTGCGGGCGAGCGCCAGGGCCATAGCGTCCGGCAACCTGGACGCGAGGGCCAAGGTGTCCGGTCCCACTGAGGTCGCGTCTCTCGCGCGGGACTTCAACGCGATGGCCACCGAACGACAACGAGCGGAGGATGCGCTGAGGCAGGCGCGCAACGAGCTGGAAACGCGGGTCAAGGAGCGCACCGCCGACCTGACTCTGGCCAATGAGCGCCTGCAACACGAGGTCGCCGACCGCAGGCGAGCGGAAGACGCGCTGCGGGAGAGCGAGGCGAAGTACCGGAGCATGTTCGAGAACGTCCAGGACATCTTCTACCGAACGGATGCCCAGGGCATGATCACCGAGATAAGCCCCTCAGTCGAGCGCTACGGGTACCTCCGCGAAGGACTCATCGGCACGCAGGTGCTAGACGTCTACGAGGACCCGGAAGAACGCTCACGTCTCCTGGAAGCGGTCCTGGAGCGCGGAGAGGTCCTCGACTACGAGATCCGTTTGAAGACGGCAGATGGCCGTGCCATCTACACGTCCGTGAGCACTCATATCCTTCGCAACGGGGACGGCTCATTCGCTGGCGTCGAAGGGGTTCTGAGAGATATCGGCGAGCGCAAGCGGATGGAAGAGGCGCTGCGAGAGAGCGAGGCCAAGTACCGGGGCATATTCGAGAACGTTCAGGACATCTACTACCGCACGGATGAGCGAGGGCTCATCATCGAAATAAGCCCCTCGGTGGGGCGTTACGGATACACTCGCGAGGGACTCATCGGCACACAGGTGCTGGATGTCTACGAGGACCCGGAAGAGCGCTCGGACCTGCTGAAGGTGGTCTTGGAGCAGGGAGAGGTCGCCGACTACGAGATACGTCTGAAGACGGGTGACGGTCGGGTTGTCGACACGTCTGTGAGCACCCACGTCATCCGTGGACCGGATGGCTCATTCGAAGGCGTCGAGGGCGCACTGAGGGACATTGGCGAGCGCAAGCGCATGGAAGAGGCTCTGCGGGAGCAGACCCGCCGTGATCCCCTAACGGGCGCGCTCAACCACATGGCCATCGTCGACCATCTCCGGGCCTTGATGTCCGAGGGAGGAGGGGGCGCTCCCAGCGCGATAGCGATGATCGACGTGGACGGTTTGAAGGCCACAAACGACACCTACGGCCACCAGGTCGGCGACACCGTGCTGGTGGCGGTCGCCGGTGCGCTCTCCAAGGACGAGGCCACCGTCGGGCGATACGGCGGCGATGAGTTCGTGGCGCTTCTGCCGGGCGCTGACCGGGACGCGGCCGAGCGGTATCGCGAGAACGTGCTTGCCGAACTGGCAAAGGTGGACCTCCGCGATCCCGAGACCGGTGCCCTGGTGCCGGTTGCCGTCAGCGTTGGGCTTGCCGTGTACCCGACCGAGGCGGGGAGGCTCGAGGAGCTCATCAGGGCCGCCGATAGTGCAATGTATGCCTGGCGGCGCCAGCGGCCCTTGGGGGCGACAGGCAGGGCTCTGTCGCGGTCGCTGGGCAACGACCGTGCTGCGAGGATGGTGGGAGAGATCGTGCCCCTCCTGACGTCGCCCGGCAGCCTCAGCGATAAGCTACGGCTGGTGTCTCACCGCCTGTCCGTCGGCGCCGGCTACGACGCGGTCAACTTCCAGGTGTTCGGCGGCGCATCCGAGCCACCCGTGGCGGAGAACACCTTCGCCCGAGCGCCCGAACACATCGTCGAAGCGTGGGCCCGCGCGCAACGCCAGGCCCCGGGTGTCGAGATCCGCCAGATCTTGGAGCGCGTACGGCGCCCGATCATCGTAGATGATCCGCAGGACGATCAGCGTCTGACCTCCACCCAGCGGGAATTGCTGGGTGCGGCGGGGCTGCGGTCCGGTCTCGTGGCACCCATGATCTGGCGCAATGAGCTCATCGGCCACCTGGCCGTCGCCAGTAGGCGCAAGCGAGCCTTCGGACCCAGCGATGCCGAGTTCCTGATGGCCATTGCCACCCAGGTCACGGCGATCACCCGCACCGCCACGCTGGTCGAGGAGCTTCAGTCAGCGTCGGACCAACTCCTGGACGCTCAGGCAGAGACAGTGATGCTGCTCGCTGCCGTCGCCGAGACACGCGATCATGCCACCGGCCTTCACCTGCAGAACGTCCGCGCCATCACCGAAGCCGTGGCGCTCGAGCTTGGCTACGGCGAGGAGGATGCAGCCGAACTGGGCCTGGCGGCCGTACTGCATGATATCGGCAAGATCCGGGTGCCGGATCTGGTGGTCTCCACTGCCAGCGAACTCACGGACGAGGAATGGGAACTGATGAGACAGCACACAGTCTGGGGCGCGGAGTTCCTGGAGGGCCGGCCGGGCTTCGAGATGGCGGCCAGTATTGCCCGCTCGCACCACGAGCGGTGGGACGGCAGCGGTTACCCGATCGGCTTGTCGGGCGGCGATATTCCCGTACCCGCTACCATCGTTGCCGTAGCCGACGCCTTCGATGCCATGACCACGGACCGTCCCTACCGGACCGCCCGATCCGTTGCCACGGCTGTGCGGGAAATCGTGGCGTGTTCGGGCCAGCAGTTCAGCCCCACCGTTGCGCAGGCCCTAGCGAGGCTCCACAGGCGAAGGGGGCTGTCCCGCCTCCGCCGACCCAGGCGCGACGACAGGGCGGTGGCCTAGTATCGTCCTCCTGTCAGCGGCAACACTCTAGAGCAACAACTGGCGCACGTGCTCGGTCGGGGCGCTTGGCCGGGGAGGCGGCTCGACCACCGTACCGCCGTGCTGGCTGTGCATTTGCGCGCGGCCGGCTGCGTGTGCCTGCGTGACTCGTCCGTCCCGGATCGACACGGGTAGGTAGGATGAAGGGAGATGGCGTCGGGAGCGCGACGCGGCCAGACTGTGCCTCGTTGTGCTAACCTGTAGCCGGCGGCATTCTGGAGGAGGTGTGATGAGGATCGGGGCGCACGTTTCCACTGAGGGTGGCCTCGTGAACGCTATTGAGCGGGCGCAGGCCATAGGTGCCGAGACCATCCAGATCTTCGGCGCCGCGCCTCAGTCCTGGCGCAAGAAGGAGTACTCGGCGGAGGAGGCGGACGCCTTCAAGGCCAAGGCCGCTGAGGCCGATGTACAGCCCGTCTTCCTGCACGGCGCCTACCTGATCAACCTGGCCACCAGCGACCCCGTCGGGTTGGAGCGCTCGGTGGACTCCCTCATCTGGTCGCTGGACGTCTGCTGCAAGATCGGGGCCCAGGGCACGATCTTCCACCTGGGTAGCCACCGCGGGTCCGGCTTCGAGGCCGTCCTTCCCCAAGTCGTCTCCGCCGTGCAGCGGATCCTGGAGGGCTCACCCGGCGACACGTGGCTCATCCTAGAGAACAGCGCCGGCATGGGGGCGAGCGTCGGGTCGCGATTCTCAGAGCTGGGGATCATCATGCGGCAGGCAGCGAACCCGAGGGTCAAGACATGCTTCGATACCGAGCACGCCTTCGCTGCCGGCTATGACGTGGCGACTGCGCAGGGCCTGGAAGCGACCATTGCTGAATTCGAGGAGCACGTGGGGCTGTCCAGCCTGGTCGCTGTCCACGCCAACGACTCGAAGATAGTGCTTGGGGGCGGCGTGGACCGGCACGAGAACATCGGCGAGGGGCACATCGGCCGGGAGGGCTTCAAGGTGATTATGGGCCACCCGGCGTTCCGCGAGATGCCATTTCTCCTCGAGGTGCCGGGCTTCCAGAAGAAGGGCCCCGACAGGGAGAACCTGGACATCCTCCGTCAGATCCGGGAGGAGCTAGGCATCGGGTAGCGGGTGAGAAGTCGACGAGCGGGCGGCGGGTCGGGCGCAGGGCGTCTAGCGGGCCGGCGCTGGCCTTGGCTGGGCCACGTTCTTAGGCCACGCGAAACCGTATGTCTCCTGTAGCAGGCGTAGGAAGGCGAGCATCGTGCGCGAGAGGCGGCGCTTGCGGCGGTAGATGAGGGCGATGCGCCGCCGTGGGCTCTCCGCATCGCGCAGGTTCACCTCGGCCAGCAGTCCCAGTCGGAGCTCTCCCTCGACCGACCCCCGCGGCAGCATGGCGATGCCCAGCCCCTCCTCTACCATCTTCTTGGTGGCCTCCATGCTGTCCAGCTCCATGGCTGTCCGCGGCACGACGCCGCCCTGGCGGAACAGGGACTGGACCAGAGCATGGTAGCTGGACCCCTTGTCGAATAGGATGAGGGGCTGTCGTCCCACATCCTCGAGGCGTGCCTCGCCCTGGGCAGCGAAGGGGTGACCGGGGCTGGTGACCAGCACAACCTTGTCCTCGTAGAGCTGGATCGTCTCGATATCGGGGTGGACGATGGCGCGGATGAGGCCTGCCTGCACCTCGCCCTCGAGCACCATGCGCAGGACGGCCTCGGAGCGGCCCGTCTTGACGGAGAATTCGACGCCGGGGAATCGCTCGTGGTACGTCTTCAGGATCCGGGGCAAGACGTAGGTGCTGACGGTGAACGCGGAGCCCAGCCGGAGCGCGCCGAGCTGCAGGCTGCGCAGACCCTCGATGGCGTCGCGGCCCTCTTGGACAGCCTTGAGCACCTGCTGGGCGTGGGGCAGGAAGGAGTCGCCCAGGTCGGTGAGCCGCACGCCGCGGCCGTCGCGCTCGAAGAGGGGCTCGCCTAGCTCCCGTTCGAGCGACTGGATGCGGGCCGTGACCGAGGGCTGCGTGAGGAAGAGGGCCTGTGCCGCCCTGCTGAAGCTGCGGTGCAGCGCGACCTGGACGAAGGCCTCTAGCTTGGCCAGGTCCATCCCTACCTCCGCGCTATCGGCACTGTCTATAGCGCAGCCGTCGCCGACAACACGCCGATTATATCATGGCTGGCGGTCATCGGGGATGCTCCCGGCCGCTGTGGCGTGACAAGGCCACGCAGAGAGCCGGGGGAATGGTCCACGGCCCGCCGTCAGGCCAGGTGGCGGAGCGTGGGTGCCATCGTTGCCGTCGCGGCTGTGAGCAGCACGCAGATGGATGCCATGACCATGAGGCCTTGTTGGGGACCCAAGGAGCTGGCCAGCACGCCGGCGACGATGGCGCCCAGGGGCACGAGCCCGCGATCGAAGCTCATGAGGCTGAGGACCCGGCCTTGGAGTTCCTTGGGGGTCAACTCGAGGATAATGGTATTGGTCAGGGCCATGTAGGAGACGCCCATGCTGCCGGTGAGGAGCAGCGCGATGACGGCCATCGGCAGCCAACCACTGAGCGACAGCAGCAGGAGGGAGCCGCTGAATCCGCCCAGGAAGACTAGGATGAGGCTGCCCCGCCTGCGCAGCCCGCGCCGTGAGGCCATGGTCAGCGAGCCCGTCAGCGCCCCGATGCCTGTAATCGCCACAAGGGCTCCGACGCCGGATTCGCCCAGGCCCAACGTCTTCACGGCCAGCAGTGGCACAAATACGCTCTGGTAGGGGAAGCCGAAGATGAAGAGAATCAGCGCCGGGGCCATCACGTAGAGGACTGTACGGTTCCCGACTGCGAAGCTGATGCCCTCCTTGAGGTCCTCCACCCATGATTCCGCGGGCCGGGCCATTGCCGCTGTCGAGGGCGTGCGGATGGAGTAGGTCATGATCATCACCACCACGTAGAGGCAGCCGTTGAGGAGGTATACTGCGCCCACTCCCAGAGGGATGAGAAGGACACCGGCCATGCCGCCGCCCGCGATGCGCATGACGTTCATGGCGGCGGTGTTCAGTGCGATCGCGTTCAAGAGGTCTTCATCGGGCACCAGGCGGGGGACGAGGGACTGGCGGGCCGGTTGGTTGAACGACATGGAGGTGCCCGATACGAAGGCGGTGGCCAGGACGTGCCAGGGCTCCACCACACCGCTCAGCACCAGAAATGCCAGCAGGAAGTGCATGGACATGGTGACGGTTTGGCAGGCGAGGAGAACGCGCCGCTTGTCGAACCGGTCGGCGACGACGCCGGCCACGAGCCCGAACGCCAGCATGGGAGCCATCCGCGTAGCGACGACAAGCCCCACCATCAGAGCCGAGTCCGTCAGCTCCAGGATGAGGACGGGTCGGATTACCTGCTCCATCCAGAGCGAGGCGGAGTGACCGACCTGACCGAGCCAGAGGAGGCGGTAGTTGCGGTGCCGGAGCGATGCGAAGGTCTCAGGGAGAGAGGGTCGAGCCTTCACGCCTCTGGTGGGCACCGCCTCGCCGGGGCCGTCAGGGGGTGTCTTGAGGCGCGTCTCGCGCTTCACGCACGGTCCTCCGTTGGGGATGGGTGACGCCTCATGCTAGTGCACCCTTACCCTCACGTCAACGTGGGCTTTCGCGACTGGGCGAGCCGAGATTGAAGCGCTGGCGAGCGCTGCCGCGGGCTCACCCCGTGGCTTATACTGGGCCGGATCGACGACAACAGTGTCGGGGCGTTCGCTTGAGGGGGAACTGGTGATGCAGGTCAACCTGGTGGCGGTGCAGCCGAAGCCCGTCCTGGAGGACTATCGAAGCGCCGAGGCCTTCCACGCCAAGATGTCTGCCCTGATGGAGCGTGCCACCTCCGAGGTTGACACGGCCCTGCCGACGCTCGTCTCCTTCCCCGAGGGGATTGGCCTCTTCCTCTCCTTCGCACCCTTCTACTGGGAGCAGGTGAGGACCTGCCGAACGCTGGGGCAGGTCATCATGCGCGTGGTGCCCTGGAACGCGGCCTCGTTCTTGGGTACGGCCCTCCGTCACCGGAGCTTTGGGCTGAAGACGGTCTTCCTCCACACGGCCCTGGGGGCAGAGAAGATCTACCGAGAGACCTTCTCGGACCTGGCGCGGAACCACGGCGTCTACGTGCTGGGAGGCAGCCTCTTCACACCGCCCATCGAGTACGAGGTGAGCCGCGGTCGACACATTGTCGCTCCTCGCGTCCAGAACACGGCCTACCTCTTCTCGCCCAAGGGCGTCTGCCTGCGACGCGTGCCGAAGCTGAACTTCCCGCCCCCGATGGAATCGCGCATCGGCCTCCGGGGCGGCGCGCGCAGCGATCTGGTGC
>DAOULP010000252.1:0-17917 GCA_034420175.1 Dehalococcoidia bacterium | reverse complement strand
CGGGGCGCGCCGGCTTCTACGAGACGTACTTCGAGGACGTGCGGGTGCCCGCAGCCAATCTCCTGGGCGAGGAGAACCGCGGCTGGTATGCGGCGATGACCACCCTCTCCTTCGAACGGTCGAGCATCGGTTTCGCATCGGGGGCGAAGCGCACACTCGAGGAGCTCACGAGCTATTGCCGGGAGACGAAGCGCGACGGCAGGCCGCTCATCGACGACCCAAGGGTGCGGCGCAAGCTTGCCAACCTGGCCGTCGAGATCGAAGTGGGCAGGCTCATCAGTTACCGGGTGGCCTGGATGCAGAGCCAGGACCAGGTGCCCATCTATGAGGCGTCGCTCGCCAAGACCTACACGACGGAGCTCCGCCAGCGGATCGCCAACACAGGGATGCAGATCCTTGGACTCTATGGCCAGTTGGACGAATCATCCGAGAGGGTGCCGCTGGGCGGCCGCATCAAGTATCAGTACCTCTGGACGGTGGGTGAGACCATCTACGCCGGCAGCAACGAGATCCAGCGCAACATCATGGCTCAGCGGGGTCTGGGGCTGCCGCGCGAGTAGAGGCTTGGGAGGAGCGGCTAGCGCACCTCCGCGCCGGCCAGTTTTTCGAGAGCGATCACCAGGGCCTGGGTGCCTTCCGCGCCCAGGCCTTCGGCTTCCACGGCGGCGAAGAGCTGGTGAACCAGACTGGTGCCGGGCAGCGGGGTGGCCTGCTCGCCGGCGGTGTCCAGGGCCAGCCGCAGGTCCTTCTGCTGGTGAGCCACCTTGAAGCCAGGCCGGAAGTCGCGCTCGAGGACCCGGGGCGCCAGGTTAAGTAGCGCCCACGAACTGGCGGCGCCGGCGCCAACGGCCTCGAGCATTCGTCGCGTGTCGACACCGGCCTTGGCGGCGAAGATCAGAGCCTCACACATGGCCAGGTTGTTGAGGCCGACGACTATTTGGTTGCATAGCTTCACGGTCTGCCCCGCCCCGTTAGGCCCGCAGTGAACGATTGTGCGCCCCAGCACCTCGAAGACGGGGCGGCAGCGCTGGAATGTCTCTTCCTTGCCCCCGACCATGATGGACAGCGTTCCCGCCTTGGCGCCGGTGTCGCCGCCGCTCACGGGGGCGTCCAGCATCTCGATGCCCTTTTCGGCCAGGGCGGCGGCAACGTGGCGGGTGACCGCGGGGGATATCGTGGACATGTCGATGTGGACAATGCCAGGCCGGCCACCCCCAATGATGCCCTGCGGACCCAGTGCCACTTCTTCGACGTCGGGTGAGTCGGTCACCATGGTTATGACCACGTCCGACCGGCTGGCCACCTCCTGAGGGCTGGACGCAGGGGTGGCGCCTTCGCCCGCCAGTTCCTCGATGCCGGGGCGGCTACGGTTCCAGATCGTGAGCGAGTAACCAGCCGCCATCAGGTTGCGCGCCATGGGTCTCCCCATGATGCCGAGGCCGATGAATCCGATGCGGTCCGCCATGGAATGCTCCTTGCTGATGTCGTGCTCTCACCGGGGCAGACTACACCGGCGCACCCAGGCGGGCAAGCGGCAGAGCCCATGTGCGCGTCGCTTTGTGGGCGGAGGGAGTGGCTTCGCCCGACGAAGCGAGGTGCCGGCGGCCTCTCCGCGTGTGGTGCAGGGGCTAAAGGTGGCCTCTGCATTGACGATCATCATACGGGACTGGCTTAGCCACCGGCTCTCCTTCGGAAGACGAACGTGCGGCGCTGCCGGGCGCCTCCAGCAGGCCGGTCCTAGGGACAGGGCAAGTGAGTAGCAGGTTGGGAAACGTCGCGCTAGAAGACCAAGATCCCGGCACCGACTGGGAGGTGCTGGATTCACGCGTGTCGGCGGCCGTCCAGGACATACGAACGGCCCTGGAGCAGGCACTGGCTGCCGCCCGGGATCTCAGCGAATGGGTGGAGCGTATCCACACTCTGTCGACATTCATGCACAACGTCGAGTCAGGACTCGTAGAGGTTCGGCACCAGTTGCAGGAGCGGCCGTCGGGCCCTAGGCCTATCGCCGTTCCCGTGGCGGTGCCTAGGACCGAGGAACCGTCACCTATCGAGCCGGGGCGGACCCATGCCGAGGCTGACGAGGAGCCGGTGGCCGCAGCAACGGAGACGCCGGAGGCCGAGAGCACAACAGAGGCCATCGAGACCACGGCTGTGACGGAGGGCGAGCAGCCTGCGGACGAGCCGATGTCGGTGGGTGAGGCCACAGGCAGCGTTCACCTGGAGATCGAGAGTTCGGAGTCCAACATCGACCTGATGGTCGTGGAGCGGGCGCTCCGCGAGACTCCTGGTGTCACCGATGTCGATCTGCTGGACTACGCCGGGAAGCGTGCCAGGGTGCGCGTGACGATTGGCGAGGGGCAAGACACCGAGGAGGCGGCAACCCCCGAGCGGCTGGCCGCGCAGGTGCAAGAACGCCTGGCCGACCTGGCCTGGGACAGCGGGCTGTCCGTGTCGCCGGCCGGGTAGCGCCGGTCCCGCGGCCTAGAGCCTGCTTTCCGTCGAATTGCTGCGAGGCCCTCCCACCGGGAGGGCCTCTTCACGCCCCGTGTCAAGAGCTCAGGCGCTGGCGGAAGAGTGGCGACGCTTCGGTAGCAGACGGGACTCAGCGGCCACCAGCAAGGTGCTGGGGTGCCCGCCGTCCTCAGGATAGGAGGCAGTGGCGACCAGGCACTCGGGGACGGGGCCGCCCTCTCCCCCTAGGACACGGACGGCGGCGGCTTTGGCGCGGAGACGCCCCGCGGCCTCTGACGCCCCCTCTCTCGATGTCTCTGCCAGGATGACGCCGAACCCATCGTGACGGTAGGAGCCCATGAAGTCGGACTCGCGGAGGCACTCGGTCAGGGCGGCGCTCACCGAGCGCAACAACCGGTTTGCCACAGTCCAGCCGTACTGGAGGCGCAGGGCATCGAAGTTGTCCAACACGAGCAGGGCGGCCGTCACTGGGTGCCCGTACCGGCGTGCGCGGTCCGTCTCTCGAGCCAGTTGGTGTGTGAACTCGCTATGGTCCGGGATCCAGCGGATGGGGTCCACGGTCCCGTATTGACGCGCCTTCTCCGCTCTACGGAGGTTCGCCAAGGCCACTGCCAAGTGGCGTCCTATCGCGTCGACCATTGCCGGTTCGGGAGGGTTGCCACACGAAAAGAACAGCGCTATACCGAGAGGCTCGTCCCGGGACGCAAGACGGAAGCCGGCGACCTGGGAGATGTCCAAGACCTGCTGGGCGCGCTGGCACGCCTCGACCCCGGCTTGGGCGCCCCAGAGATCGGGCAAGGAGAGCACGTGCACGCCTGCCGTGTCGTCCAGCCATATGCTGGCCAGCGGGCCCTGCCGCGATGGCTGGGCCTTGCCCTCCAGGGCGATGCCCAGCAGGCTGCTCAGATGTGTCACAAGGGCCGCGGTGGCCGCGGACTTCGCGGACTGGAGATGCAGGGCGCCGTCGCCATCCGCAAGGAGCAGCAACGGGTGGGTACGGTCAAGGTAGGCGTGGCCTAGCAGGGAGGCGGCCTCAGCCACATCGGCGGTGTCCTCGGCTCCGTGAAGGCGGAGAAGCGCGCTCATGAGTGACAGAGTGTCGCGGTCTGCGCTCGAGGGCAACGGAGAGTTGAGGGAGGTCCAACCCGCTGCCGTAGGGGCCGGGCGCTCCGGCTCAGCGACACTAGCCCCCCCTGTGCGGACAGACTCTTCGGCGGCGGGCGTCGTTTCGTCAGCCGCGGCAGGGCTCTGCTCGTCTGTCACTACGACGGCAGCCATCTCGACATCCCCCGCTCCCTCCGAATCCTCTTGGGCTTCGGTCGGGGAAGCCTGGGGCTCCTTCTCGGGTTTGTGCTGCTTGCGGCGTCGGCCCCATCCAAAGACCATGGCACAGTCCTTCTGCGGCCACGGCGGTTCCGCTGCCCGCGGGGGTTCTCCGGTCGTCCGATTCGGGTTGCCGGGCTGCAGAGAACCGACGTTTGCTCTATGATTGTTCTCGGCAGAAGGTCCGGCGTGTTGATAGGCGGGGTGCGGCGTCGAACGCTGCGCCCGCGCGGAAGAACAGGGGTTCAGAGCGGACTCGGCGCAACCGATAATGACTGGTGGTTGGCTGGACTCATCAGAGGTCCGGCAGTGCCCTCCGCGCAGCGTCTCAGGGGGCCAGGTGGGCGACAACGACACCTTTGAATTCTTGGTGGCTGTCATCGCGGTCGGCCTGGCTTTGCTTGGCCTGCTCATCATGACCGTGGTGTCGGTTCTTTCGACCTGGCGCCAGCACAACGACACACGCAGCACGCACAGGGCCACAATCGAGGCCCTGTCGCGGCTCGAGGAGATAGTGCGCAGTCAGGCTGCCGCTGGGCCTGTTCCCTCCCTGGCAAGGCCGGCACCACCGTCGGCGGGGGAGGGCGTGCCGAACGACGGCGATACCTTGCGCTCGCTTCTCCCGCTCCTGTCGGAGCTAGACGACTCCTTCCGCAAGATGTCGGAGGCACGGACGGCCTACAGCGGCCAGGTGGCCGCCAGTCTGGCCAGCAGTGAGGCGGCCGTGCGAGCACTGGAGGAGTCCACGGAGCGAATCATCCAGGGCCTGAGCGAGTTCGTGGAGCAAGTACGGGCCAACAACGGCGAGAACTCCCACTAATCCTCACCGTAGCTCTCCCCATCTCTTCCATCGAGCCTCTCCTGAGCGGACGCGAGAACAAGCGGCTCGGCCTACCGGTGGTCGACGGCAGGCTGCCTCTGTGATACGGTCGCCGTGATTCGGAGGTGACAGCGATGCCGTTGACTCAAGAGGAGACAGACGAGTTCCTGCGAGGCGCCAATATCGCCGCAGTTGCGACGGTGGACCCAGACGGGCAGCCTCATGTCGTGCCCACCTGGTACGTCTACGACGACGGCGAGGTCGTGTTCCACACCGGCCTGCGCTCCCGCAAGTATCGCAATCTGCGACACAATTCCCGCGTCACCCTGTGCGTCGACGTCAGAACCCCGCCCTACAGGGCCGTCGTGGTCTACGGCCAGGCGAAGACAGAGGTTGGCCTGGACGAGGAGCGCAGCCGCCGTATGGCCGTGGCCTACCTGGGGGAGAAGGTGGGGAACCGCTACGCCGACTCCCTGCGTGGGGGGTCGCTGGTTGTGGTGCGGGTGAAGCCGGAGCGAGTGATCTCCTGGGACTACGCTCGCGGCGACAACCCCTGACCCGCCGAGGTCTAGCCAGACCCTGGGAAGGGCAGGGGAGGGACTCGCCCGCAGGGCAGCCGTAGGCCGCGCGCCGTGAGTGCCTAGAGGCCGGCGAGGAAGTCCAGCAGCAGGGCCGCCGTCTCCTCCGGCTTCTCCTCCGGTACCCAGTGGCCGCAGTCCTCCAGGATCCGCACCTGCACGTTCTCGAAGTGACGCGGCAGCGGCTCTGTGACCGAGACCGGCACGTAGGGGTCCTCTCGCCCATGGACCCAGAGGGTGGGCAGGGAGAGGCGTCGCCCACGGTCCTCCGCCCAGTGAGGGGCATCGACGATCATGCTTCGATAGTAGCTGAAGACGGCGGTCGCCGCCCCCGGCTGCCTGAAGCAGCGCAGGTACTCGGCTATCTCATCCTGGCTGAGCGGGTTGCGGCCACCGGCCCCGCCATGGGAGAAGAACCAGTTCAGGAGGGCTTCGGGCGCCGCCGCGGCCACCTCCTCGGCGAGGGGCTGGTGCTGGAAGAAGAAGACGTACCAGCTATGGAGCATCCGCCCGGCGTCGATGCTGTAGCCGGTGTCCTCGGCGGCGAAGTATGGTATGTCCATGCAGACCAGCCGCTCGGCCACCTCCGGGTAGTCCAGTACGAAGCGCTGCGCCACGCCGCCGCCCCAATCGTGGCCGACGATCACGGCCCGCTCGACCCCTAGTATCCTCAGCAGCTCACGAACGTCCCGGGCCAGCGTGCGCTTGTCGTAGCCCTCGGGCGGCTTGGCGGAATCGCCGAGGCCGCGCAGGTCTGGCGCAATGACCCGGAATCGGGCCGAAATGGCGGGTATCACCTTCCGCCACTCGTACCAGGACTGGGGTATCCCAGGCAGTAGCACAATGGGAAAGCCCTCGCCGGTCAGCACGACGTGCATGTCGATGCCGTTGGCGGATAGCGTCCGGTGTTCCAGCGAATCGGACACGGCGCGTTCCTCCCGTCTTCAGATGTGAGGCCAGCCGATTCTAGCACGAGGGCGGCCTCCACGCCTTCCGGCAGCCGGCCCGACCGGGCTATGATGGTCTCGCCATGTCCCCAAGCGCTACTCCCACGTTCGACCTCGTTATCCGCCGCGGCCTGGTGGTGGACGGCAGCGGCGCCCCCGCCTTCCAGGCGGACGTGGCCGTCGCCGGCGACCGGATTGCTGTCGTGGGTGAGGTGCCGGAGACCCACGCCCGCACGATCGATGCGTCAGGGCTGGTGGTAGCCCCAGGCTTCATCGATGTCCACACCCACGATGATCTGGCCCTGCTGCGCACCCCCGCCGTCGACTTCAAGGTCCGGCAGGGTGTGACCACGGAGGTCGTCGGCAACTGCGGCATCGGCGCAGCGCCCTCCTCGGACGCCTTCATCCAGTCCTTCGGTGCGCTGCTCGACAACATCCTCGGCCCGGTGGACGCGATCAAGTGGCGCACCACCGCCGAGTTCTACCAGGCGGTCGAGGGGGCGGGACCTTCGCTCAACGTGGCCTCCTTCGTACCCCACGGCACGCTCCGCTTCCTGGCTATGGGCATGGCCCAGAATCCGCCCACTCCCACAGAGATGGCGGCCATGAGAGAGCTGCTGGTGGAGGGGATGGAGGCCGGCGCCCTGGGCCTGTCCACCGGCCTCATCTACCCGCCAGGGATGTTCGCTGCCACCGAGGAGCTCATCGAGCTGGCACGTGTGGTGGGCGAGCACGGCAGCATCTATGCCAGCCACATCCGCGACGAGGCCGACGGCATGCTGGACGCCGTGGCCGAGGCGCTACGCATCGGCGAAGAGGGCGGTGTCCCCGTCCAGATCTCGCACCACAAGTCCATGCTGGAGCGCAACTGGGGCCGTGTCGGGCAATCGCTTGGCCTGATCGAGGAGGCGCGGGCCCGCGGGCTGGACGCCACGGTCGATGTCTACCCGTACACGGCGGGGAGCACCGCGCTGGGGGCGCTGCTGCTCAGCGGGCGGACCGAGGAGACGACCGGCGAGGAGATCATGATCGCCTCGGTCAAGCGCCAGCATGAGTACGAAGGCCTGACTCTGGCCGACGTTGCCCGGCGCATGGACCTGCCCCTGCGCGACGCCACCCTCCGCCTGCTTGAACAGGAGGAGAACGCCGTCGTTGCTGTCATCTTCGCTATGAGCGAGGACGACGTGCGGCAGGTGATGCGCCACGAGCAGGCCATGTTCGGCTCCGACGGCCTCCCATCGCCGATGGGCAAGCCGCACCCCCGCCTCTACGGCACCTTCCCTCGCGTTCTCGGCCGGTACGTCCGGGAGCACCGGCTCTTCCCGCTGGAGGAGGCGGTGCGCAAGATGACGTCGCTGCCCGCCAGCAAGCACGGACTTCGGGACCGAGGCACGGTCCGTGTCGGTTCCTTCGCCGATCTCTGTGTCTTCGATCCTGAGACCATCGTTGATCGTAGTACATACCAGGAGCCGAGGCAGTATCCCGACGGCATCCCGTACGTCCTCGTCAACGGGGTTGTGGTCGTCGACAACGGCGTCCACACGGGGGCCCCGGCGGGGCGGGTTCTGCGGCACGGGGGCTGATTTGGCGGGTCGTCCGGCGTGATTCATTTAGCCAGGGGCGTAGGGCCGGATGGCCCTTGACACCCTACGCCTTCGGCGGCTGTAGTGGTGAGACCGGGAGCAGTCCAAACGGGCCCGCGAGTGGGGCTGGAAGGAGGGACAAATACAGTGTGCTACTGGTGTGAGCAGTATGGCGGCGGCCATGAGCGCTGGTTCTTCAACGCCGCCAACTACGCCCGTCGACTGTACAAGATACGGAGGGAGGAGGCGGAAGCCTCGGGTGCCGAGGCCAATCCGCAGGTGGCGGGCGGCATGGGTGTCGTTGGCCGGGATTACATGGAGGCGCAGGCCCGAGGCGACCACGAGACCGTGGATCGCATGAAGCGTGAGGCGGAACAGCGCGCTTGGCAGGTCCACTTCGGCCAGGTGGTGACCCGGGAGGACCTCGACCGGATCATCGACATGATCTATCCGATCGGCCTCATGACCTGCGCCTGCCGCCGTTCCATGCGCGGCCTGCCCGACGAGGAGAACTTCACCTGCGTCGGCATGGGCCCCGGGATGTACAAGTGGGAACGCTGGCCCGACACCTACCGCGGGGGGATGAACTTCCTGACCCCCGAGGAGGCGAAGCACGTCTTCGATGTCCTGAACCGTCGCGGCCTGGTGCACACCCTCTTCACCTTCGGCACGCCCTATCTGGCCGGCATCTGCAATTGTGACTACCCGGACTGCGGCGCGGTCCGCAACTCGGTTGACCTGGGGGTCAGGGTCCTCTGGAAGGGCCACGAGGTGGCGGAGATCGACGCGGACCGCTGCAACGGCTGTGGGCTCTGTGTCCGCCGCTGCCAGTTCGGTGCCTTGAGCTTCAGCGCCAGCACTCTGAAGGCGTACATCGACCCCTTCAAGTGCTACGGCTGCGGGCTCTGCCGCAACCCCTGCAAGCCTGACGCCATCGAGATGGTCGAGCGAGCCAGCCTGCCGACCGTCGCCAACGTGTGGTAGCGGAGGTGTTGGGCGATGTTTCCTGTCATCAACGTAGACGATAGCAAGTGCGGCGTGGCCCTGGACTGCCGGCTGTGCCTGCTGGCCTGTCCCACCCGCGTCCTGGGCCTCGGAACCAATGTGGGGCCCAAGAAGTACCAGGAGACGGACCCCTCACACTTCATCGTCCGGGGGGTGCGTTTCCAGCTCTGCACTGTCTGCGGCAAGTGCGAGGAGGTCTGCCCCCACGGTGCCATCAAAGTAAGCGTTGACCAGGGGGCGACGGCATGAAGATCAAGTACCGCTACGGCAACCCGATCAAGGAGCGTCTGCTGGTCCTCGAGGATCCCGGCAAGCCCCTGCTGTTCGACGCCGACCGCGACTTCGTGGTGGAGATGTCGACTCGACATAACGTCGCTTCAATGGCTGATGCAGTCAAGGGCAAGACGGGCAAGAAGGCCACGGATGAGCTCCGGCGTCTCGGTCGGGAGACGATGGCTTCCACGATCGAGCTGGCCGACGGCAAGTACATGGACCGGACCGGCGAGATGGTGGAGAAGGTGGCGGAGCAGACGGGCATCCACTTTCCGCACCGTCTTGAGCGCTACGTGGAGCTGTTCATCCTCGGACCACGGCCCTTGGACCGCTGGAACGTGGCCGTCGCCACGGTTGATGAACTGCGCATGCAGGTCTTCAGTTGCTCGCTGGCTAAGGCTCTTCAAGAGGCCGGCGTCTCGAACCAGGGAGCGGCCTGCCGCGAGTTCTGCCTGGCCGGTTTCGCGGCGGCGGCCGACAAGTGTGGCCTGAAGGTCAGAACCACACTCGACAAGTCGCTCGCGGCCGACAACGTCTGCGAGTTCTGCTTCCGGCCGGCGACCAGGGCACGAGCGTCTCGGGCCGGGGGCAAGCGGTAGGGACACCGCCGGCCGCCATGCCCTTTGCCGTTGACCTGCACACCCACACGCGTCACGGCTCTAGCTGCTCATACATGGAGCCGGTCGACCTGCTGCGGCAGGCCCGGTCGCTGGGCCTTGATGGCGTCTGCATCACCGAGCACAGCGCGTCCTGGGACGAGTCCAGCCTGAGCATCCTGGCGCGGGAAGGCCCTCCGCTGGTCTTTGCCGGCGTGGAGGTAGGCACGGAGCTCGGTGACGTCTTGGTCTTCCTGCCGAACGGGCTCGCGCCCGAAACCGGGCTGGCGGCGGAGCTGCGGGCGCTGGCGGACGACGCGGGCGGCGCCCTGGTCGCTGCTCACCCCTTCCGGCGCTTCTTCGCGCCGGGGATCCTGCCCAACGTCGAGGAGGCACTGGCAAACCCCTTGTTCGAGCTCGTGGATGCCGTGGAGGTCTTCAACGGTATGGGCTCGCGCCCGGAGCTGGAGTTCGCCGCCAGAGTGATGAGGCGGCTGCCACTGCCGGCCGTGGGCGGTAGCGACACGCACGCGCCCCATACCGTCGGACGCTGCTACACGGTCTTCGACCGCTGGCTTGAGACCATGGATGACCTGATCAGGGAGGTACGGTCGGGCCGGGTGAAGGCCGTCCACCCCCTGTTCGGCCTGGAGTTCAACAGAGGGGCCTGACGGCCATGCACGAGCCCTTCGATCCCCAGTGCGGCTACTGCGCCAAGTTCGTCTACTGCTTCAGCCCTGACAGCCCGCTGGCCGACTGGGGCTTCTGTGCCGACGAGATGGGCGACACCCCTCCTGACAACGGCGAGAGGCGCCGCCTCGAGGAGCTGGCGCTCGCCCGCAACTATGCTCTCCTCTTCAAGGCGGCCCGCGGTCTCTACCAGGTAGGCGACGACGGCTGCGCCCGCTACCGGCCTATCGCCGAAGGTATGGCCGCGCCGCACACGCACTAGGTATTCCGCAAGCCATCCGCAGTCAGCGGCCATCGCCCCGCTATGTGCACGTGAGAATGGCGGCGGGCCGTGCATCGCCGTGAAGCGCGCGGTAGAATAGCGGCGGGGCCTGGTGCCTAGCTCGCCCCCGGTGTGCACGACTATCAGGTCCGCGAAGCGAGGGCGGAGATGAGCCAATCCAGAATTGATCCGTTCAGCCTGTCCGCCCTGGAGCAGATCGCCAAGATCATGGGGGACCGATACACAGGGACGGAGATAACCGAGTTCTTCCGCAAGGCTGGATTCCCTGAGATTCGCCACGATGGCGGGACGAAGTGGCGGTTCGTGTATGCGGCACTGGAGGCGATTCAAGCCCGGCGCCACGGGCCCTACCAGGTCGCTGCGATCATAGAACGCCTCTGCGATCCGCAGGAGTACTTCGGCAACGCCGAGGGCCACCGGAGAGTTGTGGAGCAGGTGAACGAGGTACTGAGGTTCTACGGCCTTGTCGTGAATGCGAGGGACGGCAAGATAAGCGCTGCTGGAAGGGAAGACGCCATACTCCGCTCTCGCCACTCGGACGAGGCCAAGCTCTTTCACGCCAGAGCGTTCCATACGGAGGTCAGCAAGCATGCTCGCCTGCTGTTCCTAGAGGGCCACCACTTCCACGCAGTCTTCGAGTGCTGCAAGTCCTTCGACAAGCATGTGCGTGAGAAGGCGAAGCTCGGCAAGCACGGGTCAGAGCTTATGAGCGCGGCGCTGTCAGTCAAGGGCCCCCTTAAACTGAACACGCTGCGGACCGAGACGGAGCGAAACGAGCAGGAGGGGCTGATGCATCTCTGCATGGGTCTCATGAGGGCAATACGGAACCCTGAAAGCCACGAGCCAGAACTCGATTGGGAGATCACCAGGGAAGACGCCCTGGACATCCTGTCGCTGCTGAGCTTCCTGTACCGCAAAGTGGACAACACGACCTTCTACGGTGGTGCGGAACACGCGGTCGACTGAGGGACCCTGCCTGCCACCGAGCTGGCCTAGGCAGCGCGGCTCGCACGTCAACCGCCAGAAAGATGTCCCACCGGCAGGGGGGCTCCCGCTCGCTCACCCCGTGTTCTTCATGGCAGACGCGATGCCGTTGATCGTACGGAGGATGGCCTCGGCGATGTCGGCTCGCTGTGGATCGTCCTCATCCAGCGAACGCAGACGACGCAGCAGCTCCACCTGGACGTAGTTCAAGGGGTCCACATAGGGGTTGCGGCGGCCAATTGAGTGCTGAAGCTCCGGCTCGTGGTCGAGCAGCGACTCCTGGTTTGTGACGGCGACGACCATGCGCGACGCCAGCTCGTGCTCGGCCTCGATGCGGCCGTAGATCTCATCGCGCAGGGCGGCGTCGCGCACAAGGTCGGCGTAGAGCCGCCCGATGGGCATGTCGGCCTTGGCGAGAGCCATCTGGGCATTGTCGATGACCGTGGCGAAGAAGCCCCAGCGGCGGTACATGGCTCTGAGGCGCTCCTGACACTCTGGGGAGCGGTCACAGTAGGCGCGGAGGGCGGTACCAAGGCCGTACCAGCCGGGCAGGAGCACGCGGCTCTGCATCCAGGCGAATACCCAGGGGATGGCTCGCAGCCCATCGATGCCCCCTTCATGGCGGCGGGCAGGCCTCGAGCCGATCTGGAGGGAGACGATCTCGTCGATGGGTGTGGCCTGGCGGAAGTACTCCTCAAAGCCGGGCGTTTCGCAAACCAGCTCTCGGTAGGCGCGGCGGGCGCACTCCGCCGTCTCCACAAGGGCTGATTCCCAATCGGCGGCGATGGCCCGTGTGCGGTGTGGCGCGGAGGCACGAAGGACGGCGTTCACGACCTGCGACAGGTGGCGGTAGGCGATGTGGGGGTTTGTGTAGCGCTCGGCGATCACCTCGCCCTGCTCGGTGATCTTCAGGCGGCCGGCGACACTGCCCGGCGGCTCGGCGAGGATGGATCGGTTTGTCGGCCCGCCGCCCCGCTCGATGGAGCCACCGCGGCCGTGGAACAGCTCTAGGGCATCGCCATGCTCGCGGCAAACGCGCACGAGGTTCCGCTGCGCCTGGTGCAGCTCCCAGTTGGCCGCCAGGTAGCCGGCCTCCTTGTTGCTGTCCGAGTAGCCGATCATTACCTGCTGTCGCCGGTCCCGGGCCGCGAGGTGACGCGAGTACGATAGGTTGGTGAAGAGGTCTGCCATGATTCGAGGCGCCGCCCGCAGGTCCTGCACCGACTCGAAGAGGGGAACGATGTCCAGGTCGTGGCTGATCCCGACACCCTGGGCGAGTAGGAGGACGGCCAGCAGGTCGCTGGCTCCCTGCGTGAGGCTGACCACGTAGGCCGTGATGCAGTCTCGGCCGAAACGCTGGTGGGCCTCACGGATCATGCGGAAGGTCTCCACCACATCCCCAGCCACCGGAGACAGCAGCTCGCCCGGCGGCAGGGGAACACCGCCATGCCGGATCTCGTTCGTCAGGATGGCCTGGCGCTCGGCCTCCGGCAGGCCGGCATAGCCGTCGCACACGCCGGACCGGGCGAGCAACTCGCCGAGGGCGTGGGCGTGGCTGCTGCTGTGCTGGCGGACGTCGAGGACGACCAGGTTGAGCCCGAAGACCTGCACCTGCCGCATGAGCCGTCGCAGACGGCCGGCGGCGACGGAGGCGCCCCGATGCTGGCGCAGGCTGCGCTCGATGAGCGCGAGGTCAGCGAGGAGGTCGGCGGTGGTCGGATAGGCGTCATCCTCCAGCTTGCGAGTGATGAGGATAAGCTTCTGGCGGTACAGCTCCCCTGGGAAACGGCGGGGCAGGGACGATCCCAGGCCGGGGTAGCGAGCGGCGTCCTCGGCGATGGAGAACAACAGCTCGTCTGAAGCGTCAACCTCACCCAGGAACTGGGTCAGGTGGTCAGACAGGTCCAGGACACGGGCGCGGTACTCGCTGCGAGCGGTCTCGCGGGCCGCCCGAATGGCCGCGAGGGTGGTCTCCGGCTTGACGAAGGGATTGCCCTCGCGGTCGCCTCCCATCCAGGAGCCGAATCGCAGGAAGGGCGGCAAACGCCATCGGTTCTCGGGGTATTCGCTGGCCAGGGCCGCCTCCAGCTCAGCGTAGACCTGTGGCACGACATCCATGAGTGTGGCGCCCAGGAAATAGAGGCCGTGGTCGACCTCGTCCAGAACTGAGGGGCTCGCGGAGCGGGTGGGCGTCGTCTGCCACAGACCGACGATCTCCTCCCGGATGTCCGCGATTTCGGCGGCAGCTTCGCGAGGCAACAGGCGGTGCACGTCGAGCCGGTGCAGGCTCTCGCCGATTCGACGCGCCTTGGCGAGCACTACGTCTCGCTTGGCCTCCGTCGGGTGGGCCGTCAGAACGGGACGTATGGATAGGGAGCTCAGGAGGCTGCGGAGGTCCTCCGCCGAAAGCCGGGCGCGACGAAAGCCGACGACTGCCTCGGAGACGGACTCCCGGATGTGCCCGCCGCGGGCACGCTCCCGTGAGCGGAGTACCCGTACCCGCTGAGTCTCCTCGGCTATGTTGACGAGCCGGAAGTAGGTCGCGAAGGCCTTGGTCAGGAAGTCCGCCTGCGCCAGATCGAGAGACGCCACGAGGGCATCCAGCTCTGAGGCGGCGGCCTGCTCACCGGAGCGACGCTCCTTCGCAAGGGCGCGGACGCGCTCCTCCAGCTCGAAAAGGGCCTCGCCCTCTTGCTCGACGATGACCTCGCCGAGCAGGTCGCCCAGGAGGTGGATGTCGGCGCTAATGGCCTCGCGGACAGCATCGTCAGAGACTGCCACTGTCTGGTCCCTCCCCACCGCTGGCCGGCAGCCCCGTCGCGGGCCGCCGACCGTAGGGCTCAGCCGAGCCGTACAGCTAGATTATCGACCGTGGGGGAGTGGCTGCCAAGCAGGACGCAGATCAGAGCAGCCAAAACGCGGATTGCGTGGGTCGGGGTCGTCGAAGGAGGTGAGCGGCGCTGTTAGTACTGGAAGCTGTTCCCGTGGATGGTGACACCAGACTTCCATCTCTTCGGCGTGGGTTCCGGCAACTCCATCGCCAGTTCGAGACGGCTCAGTATGCGGAACCCCGCGCGGCGGAAGAACGAGATGGCCTCCAGGTTGCGGCCGACCGGACGGACGTTCAAGAAGTGAAGCCCTCTTGTCTTCGACTCGGCGATGACGTGGTCGAGAAGCCGCCGTCCAATGCCCTTTGAACGGACCGCGGAGCTCACCACGATGGGCTCGACCTCCCCTTCGTCGCCGTCCACGAGCAGACCGCAGAAGCCCACAACGGCCGTCCGCAGTTCGGCGACCCACAGGCCCGCCAGATTTGGATGCGCCAGGTGACGGTCGAAGTAGGGCCCGGGGTCGGCTCCCCCGATCGTAGGGTCCTCGTAGATGTCGCGGTGGCGCTGCGTCAGCTCACGCCACAGGTCGCGGCAGGTCTCAAGGTCCGACGGCTCGTACGGTCGGATGACGATTCGCATAGTTCAGGCGTTCTGCAGAAGACGAGACGGCCAACGACCAGCGAGTCTAGCATGGGCGACAGGCGGTCTGCAATGAGTGTGTGTTCCCAGACGCGCGACAGCCACCAGTGGTGAGCGAAGGCCGGCCAAGACTCCATCGGCGCGCATCGCGTCGACCTTGGCCATTGGCCGCGGGCGCGGTTGCCGCGAGCCGTCCTTGCTCCGGGGAGGGCGAACGCTATACTGGCCGAAAGCACTCGCGAGCTCCAGTTGTATTGTGGAAGGAGGTGGGCTGTGAATCTCGCCGAGCGCCTGGGCTACGGGCCCGAGGAGCGCGTTCTCATCATCCACGCCGATGACATGGGTGTGTCACATGCCGCTAACAAGGCGGCCTTCGAGGGGATGCTGTCCGGCAGCCTGACCTGTGGCTCCGTCCTGGTGCCGTGCGCCTGGTTCCCGGAGACGGCCCAGTACTGCCGGGAGTACCCAGGCGCCGACGTCGGCGTCCACCTCACGCTGACCTGCGAGTACCCGCAGTATCGGTGGCGGCCGCTCACCGGTCGGGAGGCAGCGCCCGGGCTCTACGACGCCGAGGGCTACATGTGGCGGACCACCGCCGAGGCTCAGGAACACGTCTCGCCGGAGGAGGGCGCACAGGAGCTGCGCGCCCAGGTCGAGGCTGCGCTTGCCGCCGGCATCGATGTGACGCATCTCGACACGCACATGGGGACCGTCCTGCACCCCAAGTTCCTGGACACCTACATATCCCTGGGACTGGAATATCGACTGCCTCTCTTCCTCGTGCTGCCCGACCGTGAGCTTCTGGTGAAGCGCGGCCTTGAGGCGGTGTGGAGCCTAATGGAAGCCCAAATGCGACGCATTGAGGAGGCGGCCCACCCCGTCCTCGACCACATTGAGTTCGAGACACTGGGTGAGTCGCCGGAGGCGAAGGACGCCTTCTTCAAGCAGATATTCTCGAATCTGAAGCCCGGCGTGACACACTTCCTCGTCCATCCGGCCCGCGCATCCGACGAGATGGCAGCCATCACGGAGGACGCCCCGTCGCGGGCGCGAGACCACGAGCTCTTCCGCGACGGCTCCATGCGCGAGTACCTCTCGGGTCTGGGCGTGCGACCGATTGGGTACCGGGCGATACGGGACGCTCTGCGCAGCGGTGCCCTGCGGGGCTAAGGCACGAGAGAACCAGGGTGCTCGTCCATCGAGAGAGGGTACGATGGAAGACCGGGAACTGCGAGAACTGACTCTGGCACAAGCGGCGTCCTTGGTGCGGCGCAAGGAGCTGTCACCCGTCGAGCTGACTGAGGCTTACCTGCGGCGGATCGAGGCTCTCAACCCAAACCTGAACGCCTACATCACCATCGCCGCCGAACAGGCCCTGCTCTGGGCTCAGCAGGCCGAGAATGACGTCACTCGGGGGTTGGAACTGGGGTCTCTGCACGGCGTGCCCCTAGCGATCAAGGACCTCTTCGCCACTCGCGGGCTGCGGACGACCGCTGGCTCCAAGATCCTGGCTGACTGGGTCCCGGAGGAGGACGCCCACGTCGTGGCCAATCTGCGGCGGGCAGGTGCCTTCCTGCTGGGCAAGCTCAACATGCACGAGTGGGCGTCGGGTACCACCACAATCAATCCTCACTTCGGGGCCACGGCCAACCCTTGGGATACGACGCACATCCCCGGAGGCTCCAGCGGCGGTTCGGGGGCCGCTGTCGCTGCTGCCCTCTGCGCCGGCTCCCTGGGCAGCGACACGGGAGGGTCCGTACGCGTGCCCTCGTCGCTCTGCGGCGTCGTTGGCCTCAAGCCTACGTATGGGCTGGCCAGCCTGCGGGGCGTTGTGCCGCTGAGCTGGTCGCTGGACCACGTGGGGCCGATGACGCGCACCGTCGAAGACGCCGCCCTCGTCATGGAGGCGATGGCTGGCCACGACCCTCAGGACCCCTCGTCCGTCGACCGGCCGCCTGTGGACTATGGCGACGCCCTCGCGGGCGACATCAGTGGCCTCCGGCTGGGCCTGCCCCGCAACCACTTCTTCGACGAAGCCGAGCCGGAGGTGGCGGCCGCTGTGCGTGGGGCGGCATCCGCCCTTGAGGCAGAGGGCGCCCATGCCGTGGAGGTTGAGGTGCCGGGGGCCGAGCAGGCCGTAGGTGTCACCATCACCATTCTGCGGGCTGAGGCCACCACCTACCACGAGAAGTACCTTCGGGAGCGCCCGGAGGACTATGGTGCCGACGTGCTGGCGGTGCTCAGGTCAGGTGAGTCGCTGTCAGCTATCGACTACGTCAAGGCTCAACGCGCGGGTGTTGAGTTCCGGCAAGGACTGGCGTCTCTCTTCAGCCGCATCGATGCAGTCCTGACACCAACCACCCCTATCACCGCACCCACCATCGAGCAGTGCCGGACGGGGCCGCCGGTGGTGAGTCTCATCCGCTGCACGGCGCCCTTCAATCTCGCCGGGGTGCCGGCGTTGTCGGTTCCCTGTGGGCTCTCGGAGGCTGGCCTGCCCATCGGGCTTCAGATCGTGGGGCGACCCTTCGAGGAAGCGACGGTCCTCCGCGTCGGCACTGCCCACGAGCGGGCCAGCGGCTGGAGAGGCCGGATTTCACCGACGGTCTAGGGAGAGCGATTCTGCGCGCCTCAGCGCCGCGTGGGCTGGCTGGCCAGGGTCAGCGGCCGCCCGAACTCCATCCGCACCTCAACAATGGTCGTCCGATCCGCCTCCAGGGCCCGCCTGAGCGCGGCTTCCAGACCTTCCGGCCCGTCAAGGCTGATGTGGCCCAGGCCGTAGGCGTCGGCCAGGCGGCCGAAGTCCGGGTTCAGTAGATCGACGGCGTAGTAGTGGCTCTGGAAGTTCATGTCCTGGAGGTCCTTCAGGATGCCGTATCGGCCGTCGTTG
>DAOULP010000251.1:0-9652 GCA_034420175.1 Dehalococcoidia bacterium | reverse complement strand
CATGGGCGGTCCGAAGAGTGGCCCAGATCGAGCTACGGCGGCCGCCGACCGCGATTGAAAAGGGGCAGTCGGCACGTTCCCAGGTCTGGATGCGGATCATCGATCCCAGCACGTGGACCGGGCTGGCGTACCTCTTCGGCCAATTCCCTATCGGCATCGCCGCCTTCACCATCGTATTGACGGTATACTCGGCCGCCGGAGCCCTCGTGAGCGCGCCGGTGATCGTCGCAGCAGGCGGGGAGCTCGAAGTGGTGGGGCGGCTGGATTCGATTCCCGAGGCACTGCCGTTGGTCCCGCTCGGCGTTGTCTTGTTCTTCCTGGGTGGGCACGTCATCAACGTCGCCTCAGCCCTGCATGCGGTCTGGGCGCGGCTCATGCTCGGTTCTCGCGCCAGCAAGGTGCCTCAGGTGCCGGTCGTCGAAGGCCCGCCGGCTGGTCCCGAAGGCGGCACAGAGGCTCCGGCACCCACAGCCGCCTTCGAGACAGCCGCAGAGAAGTGGCCTCCGGCCGCCGTGCCTTCCGCCATCGGGTCTCTCACTCGGCGCGAGAAGGAAGTGCTGGCCCTCATCGCGCGGGGCTGCTCCAACGCCGAGATCGCGGAAGCGTTTGTGCTCAGCGAGGGCACCGTCAAGACTCACGTGAAGAGCCTGCTCTCTAAGCTGGGCCTTCGCGACCGTACGCAGGCGTCTTCGTTTGCCTACGAAACAGGGTTCGTCCGGCCCAGCAGTGATGGCCGTGAGCAGGCCCCGATACCTATCGCGGGCCGTCATGGCAGGTAGGGCTGCCGGTGCTGATCCACCTGCCCTTCGCCGATGGGCCCGCGGTCGATTGTGCAGAGGTCTGGGCCGTGGTAGGCTGTGAGAGGTGAGGCCTTGTGGCCTCTCTATTTGCGAATGCGAAGGCACTCGGTGGCGGCCGTTGCTGAGGGCAAAGACCGGTTGGGGTTGGCCATGTCTCAGAATTCACTCATCGTTCAGGCTGACGGCGTCGTCAAGACGTACGACACGGGGAAGGTGGAGGTGCGGGCCCTGCGAGGCGTCTCCCTGAGCGTCCGCCGGGGAGAGATGGTGGCCATCATGGGTCCCTCGGGCTGCGGCAAGACTACCCTTCTCAACTGCCTCAGTGGCCTTGACAGCATCGACTCAGGGCTCATCCTGGTTGACGGCACGGACATTAACCGCCTCTCTGACAACCAGAAGACAGAGTACCGGGCCCGCAGCATGGGATTCGTGTTTCAGTTCTACAACCTGCTGCCTGTCCTGTCGGCGGTGGAGAACGTCGAGTTGCCCCTGCTCGTGTCGGGGATGAACGCGCGGAAGGCCCGCGAGCAGGCGGTTGCGGCACTGGAGCAGGTTCACCTGGAGGAGTGGGCGGGGCACCGCCCCCTGGAGCTCTCGGGCGGCCAGCGACAGCGCGTCACCATCGCGCGCGCTCTCGTCAATGAGCCGGCCATCGTCTGGGGCGACGAGCCCACCGGCGACCTGGACTCGACCAACGCCGACGAGATCATGCAGCTCATGGTGGAGCTCAACGAGCGCAATCAGCAGAGTTTCGTCATCGTCACTCACGATCCTCGTATCGCCGCCTCCACTCACCGCATCGTCTACATGGTGGACGGGCTAATCGTGGACGAGAAGAAGACCGAGCGGGCACCTGCCGGCTGACGTCGGCACCGACCAGCAACCATGGACAGTCTCTTCGGCATCCCGATGAACGCCATCATGGTGGTCCTGCTGGTCCTCCTGGGGATAAGCCTGGCTACTGTGGGCGTGGTGGCCCTTCGTAGCCGCGTCATGTTCATGGTTGGTCTGCGCAACATCCCCCGCCGGCTGGCCCAGACCGTCCTCATCATCATCGGCCTCATGCTCAGCACTCTGATCATCTCCGCCGCCTTCACCACCGGCGACACCGTGGACAACAGTATCAGCAGTTGGGTGTACGACGTGGTCGGCCACGTGGACGAGATCATCCAGTTCGAGAGCGAGGAGGGCGGCATCGGCGCCGCCGACGTCAGCATTCCCTCCAGCACGGTCCTGGAGCTGGAGGCCGTCATTGGCGACGACCCGGACATCGACGGTATCGCTCCGCTGCTGATGGAGACGGTCCCCGTCGTGAATGAGCAGGCGCGGCTGAGCGCGCCCGCCGTGAACGTGGTCGGCCTGGATCCGGAGCGCATGGGCGGGTTCCCCGATGTCGTTGGCCTTGACGGGCAACCCCTGGATGTCGGGGCTCTGGGCGACGACCAGGTCTACATCAACGAGAGCGCCGCCGACGAGCTGGCGGCAGGGGTGGGCGACGCGGTCACTCTCTATTATGAGAACAACCCCTTCCCGTTTCAGATAGCTGACGTAGTCCAGGACCGTCTGATGACCGGCCAGCTCGACCCGGAGGATACCCAAGGCATGGTGGCCCGCCTCGATGTCCTGCAGCGGACTTTCGGCCGCGAGGCGGAGGTGGACATCATCGTCGTCTCCAACCGGGGCGGCATTCGCGACTCCCTGGCTCTCAGCGGGACTGTCACTGAGAAGCTGGACGCGACGATAGAGAAACAGCAGCTCGATCTGAGCGTGGAGGAGACGAAGAAGGAGAACATCGACTTCGCCGAGCAGTTCGGCAACGGGATGATGACGTTCTTCCTTGTCATGGGGCTCTTCTCCATCGCCGCAGGCATCCTGCTCATCATCATGATCTTCGTGATGCTGGCGGCGGAGCGGAAGACGGAAATGGGCATCGCCCGTGCTGTGGGCACCAAGAGGGCGCACCTCGTGCAGATGTTCATGTCGGAGGGGATGGGCTACAATCTCCTCTCCGCACTGGTGGGGGTCATGTTGGGGGTGCTGGTGGCCTTGGCGCTGACTCAGGTCATGGCTGCCATCTTCTCCGAGTTCGACCTTTCGATTCGCACTCGCGTGACGGCCCGGAGCCTCATCATCTCCTACTCGCTGGGAGTCGTGCTAACCTTCCTGACGGTGATCTTCTCCTCCTGGCGGGTCAGTGCCCTCAACATCGTGCGCGCCATCCGCGACCTGCCAGAGCCGCCTGCCGTGCGTATGAGGTGGGAGGTGGGCCGGGGACGGCTGGCGGTCCTCCGGTACCTGGGTCGGCTGGCGTTCAGGCCAGCAAGGCGCAGGGACTGGATCCGCAGTGTGGCGCTCTTCCTGGGTGCAGCCGTTCTTGGAGTGCTGTCGGCGGTGACCTCAGACGTCACTGCCCTGGCGGTGATTTTCGGCATCTTGGCGCCGCTGATGGTGGCGGCGGCGATCTTCCTCACCTTCCGTCTTGGACTGCTCTCCGTCATCGCCGGGCTGGCTTTGATGGTGACCGGCCTGGCAGCCAGCGCCGAGTTTCCGTTTTCGCTGGGCAGCTCTCTCATCATCCTGGGCGTGGTTCTGATCCTCGACTTGGCTGGCGCTCCTCAGCGGCCTGTGTTCACGGCCGCAGGCCTGCTGGTATTGGCGTATTGGGCGCTAGGCGCTGGCGGCCGCATCCCTCCAGACCTGGGGAGCAGCGGCCCCGAGATGTTCTTCTTGAGCGGCATCGTGATGGTGGCTGCTGCTACCTTCGTTATTGTCTACAATGCGGACCTGCTGCTGGCGGTCGTGACCCGAGTCGGCGGTCGTCTGGGGCGCATGCTGCCGGCGGTGAAGACCGCCGTGGCCTATCCCTTGGCCAGCAAGTTCCGTACCGGCATGACCATGGCCATGATCTCCTTGGTGGTCTTTGCCCTCGTGATGATGTCCACGATGAACGCCAACTTCGACCGCATCTTCCTCAGCGAGGACTCACGCGGCGGGTGGGACATACAGGTGGACGAGAACCCGAACAACCCGATCGCTGACCTGAGGGAGGCGTTGGACGAGGAGGGTTCCGTCGACACGAGCAGGTTCACTTCCGTGGGCAGGCTGGGAGTGGCCCAGCCCTTCGCGACGGAGTTGCGTCAGGAGGGCCAGGAGGAGTTCAAGTTCTACGTGGTCAAGGGCGCGGACGACGAGTTCCTCCGCACCGCGAACCTCCCCCTGCAGGCCCGCGCCACCGGGTATGAGGACGACGACGCCGTCTGGGAGGCCGTGCGCAGCCAGCGCAATCTGGCCATCATCGACCTCAACGCCGTGCCCCAGGACTTCGCGTTCGGGGGCGGGTTCGACATGTTTGCCCTGGATGGTGTCACTGAGACTACGACCGAGTTCGACCCCATCAGGATCCGGGTCCGTGACCGGGCCACCTCGATTGACGGCGAGGTGGAGCTGATCGGCATCCTGAACGCGGGAGCCAGCGCAGGGGAGGGCTTCTTCGGCCTCATTGCGTCGGAGCGCTTCGTGCTGGATGTCTTTGGCGGCCCGGAGTACTCGGTCGACTTCATCCGGCTGCAGAACCCTGACGAGGCCGTGGCAACCGCTGACGCCATCGAGGCGGCGCTCTTCACCAGCGGGGCGCAAGCGGTTTCCATCAAGGCCGAGCGCGAGCGCCAGAACCGTCTGTTCGACGGCTTCTTCTACCTCATGCAGGCTTTCATGGGTCTGGGGCTCGTCGTCGGGATCGCCGCCGTGGGCGTTGTCGCCTTCCGGACTGTGGTGGAGCGCCGGCAGCAGATCGGCATGCTGCGCGCCATCGGGTACACACGAGGTGCGGTGGCACTGAGCTTCCTCATGGAGTCGTCGTTCGTGACCCTGATGGGCATTCTGTCCGGCCTCGGCTTGGCAATCCTGCTTGCCTACTTCCTCCTAGCGAGCGAGGAGTTCGGGTCGGCTGGTCTCACGGGCTTCTACATCCCTTGGCTCCAGATCCTCTTCATCTGTGCCTTCGCCTACGTCGCTTCATTGATGATGACCTTCATCCCCTCCCGACAGGCTTCCAGCATCCCCATCGCGGAGGCCCTTCGGTACGAGTAAGGGGCGGGCGTCCCGGCTGGGGCGCCGCTCGGTTTCTGGCGCGACCATCCGGCGTGTCAGGCGAGCACGGTCCGAATGTCCCCTCTGTTTGGGCTCAAAAGGCCCTTCCAAGGTGTGGAAGGGCTCGACTATTAGTGCTAGAGTCTACCCACTGCGGCCCAGCCCGTCGATTGCCTAGCGAAGGCGCCCCAGGCGGCGGGCATGTCGGACGGGCAGCCAGCGCCCGCGAGGGCTGGGGGTGATCTCTGAAGGGGGAGCGCTGAATGGAAGTCAAGGAAGTCATCGGGAACAGGCGGACCATCCGCTACTACCTGCCCCACAAGCCGGTGGAGCGCGACAAGATCCTGAAGATGCTGGAAGCGGCCCGCCGAGCCTCCTGCGTAGGCAACATCAACAACGCCCGGGCGATCGTCATCTGGAAGGAGAAGGCCTCCGAGCAGTTGATGAAGGCGATCGCGCCGCCGCTGGGCTACCAGCAGATGCAGACGGCGCCATGCTTCATCCTGTGGTACCACGACAAGGCGGCCTACGAGGTCAACAAGTGGATTCAGGACCTGCTCAATCTGGCGGAGACCCGTCGCATCGGCGCCGACCCCGAGGAGACGAAGGCCGTAATCGAGAAGTTCCTGCGGCCTGCCTTCGGCGCTAGCTGGCAGCAGATGGCGGAGGCCCCTCTAGCCTACATGGACGTGGGTCAGGCCGTGGCTCAGGCCACTCTGGTGGCCTGGGACGAGGGCCTGACGACTTGCCTGATGAGCAGCCCCCGCCTGGAGCAGGTGGGCAAGATCCTCGATCTGCCGGACACCGCTGTCCCGGTCTGCCTGATGTCGGTGGGCTACCCGGCCGAGTCACGCGAGGCTGGGGGCCAGACCCTGAAGGCACCCTTCGAGAGTCTGTTCTTCGAGATGCAGCACGGCAAGCCCATGAAGATGGAGCCCCAGGTGGAGGAGGAGCTCAAGCAGGCAAGGATGATCCAGGCACCCGCTCCTCTGCCCTGGCGCGAGGCCGAGATGAAATACGTCCAGAAGGCTCTGGGGCTCGAGCAGCAGCAGATCGGCGACCTTCGTTAGCAGTAGCCTGGGAGGAGTAATGCAAGTCCTTGCTACCGGGGCGGGCGAGTTCCGAATGCCGGACCCGGATGGCCTGCGGGCATACGTCCGGGAGCACAAGGAACGTCGCCTGGTCGACAAACTCATGACGGAGCAGGAGGCGGTCTCCCGTTTCGTTGAGGATGGCGCCTACGTGGCCTACGACCAGAACACGGCCGTCAGGGGGCCCGTCTCGGTCTTCCGTGAGATCATCAGACAGCACAAGAAGAACCTATGGCTGTGCGCCAAGTTCACCTGGTCCGACGTGAGCCTGCTGATCGCCGGCGGGTGCGTCAGCAAGGTGGACGTGGGCTGGATGGCGACGGGCCCCGTCATCAACCGAGCGCTCGAGAAGGAGGAGATCGAGCTCATCGAGTGGACGAACGGCGCTCTCTCCTACCGGCTGCTCGCCGGGGCCATGGGTGTGCCGTTTCTGCCCATGAGGTACATGGGTGGCACCGACTCCTTCGCTCGCTCCGGCGCCAAGCTTGTTGAGGATCCCTATCTGGAGAAACCCATCTGCGTGGTGCCCGCGCTGAACCCGGATGTGGGCATCATCCACGCTCACCAGTGCGACAGATATGGCAACGCCCGCGTCTTTGGAGCCGGCGTCGCGCCGCTGGAGATCGGCATGGCGTCGAAGAGGCTCATCATCTCCACCGAGGAGATCATTGAGAACGAGTCCATCCGCCGCCAGCCTCAGCGCACGACCATTCCCTACTACTTCGTCGATGCCGTGGTCCTGGCTCCCTTCGGCAGCTACCCCGGCAGCGTTCCGGGCCTCTACGGCGGCGACGCGCAGCACATGCTGGAGTTCGCGGGGGCCGAGGTCCAGAACACAATGGGCGAGTATCTGGACAAGTGGGTGCACAGCGTTGCCTCCCACGAGGAGATGCTGGAGCAGCGTGTAGGGGCTAAGAAGCTCCTGCAACTGCGCCAAGAGGAGACGGTTCGGGAGGGTTACTACGAATGAGTGATACAGTGACCTTCACAGACATCGAAGCCAACATGTGCACCGTGGCCCGGCTCGTGGAGGAGGACAAGCTGTACTTCGTGCAGATGGCCGGCCCTCCCCTTATGGCCGTCCTTCTGGCCAAGCGAATGCGGACCCCGAATGTCGGGTACGTGGTGGAGGAGGGAGCCGTCACGCCCAGCCCCACCTTCCCCCTGGCACGGATGATGCTGGGAGCAAGCCGATCCCACTACCGCGCCGTCTGCTGGACGGGAATGAACACGGTCGACTTCCATGCCGCTCTCGGATACATGGACTACGGAGTCCTGGCGGCCATCCAGATCGACAAGTACGGGAATCTGAACTCGACAATCATCGGGGGCAGCTATGAGAAGCCCGAACGGCGCTTTGGCGGGCCCGGCGGAGGCAACGAGATCGCTTCTCAGTGCTGGCGGACCATTGTGATGACCAAGCTGGAGAAGCGCAAGTTCGTAGAGAAGGTGGACTTCATATCCTCGCCGGGCTACCTGGACGGCAGCCCGGACGCTCGCGAGCGCGCCGGCATGCCTTCCGGGACGGGTCCTCATCTGATCATCACGGCGCCGGCCGTCTTCGGCTTCGACGAGAAGACGCACATGATGAGGCTCCAGGCCAAGGCACCCTGGATCTCCGTGGAGGAGGTGCTGGCCAAGATGGACTTCGAGCCTCTCGTCGCTGATCCCTTGGAGGAGATCCCTCCTCCCAGCCAGGAGGAGCTGACTATCCTGCGTGCGGAGATCGACCCCGGCGGCTTCACACTCAGCCGCGGCGAGTGGTTCAACGTCGAGCGCGACGACAGCGGTGCCATGCGGCTGGTAGCCGGCTAGCCGCTCGAGGAACGGCATATCTGCCAGGGGGAGCTATCGTAGCCAGGTACGTGGTTGCAGGAACAGCGGATGTCGTGTGGGCCTAATGATCAGCGGCCGCTCTCCGGCGCAGAGTCTGCATGAACAGGTCGGTGTGGTTGGGGCGCAACACCAATCGGTTCGTGCGGGAGAATGGTGTCCGCCGGATTGGAGATCGGAGTTGGAGTTGAAAGCAGGCTGGCAATTCCTGGCGCTTGAAGAGGGCTCTGAACTCGCCGAGTCTGCGTCGCCAGGCCGGGGTGTGGAGTGAAACGTCCTCAATGCTCGGGTAGGGGACACTGAACGTGGTCCAGAGGTATCTGACCCTGAGTTCGGTGGCGGTGAACTCGGCATACCACCAGCGGGGCGAGAAGATCCAGCGGCGCGTGAAGGGGTATCCGACGACCAGAAGGGCAAACCACGCCACGTGCACGTAGGATCCGGCCGAGAGTCGGAAGTCACCCAGGTCGGGGATCAGGAGCCAGGTGAGTAGCAGAGCGATCGACACGACAGAGATGGGGGTGAGCTCGGCGTACGGGTCTCCCAGATCGACACGGTCGGTACCTGAGCGAAGGTCCACGTCCATCGCAGACGCGATTATAGCACAGGGCTGCAATGCGACACCGTCTTCAGCGTGGGCTGTGGTGCACCGGCATGCGGAGGTGTGCGCCCTGGCGGTCTCGGGGCCCATGGCAGACAGGACAGGTGCACGGTCTTGGGGCAGCGGTGGGCGGTTGAGCCTACAGCGTAGAACGCGGCCAGCCTAGGTGTGGATCACGTCTTGTGCAAGCCATGCGCCTGGTGACCGGCTAGCCGCTTGACGCCCCGGACCGTGATCGAGCGCTGGAACCTACGCCTGAGGGCGGCATCCGCCGCCCTCTTGGCTTAGCCGCCCGGCTCGTATGTGGGCATCGTGTCCAGGGACTCGCCCTTCAGTTCGACCCACACAAACCCATGGCGCTGGTAGACGGCGACTTCTGCCGGCACCAGGATGCGTCTCCTGGTCAGGGTTCCCGCTTCTCCCAGCAAGCGAACCGAGCCGTCCCCCTCTAGCACGAGGCCCAGGAAGTAGGCCGACTGGCGCTCTACGGGCCCCGTTGCCACTTGAAAGCGGCTGGTCGCGTCCAGCCAGTGCGCCTCGCCCTCGGCGTGGGGCGGGCCTGCCGCGGGGATCAGCTCGCCCTCCGACGAGGCGACGGACAGGACGGTCTCCTCGGTGCGGAATTCGGTCGCGGTTTCGGCCGGCAGCCGGAGGAGGCGGCCTCGCTGCCAGGGCCAGCGCCCCGGTATCAGCACGAGAAGGTTGGTGGGCATCCAGTCCGGCTGCACCTGCAGTCCCTGCAGCCGGCCGACAACCCCGTCGGAGAAGGTCACCGCCCGCCCCAGCAGGAAGGTCTTGCGCTCCGCCATGCTGCTACCTCCTTGTTGTCCCTGACCCGTCGTAGCGGGTGCTGCGATGCTAGTCTAGCGCGCCGAGGACCAGATGCAATAGCAGACGTGGGTTCTTCCGCCGTGGACGCAGTCGGGGGAGGCTCACGGATGCGGAGGGGCCCGCGAGAGAACCTGACGAGGGCCTCAGACGGCGGCCGGAGCCGCGCCCGCACGGTATCCCGGGCCGTTCTCGTCGGTCCGGGGACGAGTCTGTGTCAACCGGCCCGTCGCTGGCCGCCGTCAGATGGCGAATCGAGGGCCGAACGTACCTGAGGCCCTGAGTACGTTCGGCACTTTACGGGTTGCGTGCGCGAACATATCTTGGCTGCGGGGCAGGCGTGTTGCCTGCAAGGTAGGCGTCTGGAGCGGAATGACAGCCGCTGCCGGGCGTCGATTTGCCTATTAGGG
>DAOULP010000250.1:0-31086 GCA_034420175.1 Dehalococcoidia bacterium | reverse complement strand
GGCTGTGTAGAGGTGATGGACGGACGGCATCGTGGTGCCGAACTTCTCGTAGTGCTGGGCCGCCGGCAGGATGTAGTCCGAGTAGAGGCCCGTGGTATTGATGCGGTAGTCAATGGAGACGATCATCTTGAGCTTCGGCCACAGGTGCTCCAGGAGCATCACCTGGCCGCCCCGGTGGCGCCGCAGCAGGTTGCCCCCCGCCTCAACCAGCACCCGGGGTTCGGTCCCCTTCCACACCTTGGCTGCCGCCGCGTCCCACCAGCCCTTGCCCAGCGCCTCCTCCAAGTACTCGTCGAAGGAGCGCTTCATGGATGGGTCCTGCCAGTCCTTCCGATTCATGCGCTCCTTGAAGCCGTACTGGTAGTACCAGAGGAAGGCGGGGGGGATCATCCGGCCCATCGCGCCCATGCGTCCACCCGCGGGCATCGCGGCGGCGCGATTGATCGCCATCTCCAGGGTCATGGTGGGGTCATCCTGCGTCAGGAGCCTGAACATCCCTGTGAGTCGCCGGCGGTACTCGAAGGCCGCCTCCTGGCCGAGCCGACCCTTGGCAGCGGCGAACGCGCCGCCGCCCAGCCCGGATATGGCCCAGGAGCGGGTGCCCGTCCCCTTCTTCCCCCAGTTCCCCGTCAGACCCAGTAGCAGCGCCATCGACCGCTCGATCAGGTCCCCGTGGTAGTACTTCCCGGAGTTCCAGCCAATGAAGATCTTCGTCTTCCGCGTCGCTACCTTCCGCGCCACACTCCGGATCAGGTCCGGATTCACCTCACAGATGCGCGCCGCCTTCTCCGGCTCGTACTCCTCCAATCGCTCCCTCAGCAACGCGAACGCCGGCCGCACCTCTACCGTGCTCCCGTCAGCCAGTATCGCCGTCGCCTTCCCCTCCAACGCCGGCTCGATGTCACCCATCGCCAGTGTGCCTCGCGGCGCCGGCACCACCTGCTTCGACTTGCCGTCCAACCAGTAGAACTGGTCATCACGGTCCCCCGCTGTCACCTCGCTACCCCGCAGGAAACGACCCGTGTCGCTCCTCACCAGCAGCGGCAGGTCCGTCTGCTCCTGCACGAACCGACGATTGTACAGCCCCGCATCGATGATCACCTTGCACATCGATAGCGCCAGCGCCACGTCCGTCCCGATCCGCACCGGCAGGTGGTAGTCGGCATGGATCGCAGAAGGACTGTAGTCCGGCGCGATCGTGATCACCTCACCGCCGTTGTACCGGGACTCCGACACGTAGTGGTACCACTGGATGTTCGTGTAGATGGGATTGGCGTGCCAGATGAGCGTCAGCTCCGCGAGGAACCAGTCATCCATGGTGGAGACGGGGTTGAACTTGCCCCAGGTGATGTGGAAACCGGGGCTGAAGTCCTGAAACTCGGCGTTGCCGTCGGTGGTGAAGGTGCCTAGAGCAGCGGCAAAGGCCCGGGCCGGTCCGGCGCCTGGCTCCGGGGTCATCAGGTTGAGTATGGACTCAGGCCCTTGATCCTGCACCGCGTCGAGCATGGCGTCGGCGATGTCCGTGAGCGCCTCGTCCCAGGCAACGCGCTTCCACTTCCCCTCGCCGCGCTTCCCGACCCGCTTCAGCGGGTGGGTAACACGGTCCTCGCTGTAGTGGAGGCAGCTCCAGCACGCTCCCTTCTGGCAGCCCATCGGATTCTTGTCGGGGATGCCTTTCTCAATGGGTTGGAGGACCCCGGCCTGCTCCTCCCGGACGATCTTCCCGTCGCGGACGTAGACCCGCCACGGGCAGCCGCCGGGATAGCAGTCCACCGAGTGACCTCCCCACGTCACCTTGTCCCACTTCCACTTGTCGCGATAGGAATCCGCCCAGCGACGGCCTTGTGCGCTACTCGGCTGGCGCTTCGAACGACCACTCGTGACTGGCATACTTCACCTCCCCCAAGATCCGCGTTGGGGATCCCTGACCGAGGCTATCAGCCCTCCCAAGCTGGGACAACGCGCATGCTGCCCCGCGCTCCGGCAAGCTGACAAAGGCCACATGACCCGAAATCGCCGGCCGAATGGCCTCCGGCCCCGTCTGGCAGATACCTGTAGCGTGGCACCCGTGCGGTCAGGGAATCACCAGATGAAACCCGCGCGGGCGAGACGGCCATTGGAGATGACGCGACAATGCTTCCTCCGCCCGCAGATGTCAAGACCCCCCGCGAATTCGGCCCGCCGGGACATGGGTGGGACGCCGCTGTGCCGCACGCTCAAGTGCCCCCGGCGCACTTGATCGCTAGGGGCGGAAGTGCCAGAACTAGGAGCACCAGCGCCGGGTGGACAGGAGGGCGATATGTATGCCGTCGAAGCGATCATCGAGATCCTGAAGCAGGAGGGCGTGGAGTTCGTCACCGCCTACCCGCTGAACCCCATCATCGAGTTCGCCGCGCGAGCCGATCTCCGCCCCATCATCGTCCGGCAGGAGCGCACCGGCCTCCACATGGCGGACGCATACAGCCGCCTGAACTCAGGCAACCGGGTCGGGGTCTTCGTGATGCAGAACGGACCCGGTGCGGAGAACGCCTTCGGTGGGATCGCGCAAGCCTACGGCGACTCCGTTCCCATCCTCGTGCTGCCCGCCGGCTACTCCCGATCGCTCACCAACGTGCTCCCCAACTTCAACGCCTATCTGAATTACCAGCATGTGGCGAAGTCGGTGGAGCAGGTCACCGCCGGCCCGCAGGTTCCCGGCGCCCTCCGGCGCGCCTTCTCACGGGTGAAGAACGGGCGCCCGAGGCCGGTCGTCGTAGAGATCCCCGGGGACGTCTTCTTCGAGCAGGTTCCGGAGCCGCTGAACTACAGCCCAGTCCCGGTGAGCCGGCCCGGCCCCGACCCGGAGGCGATCCGAGAGGCAGCGGGCGTACTTATGGACGCTCAGCGGCCCGTGATCTACGCCGGTCAGGGCGTTCACTATGCCCAGGCGTGGGACTCCCTGCGCGCCCTCGCCGAGCTTCTTGAGGCGCCGGTGACCACCAGCCTGCAAGGCAAGAGCGCCTTCCCCGAGAACCACCCGCTTTCGCTCGGGTCCGGCGGGCGCTCGCTGCCGAAGGCGGTCCATCACTTCGTGCAAGAAGCGGACGTCATCTTCGGCATCGGATGCAGCTTCGCCGCCACGATGTACGGCATCACGTTCCCGCCGGGGAAGACGGTCATCCACTCGACCCTGGACCCGTCGGACATCAACGCCAACCTCGAAGCGCGACACGTGCTGGTCGGCGACGCCAAGCTGACGCTGGACGCGCTGATCGAGGAGATACGAGGGCAAATCGGCGCCGCCGGCCGGGGGCGCGCCGAGGCCGTGTCGGCCGAGATCAGGCGCATCCGCGAGGAATGGATGGCCGACTGGTCACCGAAGCTCAACTCAGACGAGACGCCGCTCTCGCCCTACCGGGTGATCCGCGACCTGATGGCGACGGTGGACGTCGAGAACACGATCATCACCCACGACGCCGGCGGCCCGCGAGATCAGCTCTCGCCCTTCTGGCCATCCGTCCGGCCGCTCACCTACATCGGCTGGGGCAAGACGACGCAGCTCGGCTACAGCCTGGGCCTGACGATGGGCGCGAAGCTGGCGCGGCCCGAGTCGCTGTGCGTCAACGTCTGGGGCGACGCCGCCATCGGGATGACGGGCATGGACTTCGAGACGGCCGTCCGCGAGCGGATCCCGATCCTCTCCGTCCTGATGAACAACTTCGCGATGGCCATCGAGCTGCCGCTCATGCGGGTCTCGACGGAGAAGTACGGCAGCTCCAACATCTCAGGGAACTACGCAGACATGGCGAAGGCCTTCGGCGGCTATGGGGAGCGGGTGACCGAGCCGGACCAGATTGTTCCCGCGCTCCGGCGCGGCATGGAGCAGACAGAGAAGGGCACGCCGGCCTTGCTCGAGTTCATCACGGCGAAGGATCACGACTACTCCATGTTTGGCTAGGGACGGCGCAAGACGTGCGGCGAGGCGAAGTCGAGCGCGCCCGCCTGGGGCCGAACTGCCGGGTGATGCTCTGAGACATCGGAGGTGACGAAGTGACGACGGCCGACGAGAAGCTGGTCGACCACGAGAAGCTGCAGGACCTCGTCGTCCGCGCCCTCGTGAAGATGGGGGTGCCCGAGGACGACGCCCGCCTCACCGCTGGCATGCTCGTCCACACGGACCTGCGCGGCATCGAGTCCCACGGTGTGGCGCGCCTGGCTGCCTTCTACGTCGGCGGCATTCGCCACGGCGTCGTGAACCCGCGCCCGAACATCCAGGTCGTGCGGGATAACCCATCCACCGCGGTCATCGACGGCGACCGCGGCCTGGGGTTCGTGGTCGGACACCGGGCGATGACGGAGGCCGTACGCCGGGCCGAGGCGACGGGCGCCGGGTTCGTCTCGGTGCGGAACAGCACCCACTGCGGCTCCGGCTTCAACTACTCCATCATGGCTTTGCCCCACGACATGGTCGGCATCGCCATGACGACGGGCGGGCCCGTCATGGCTCCCGCTGGCGGCGCCAAGCCCACCATCGGAATCAACGTCATCAGCATTGCCGCGCCGACCGGTGGATTGCCCTTCGTGCTGGACATGGCGACCGGCGTCGCCGCCGTGGGCAAGCTGGAGATCGCCGCCCGACGGGGCGAGCCGATCCCGCAGGGTTGGGCCATCGATGCCGACGGCAACCCGGTAACGGATCCGCTTGTCTACTTCCGGGGTGGCGGCGCCATGCTTCCCTTGGGAAGCACACACGATCTTAGGGACTACAAAGGCTACGGCCTCGCCGTGGCGGTCGATATCCTCTGCAGCGTGCTGTCCGGGGGCAAGTTCAGCGGCCAGCCGGAGGGTACGTACAGCCACGGCTTCGGTGCCCTGCGGATCGAGGCCTTCACGCCCCTCGACGAGTTCCGGTCGATGATGGACCGGATGGCCGCCTACCTCAAGGCGACACCTCGACTGCCCGGCATCGACCGGATCCAACTCGCCGGCGACCCCGAACACGAGATCGAGGAGCGCCGCCGCGTCGAGGGCATCCCTCTCCACCCGCGGGTCATCGACTCGCTCCGCAAGATGTGCGAGGAGCTCGAGATCGAGTTCGATCTCTAAGGGGCAGAACAGACCGCGCACCCCCCGCCGCCTACTCGGTTGTCACCACCCGAAGGAGAAGGTACCCTGCGACGCCGGCCAGCAGCGACCCGGCGAGAATGCCTATCTTCGCGTCGGACACCAATTCGGCGTCGGTGAAGGCAAGACCCGTGATGAAGAGCGAGACCGTGAAGCCGATCCCGGCAACAAGGCCGACTCCCACCATCTGTGGCCACGTCATCCCCCGCGGCAGTGAGCCGAGACCCAGGCGCACCGCCACCCACGAGAAGCTCACGATGCCGAGGAGCTTGCCGGCCATCAGCCCCAATACGATACCCAGCGTGATCGTGCTGGACGCAGCATCCCCTATGACGCCGCCCGAGAGCACGATGCCGGCGTTGGCCAGTGCGAACAGGGGCACCGCGGCGTAGCTGGTCCAGGGCTGGAGCAACCGCTCGAGCCGATCGAGAGGGGCCTCCGACCCGAGGGCTGTCTCTTCTATCTGGCCGAGAACCGTCTCCGCCGCCTCCTCATCACCTGCCGACAGTGCCGCGCGGAATCGCCCCATGAGCCGGTCCGCGGATTCCGCGAAGGTCTCCTTGCTGTAGTGCGGTGTTGCCGGCGCGAGCACCCCAAGCAGGACGCCCGTGATGGTGGCGTGTATCCCTGACTTGAGGATCGCTACCCAGACCAGTGCCCCCACAACGAAGTACGGGTTCATGCTCAGCACGCCGCCACGGTTCATGGCGATGATCACGCCCAGAAGCAGAGCCGCGGCGCCCAGCGCCTCAAACGACAGGCTTTCGGTGTAGAAGACAGCGATGACCAGAATGGCGCCGATGTCGTCGACGATAGCCAGAGCCAGGAGGAAGACCCTCACCTCCGTGGGAATCCGCTTCCCAAGCAGTGCCAGAACGCCCAGGGCGAAGGCGATGTCGGTGGCCATCGGGATTCCCCACCCCTTCTCGCCAGCGCCGCCCGCGTTCAGAGCCAGGAAGATGGCCGCCGGCAGCAGCATTCCACCCAGGGCCGCCGCGGCCGGCAGCGCTGCCCGTTGTCGCTCGGAGAGCTCGCCGTGCACAACCTCCCGCTTGATCTCCAGCGCCACGACGAAGAAGAAGAGGACCATGAGGCCGTCGTTCACCCAGTGTCGGAGATCCTCCTCGATGGAGAAGATGCTGACATCCAGCGTGATTGTCCTCTCCCACAGATCGAAGTAGGACTCGTCCCACGGGGAGTTTGCCCAGACCATGGCCGCCACAGTGGCAACCAGCAGGACGGCGCCGCTCACCGCCTGCGTGTGGATGAAGGCTTGGGCGGGAAGCAGCACCTGCCGGGCGATGTACGAACGCTCGGCCTGCACTCTGAGGGAGCCGCGGCTGCGAGGTGGAATGGTCATCGCGAACGACCACGGGGGCGAGCCCGGCAGACGCTACTGAACGGCACCTTCCGAAGGTAGTGCACGGCGCGAGAATCCGTCAACACAGATCCGGCAACGCCGCGGGCGAGTGCCCGCTGGGTCGTGCGACACCCCACCTCCCCACTGCCAGCCCCGGCATGCGATGGAGTAGCGGCCGCTAGGAAGGAGGCCGAAGAGGCGGAGGACGGTCGCCCGCGGCATAGCGGCGGAGCCACTCACCCATCGCGGGGTCACTCACGGTGTCGCGGTGGGCCGACACCTCGAAGTCCAACCCATCCGCCAGCGACAGGCTCAGACCGCCGATCGCGGCCCTGCGGTCGTTCCTCAGGGCCGTCTGCGGGTAAGACGAGAGGGCCTCGGCGATCGTGAGCGCACGCAGGACGGCCTCGCCCGCCGGCACCACCTCCTGTACCAGGCCCATCCGCAGAGCGTGGTCGGCGTCAATCAGCACCCCCGTCTCGATGAGGTAAAGCGCATTGCCCAGGCCGACGATCCGCGGCAGGCGCGGGGTGCCGCCATCGAGCAGGGGAACGCCCCAGCGGCGGTTGAGGACGCCGAATTGCGCGTTCTCGGCGGCGACTCGGAAGTCACACCAGCAAGCCAGCTCCAGGCCACCGGCCGTGCAGTACCCGTTGACGGCGGCAATCGTCGGCTTGTCGATGTCGATGATGCGAGAGAGGCCCATCGGGCCGGTCTCGGCGGCCCCTGGGCGGGCGGCGAGACTGCCGACGTTCTTCAGGTCGGCGCCGGAGCAGAACGCGAGGTCCCCCGCTCCCGTCAGCACCAGTACGTCCAGCGTGTCGTCGTCCCTGAAAGCGTACGCCGCCTCCGAGAGAAGTTGGGCCGTCTCGCCGTCCACGCAGTTCCGCACCTCGGGGCGGTTGATGCTAGCGAGGAAGGTACGGCCGCGGCGCTCGGTTAGAACCTTCGGCTCGGACTCGGCCATGACGGGTACCCTCCTGTGGAAGCTAGCAGACAGATGTTCGGCGGGCGCTCACGAGCGGGTCGGCACCACCTGCTTCACGGGTCACGGCGTCTCGAACACCCTAGTGCCTCCCCATCCTCCCGTCAACGCGAACGAGCCGGGGGCAGTCAGCGGTGGGTCGGGCCGCACCCGCAGGCTCGGCGCTGGCCGACACGATAGTGGGGCTGCTGCCTCTCCCCTTGAAACCCCCCGCCGGCGGGAGTACCCTGGGCAAGTACCTGGGAGCAGCGGGACCTCCGGCGCACCGAATACGCCTCCCGGGATGCAGGGCCTCGTGCATCCCTCGCCGACGCCGAGCCGCCACGTCGCCTCTGGCGTTCAGGTCCCCACCTGGGTTGGAGAGGAGCGGAGCAATGCTACAGGTCACCGACGACGCCAAGTCCCTGCTCAAGGAACTGCTGGGGGCACGGCCCGCTGACACCGACGTCATACGTCTGTCCAAGGAGGACGACAAGTTCAAGCTTCGGTTCGAGCCCGCCGCCGAGGGCGACACGGTGTTTGAGCACGAGGGGATGGAGGTCCTCGCCGTGGCTCCCGACATCGCCGGCGACATGGAGGACCTCACCATCGGCATGGAGGATACAGAGGAGGGCCCCCGGCTGTCCTTGGTGCAGTAGCCGGCAACGGGCAGCCGCGTATAGTCGCCACATTCCCCCACCCCCACGCAAGAGACGCAATACCCCCTCGCCGTCCAGATGCCCCTCCCTCTGGTTTCCGGCCGTGCTGATGCGCGTCCCCTTCCCCGGTGGTATCGTTAGTAGCGCCAGCATTGACGCCACCCCCAGATGCAAAAGGGATGAGGTGACAACATGTCTGCCCACGTCGACTACCCGGCCAGGCTACGGAAGATCCAGGACAGGATGGGAGAGCAGAGCATCGACGCCCTCATCGCCACCAGGTTGAGCACCGTGGGCTACGTCTTCGGCGCCTTCATCCCCTGGCGCGGCGCCGCCGTCATCCCCAGCGACGGCGAGCCCGAGCTCTACGTCCTGGCCCTCGACGCGGAGCGCGTCAAGGACGACAGCTTCTTCAAGAACGTGAACCCCGTCGGGCCGCTGCCGGGCATGCTGATGTGGGACCGCATCACGACGTCGATTCGCGAGCGAGGCCTGGAGCAGGGGACGATCGGCATCGAGATGGGCCACTCGCCGATCAGAATCGAGACGTTCCTCCTGGCCAGCGAGTACGAGATCCTGCGCGGCACCTTCCCCGGGGTCTCCTTCAAGAACGTCACCGAGATGCTGGACCAGATCTTCCTCGTCAAGGAGGAGGCGGAGATCGCGCTCTTCCGGCGGGCGGCCGAGATCTGCGACCTGGGGATAGCGGCCGTGTTCGAGGAGATCAGGGTCGGGATGACGGAGACGGAAGTCGCCGGCATCGCCGAGTACGCCATGCGACAGGCCGGCAGCGAGCTCAACTGGACGTTCACCGGTGGCCAGGAGATCGGCTCCGGGTACCGCTCGGCTTACGCCTGGGGCGGCTGCACCCCGCCGACCCGCAAGCGCATCCAGCCCGGCGACACCGTTGTCGTCGACCTGCACTGCATGTACGACCTCTACCTGGGCGACGTGTCGCGGAACGTCATCATGGGCGAGCCCACCCCTGAGCAGCGCAAGCTGTCGTCCGCCTTCGTGTCCACCTGCAACCACCTGCTGGACTGCCTCACGCCGGGCGTGACCCTGGGCGAGGTGGCGCGGAAGATGGACGCCTTCCTGGACGAGATCGGCTACCGGGAGTTCGCGCTGCCGGGCTACGGCCACGGCATCGGCATCCTGGGGAACGAGTGGTACCCGGCGATCGCCGACTCCACGGCCCCCTACGAGTCGGGCGCCGACATCGTGCTCAAGCCGAACATGGTCGAGATCCCGGCCATCGTCCTCAACAAGCCGGGCGTGGGCGGCTTCCGCATGGAGACGCCCGTCGCCATCACCGCCGCCGGCGCCGAGCCCCTCAGCAAGTCACCCTTCGAGCCGGAGATCATCGAGGCGTAGGGACAGGGAGGCCGTGGCTTCAACCGGGTTGACAGTCCGAACCACTCCATCTATGATACTCACGCTGGAGCAGGGCCTCTCGGTCCTGCGCGGCGGGGATACGCATCAACCGCCACCATGGCTGTCCCAGAGCGGACGACCTTTGACTTCTCGTCCCACGAGGACTTGTGAGGCCAAAGCGTTGTCGAGAGCACGCGCATTCGAGCCGGACGTCCGGACCCTGCAAGGGTGGGCAGTGTTTCTCGACGTCTATGGCTTCAGGGCGATGGTGCGGGAGTCTGGCGCCCGCGCACTGGCCTCCGCGCTGGCGCTATGCCATGACCAGATGGAATGCCGATTGGGTTGGGCTGGAGCCGAACCTCTTCGCCTGAAGTTCCAAGACAGCCTCCTCCTCTTCTATGATGTCGCGCCTTGCGACGAAGCGAACTGCCTCGACGCTCTGCAGCGCTGCGTAGGCGATGTCCAGCAGATACTGGCCATGTTCGCCCAGCAGGGATTGCCCCTCCGAGGCGGCATGGCGTTCGGAAAAGCGGAACACAACGGCTCTTTTCTGTTCGGACCAGCACCCGAACGGGCGGTGGAATACGAAGCGATGCTCCCAGGTCCCCTCGTTTTACTACCGGCGAGAGAGCTTCTCCCAGATTCGAACCCACCCACCGGCCACCTCCCTGTCGCGGCTCCCAGAATGCGAGAGATCCGGGTAAAGGGTGGAGGACTAGTGATTGGCGCGCTCCTCCGCCCAACACCGATGGACGGTTTCCTGGCAAGTGTGCGGGAGAGCTTCCGGAAGTACGGCCTTTGGGGCCCGCCGGAGGTGGCCAGGGCGTGGAGAAACGCATACGACTTCATCGTTGAACAGGAGGAGTTGGATGGTGCCGGCGGCTGAGATCGTTCAGCGCGTCGGCGAAATGCTGACCTCGCCCGCCCTCAACCTCGCCGACATTCTGCCGGACGCCACGGGCTGGGCGGACGCGGTTGAGCAACTGGTTGCCGCGGGCCATGAGACTCGCTACACCCCACCGCTTGGCAGGACCCGGAACGACTACATCAGGCGCAGGCTCGGCCACATAGCCGCGAATCCCCACTCTGAGGACAACAGTCAAGCACTGACCGAAACGTACGTGTGTGCCGCCGATGCCAACCCAGACAACGGGTCCATCGACGACGACTACATCAACAAGAGCCCGAAGCACATGGCAGACTTCGTCGCCGACCTGGTCTATAGGGCGAGAGAGGCACGACGGCTTCTGCTCGAAAAGGATGCGATTGACGCGGCGGACCGTGCCCGGGTGTGGGCGCCCGAGCTGCATGTCATCGTCCATGGTGAGAGAGGTTGCGGCAAGACGTTCCTGTTGAACCACATTCTATGCAAGTTCAGTGCCGACTTCGACCGGGAAAGAGTGCTGTGGGTGAGGGTCAATCTGACGCAGGAGTTCGGCACGGATCTCTCCAAGGACTTCAGGTACAACCTTCTTCATCACATACACGCGCAACTAACCAAGATCGTGCTGCGGTACTACGAGCCCAGTTCGGAGTTCTATCGTCGCGCACCGAAGCCGTATCCCCTGCCTGTTATGGAGGAACTCCAAGACTTTGTCCGGAGCCGCGCTCCCGACAAGGAGACCAGAGCCCGGTGGACTGACGCGCTGATCGACATGGCCAACGCCTTTGGCAAGCGGGACCAAGATCCCCCGGTCAACCCCGATCTGGTACCGCAGGTGCTAGCCAGAGAGGCGTTTCACCTTGCGCTGGGACACGGGTATTGTGTTGTCTGCGTACTGGACGGATTGGATCAGCTGGAGAACTCCGCGTATCAGAGGCGCAGGTTTGAGCAGTTGTTTGATGCTGCTCAAGGCCTCGCCTCGAGTCTGGGAAATGCGGGTTTGGCGCTCGCGTCAGTCACGCGGACGAATACCCTCAATACCCTTCCAGATCTGGCCCGGAAACCAAGCGCCTATGTTACCCAGGATAGGACCATCAAGAAAGTGTACCCTGTTGACATAGACGCCATTGTGGGCACACGGGTCAGATTCCTCCGTGATCACGTGCGGACAGTTGCCGCTCAAGAGAGATGGCTTCTCGACGACTGGCCGGAGCATCTCGACGATTTCGTCGCGTTTCTCTCTGCATCCGAGGATGATCGCTCCGCAGGCGTGTCGCTGCAGATGTTCGGCGACAACCGGAGGGCACAGGTGCAGGTAGTACAACTCAGGTACTACGACTTCTTGGAAAGAGAGAAGCTGCCGCGCTACCTGTTCGTGGAGTCCCTGGTGCTGTCTGGAAGACGCTTCCCTCCCAAACCATACAGGCTGTCGATGACGCGAGGAGGTGGGTGGAGGCCAGAGTTCCTCGGCGGTACATGGTACGACCACCATCTGCTGCCATCGGTCTTCTCTTTCCCATATGTCGACTGGGACCCCAATGCTGCGCAATCGGTCCCTGTCCCGCAGCGTCATGGACCTCTATGGGGGATCAGGCTTCTTCAAGTCATCAATGCCTCTGAGCGACTGCACGACACACCTGGCTCATGGGTCGACTACATGACGGTAGGCGAGTGCTCACAGATCCTAAATGTTCTGTTCTCCTATCCTCCAGACCTCACGGGCGAGTTGATCAATCGTTTCAAGGAGTTCGGGTTGTTGGGCTTGGAGGGTCGCGACTTCCCTCACCATCGGTCCACAGATAGGCTCCAGCTGCGGCTGAAGCCGAAAGCACACTACGTTCTGAGACGTTTCCTCTACGACATCGCCTATCTTCACCTCTGTGCGATGCGACTACCACTCAAAGGTCACCAGAACCATCGGACCTCGTATTTCATCCCGGCCGGCTTAGGTGTCCTCGTGGATCCAGAGCCTAGCTACACCTGGGAGCTGGGCGTGAGTCAGACGTTGATCAGGTGGGTGACCGCGAAGACGATAAACTCCTGCGCGATGTGGCGCCTGCTCTCAGCCATCAACATCGTGCAACAGGAGTCCTACACTTCGCGACTGCAGATGCTCGAGCCCCGCCTGAGGCAGATAGCCAACGAAGCGGAGCGTGGCCAGCCACAGCCCATTGATGGGATGTTCTCGTTCCCTGACCGGTTGAAGCGACAAATCATCGCACAGATCAGAGGAATGATGGAGTCAATAGCGAAGGATGATCCCAACGCCATTGGCTATATCGGAGGCCTGATTGAGCGGTACTGGCTGCGCTGGGCTGGCGGCGCGACGCCTGATGCGTTCGCGGACGACCCCTGAGCAGCAATGAGCAGGACGGCGATCGGCGGTGAACGGCGTCCCGGCCCCACACGACCGACCACCCTGAAGCGCTGTCATGGCGGCCCAGTCGCGGGAGGTTGCCAGTCGCCGACCACGCCGGTCAAGATCGCTCGACTTGCCGCCAACCGAGAGTACACCACTTCTCAGATTGTGGACGCTGCGACGGATGCATGGCGAAATCCGGACTCAGGTGTCCTCGTCGGCACGAGCCGGCGCCGGTCTGAAATCTCAGAGCGCCCAAATCCGAAACACAAGGGTCTGCCCCTCGGCCACGCCGCAGGCGGCCGGGCGAGTGTAGCTGTCCCCGCCCTAGACTCTCCGCTGCGGCCTCCCCCGCCATCGCGGCCGGCTCCCGTGTCCTGATACCGTTGCCTTCCGTCGCGACCAGCCCGCCTCAGGGCGACTGGGGCAGAGGAGCCCCCCACCATGTCTGACCCCTGGGCCCACCTGGCCGATCGCATTGAGGAGGCGTACGGGCCGAAGGCCGAGTCGCCGTGCTGGCCCCGCGCCGTGGCCCTCGCCGCCGCCGTCGACGGCCCGACACTGGACCTCGCCTGCGGGCCGGGCTACGAGCTGGCCCTCTTTCGCAGGGGCGTCGGCATCGACAGCTCGCCCGGCATGCTGGCGGCGGCCCGTCGCCGGGCGCCGGAGGCGGACGTCGTGCTCGGCGACATGCGCAGCCTGCCGTTCCGGCCGGGGGCCTTCGCCGCTGCCTTCTCCTGCCTCGCCCTCATCCACCTGACCAAAGCGGAGCTCGCCTCGCTGCTGGCCGAGCTCCGCCCCCTGCTCCGCCCCGGCGCGCCCGTCGCCGCCGTCTTCTTCGCGGGCACCGGCGAGCGTGACACCGGCTTCTCCCCCCTCGACCCCACGGCCGTCGCCCACTACGCCTACTACCAGCCGGCGGAGCTCGTCGGGCTGTTCGAGCGGGCCGGCTTCGCCGCCGTCGCGGTCGAAGAAGCCATCCTCAACGAGCCAACCCACCCCTCGATCCCCTGCCTCTGCGTTTCGGCGAGCGCCTGACAAGTCCGCTATACTGTCTCCCGGCGGAGCGACGGGGCTCACGGTCTGCGCCTGTCCTCGCCGAGCCGGGGTGACAAGATGGCCGACGTGGTGAAAGAGCTGTGGCTGTGGCTGAGCACGTACGATCTCCAGACCGAGCTCAGGCAGCTTGAGGAGGAGGGGCGCGACACCTCGCCCCTCCGGAGCGAGTTCGACAGGCTCATCGCGCTGGGCAACGGGGAGCTGTCCGCGACCGCGAACCAGGAGAAGGCGGGCGCGCTCCTCGACGCGGCGCAGCGGCTCAAGACGCGCCGGGGCTACGGCTTCGAGGAGCCGTCGGGCCTGGCGGATATACGGAAGCTACGGCCGCGACGCCCGCGCAAGGCCGGGGCGCGGCTCTCCGACAAGGCGCTGCGCGACCGGATCCTCGGCGGGTGGCTCGGCAGGTGCGCCGGTTGTCTCCTGGGCAAGCCGATCGAGGGCAGGCGCACGGGGGAGCTGTGGGGCTTCCTGAAGGCGACCAACCAGTGGCCGCTGAGCGACTACATCCGGTTCGGCGTTGGCGGGAAGGCGGCCAAGGCGTACCCCAGCCTGGTCGCCCTGAAGTCCTACGACACCATCGACCACATGCCCATCGACGACGACACGGACTACACGCTGACAGGCCTACTCATCGTCAAGAAGAGGGGCGGGGCGTTCACGCCGGCGGACGTGGCGCGCTTCTGGATGCAGAACCTGCCGCTGCTGCGCACCTACACAGCGGAGCGCGTCGCCTATCGCAACCTGGCGTTGCAGATCCAGCCGCCCGCCAGCGCCTCGCACCGGAACCCCTTCCGCGAGTGGATAGGCGCCCGCATCCGCCCCGACGCCTTCGGCTACATCTGCGCCGGGGACGCCGAGCGCGCGGCGGAGTTCGCCTGGCGCGACTCATCGATCAGCCACGTCAAGAACGGCATCTACGGCGAGATGCTGACGGCGGCGATGATCGCGGCCGCCCCCTTCTGCGACGACGCGACGGCCGTGCTAGAGGCCGGGCTAGCCGAGATCCCGGAGACGAGCCGACTGCACGCCGACATGCGAGAGGTCATGGCATGGCACGCCGAGGGCCTCGGCTACGACGACGCGGTCGCCCGGATCCACGAGAGGTGGGACGAGCACTCGGGCCACGACTGGTGCCACACCAACTCGAACACCGCCATCTGCGCTGCGGCCCTCCTTTGGGGCGAGGGCGACTTCGGCAAGTCCGTCTGCCGGGCCGTCCAGCCGGGCTTCGACACCGACTGCAATGGCGCGACCGTGGGGTCGATCATGGGCATGATGCTGGGCGCGCAGGGGATCCCGTCGAGCTGGACGGGGCGTCTCAACAATACCCTGAAGACGAGCATCATCGGCTACGGGACCGTGGACATCGAAGCGATCGCACGGGAGACCTTCGAGCTGCACAAACAACTCCGGTAGGAGGCGCGAGAAAGGACCTCAGCACCAATGCCTCACTTCAAGAGAGGGAACGCGCGCATCTACTACGAGGACGTGGGGGCCGGCGAGCCGATCGTCACGACTCACGGCGTGGCCGAGAACGGCGGCTACTGGAGCGAGTCGGGAGTAACGGCCAGGCTGGCCGAGCGGTACCGCGTCATCTCGATGGACATGCGCGCCCACGGCCAGACGGTCGTCGAGGGTGAGCCTTGCGGGTACGACGTGGAGACGATCGCGGACGACATCGGCGCCCTCGCCGACGAGCTGTCGCTGGAGCGCTTCCACGTGCTGACCCACGCCACAGGCGGGATGGTGGGCGTGCGCTACGCCATGACACGCTCGGACCGCCTCATCAGTCTCATGCTCACCGACACCGGATCGGCGACGCGACCCACGTTTCCCGACTTGAGTGAGGAAGACGCGCGACAGATGCTCGACCAGTGGGCAGCGGGCTTCGAGGCCGCCACGCCGGAGCAGATCCTAGCCGGCGCCCGGGTGAACCCCGGCCCGTTTCTCTTTCGCATGGCGCAGCTTCCGGATAGCGAGAGGATGTTCGAAGTCTGGGACCGCATCTTTCGTCGCGGCGACCCGAAAGTCATCTCCGGGTTCCTGCGCACCTTCTACGACGACCCTGACCCACACGTGGAAGGCCTACGGCAGATCAAGTGTCCGACGCTGGTGCTGCTCGGCGAGCACGACATCGTGTTCATCGAGCCGAGCAAGCTGATGGCGCAAGAGATCCCCGACGTGCGCCACGTCGTCATCGAAGGGATCGGCCACATGACTGCCATCGAGGACACAGAGCGTACGGTCCGCGAGCTCCTCGATTTCCTGGACACGGTGGCGGCGACGGGAAGAGCGTCCAGGTAGGCACGGGCCACGGGCGAAGGCTGGAGCAGAAGACGGATGACAATCGACCGCCCGACAGAGGACGACCGCCAGCAGGCGTCCCCTCGGAACATCGAAAGGATGTGGAGGTTCGTCGAGAGGTTCGCCGACAAGAGCGGCACGTACCTTCACCCCCAGCGCGAGATCACCGAGTACCTGGTGATCGGGCTCGCCAAGCACATCGACGAGGTCGGGCGGCCGCTCTGCCCCTGCAACTTCTATGAGGACAAGGCGGAGGAGGCCAAGTCCAGCCGGTGGGTCTGCGCCTGCGAGGAGATGCAGAAGTACAAGTACTGCCACTGAATGCTCTTCTGCGATTCGGAAGGTCTTCCGATAACCGAGCACCTGCCCGAAGGCCACGAAGGTCGCGAGATCTACGGCGTCGTCAAAGACCCGCACCCGGAGAAGGGACGGGCGCTCGGACGGCTCGAGGAGCGGCAGGGACGCAGGATCGAGAAGCACCGCCCTCCAGGCGAAGGGCCGGCGTGACCCCAAAGGGGGCGGATCGAACTGCGGGGCGCGGCGTGAGACACGCCCGGAGCGCCGGTGGGATCGGGGCCCCCGTTCTCCTCAGACGCCTGCGCGTATCTGGGCGCGGCCGCGCACTGTCATCTTGACCACGACGCCGCGCTGCGTTTGACGCCAGGTCGCCCGCTCCACGTCGCCCGAAATCGCCACATCCCTTACCCTGGCCGGCTCCAGGAGGCGCACCTCCAGCCGCCGGCCCGATGCGCGCAGGTCGAAACGTACGTCCCCGGCGACGCGACGGGCGCGCACTTCCACTCGATCCTCAGGGGTAGGCAGCTTCAACTCGGCGCGGGAGCTGACCCGCAAGTCGAGGCGCAGGGGGTCCCACGGCCGCTGGCCCACGTAGTCCTGGACCGGCGCGAAGGGCAGTATGGAGTCATCCCGCACGTAGATGGGCAGGCGGTCCAGCGGCACCGAGAGATCGAGGTGGCACGGCCCTTCGATGGCGGAGTTGTCCCAGAAGCCGTGCCAACGGCCAGCGGGTAGGTACACGCGACAGCGCCCCTCCTCGTTGACGACGGGCGCCACCAGCAGGGACGGGCCGAGCATGTACTGGAGGTCAACGGCGGGTGTCGCCGGATCGTCGGGGAACTCCAGGTACATGGGGCGAACAACCGGCACCAGAGCGCGGCTGGCCTCGTGGGCACAGGACCAGAGGTAGGGCAGCAGCCGGTAGCGCAGCCGGGCGAACTCCCGCACGATTCGCACCGCCTCGTCGCCGTAGTGCCAGGGCTCGCGGGGGCGGATGCCGTGGAAGCGACTGTGCGAGGAAAGCAGCCCCCACTGCGCCCAGCGGATGTAGAGGTCTGCGCTCGGGGGCTCCACGTTTCGCCCGAAGAAGCCGCCGATGTCGTGAGACCAGAACGGGATGCCGGACATGCTGAGGCTCAGGCCGGCGCGCAGGCTGCCGGCCATCCCACCGAAGGTACACTGCGGGTCGCCTGTCCAATGGACCGGGTATCGCTGCGAGCCGGCGTACCCCGAACGCGCCCAGACGATCGCCTCGCGCCGCTCCTCCCGCATGACCTCGAAGACGGCGCGGTTGTACAGGAGAGGATAGAGGTTGTGGACGTCCCGACCGCTACGGCCGTCGGCGAAGAGAGCATCGGCGCGCACGGCCTCGCCGTAGTCGGTCTTGAAGACGGCCGCCCCCATGCGCAGATACGGACGGTGCTTGTCCTGCCACCAGCGCACGGAGTCGGGGTTCGTGAAGTCGACGACCACGACCTCACCGGGGTTGTCCCGAGACGGAGAGGGCTCGCCGTCGGGCCCGCGGGCGAAGTAGCCCTTCCCAAGCCCCTCGCGGTACATGTCGGTGTCACGGTAGACGTAGGGGTTCTCCCAGAGGCAGAGCTTCACCCCGCGATCGGCGAGCCAGCGAATCAAGCCCTCCGGGTCGGGGAAGGCCACGTGATCCCACTCGAAGTCGCAGCCGCCGCCGGTGTGGTGCTTGCGTTGCGCCATCCAGAGCGGGTCGAGATGCAGCACGTCCATGGGCATACCCAGCTCGCGCATTCGCTCCACCACCTCCTCCACCTCGGGACGGTCCCTGTACTGCGCGCGTGACATCCACACCCCGAACGACCACAGCGGCGGCAGCGGCGCGCGGCCGGTCAGGTCGGCGTAGCGGGCCAGGACCTTCTTCGGGCTGGGCCCATGGATGAGGAAGTAGTCCAGATAGGGATCCTCCACGCGGAAGGAGCCGCTGATCGTGGAGGGAAACCCCAGCTCGTGCACGATCTTGCTGGCGTGGTGAACGAACACGCCGTAGCCTCGACTGCTCATGAAGAAGGGAACGTTGAGGTAGGTCTGGTTCGTCGTGTTCGTGAGCAGCGTGTCCCGGTTCCAAGAGATCAATCGCTGACCCCGCTTGTCGAGCGGGCCGAACTGCTCGCCCAGGCCGAACAGGTGCTCGTCGGGCTCCAGTTCGAAGCTCTCGTGGAAGGCAACGCGCCCGTGGGAGTCACGGGAATAGCCAAGCGGGAAGGCCACGAAGTCTCGAAGCGACAAGTCGGTGGCCTGCTGCGCGAACACCTTGCGGCCCCGCCGATCGAGGACGGCGTAGGCCATGGGCTCGCGCGTCACTTGGACCTCCAGTGCGGAGCTCTTCAGAGTGATCTTGTCCGCATCGGAGCGCACGTCCACCTTCGGCGTCGGTCCCGCCTGTTCGAGGAGCATGGGCGAGGTTAGGGGCGGCTGCTCGCCCGGCCGATACAGACGCACGCGCAACACATCGGGTGACACGAAGCACAGGTCAAGGACCAGCTCCTCGTCTTCATTGGTCAGAACGATGAAGCGGGCGCCGCCCTCAATTCGACGGAAGCGCCGGAGGCTGACAATGTAGCAGTACTCGCGATCGGGATCGGCGAACATGGGGACGGCGTCGCCGGCCAGCTCCACCAGACGATTCGTGGCCTTGACCATGGGATGTCCTCGCTGTGTCTCACCACTGCCCGGTGAGATCCGGGCCAAGCCTGGACGAGCGGAACCACTGTGCCCGCGAAGAAGCCAGGGGCCTGTTGCGCAGTCCCCCGTCGTCGACCAGAACCGCTCGCCAGCGGAGGTGACGCGCGGCCGGTGCGCGTCAGTAGCGACCCACGTCCTTGACGACGCCGATGATGCGCTTGAACGCTTGCAGGCTCACGTTCGAGGGGGTGCTGTGGTCGGTGGCGAACATGTAGCCGCCGTTCTCCATCAGGACCGGGAGATTCTCGCGAACGGCCGCTTCCATCTCATCCACGTCCTCCCACAGCACGGCGTTGAAGCCGCCGTGGAGGAGCAGCTTGTCGCCGAACTCGCGCTTGACGGCCAGCGGGTCGACGCCCGCCTTAACCTCAAGCGGGTTCAGGGCATCGAGGCCTAGCTCGACCAGCTCCGGGATGAAGGGCCTGATGTCGCCGCACGAATGCAGATACGCCCGGATGCCCTTGGCGTGCGCCCACTCGATCGCCCTCCGGTGGATGGGCTTCAGGAGCTCCCGGTACATCTTCAGCGAAAAGAACTGGTTCTCCTTGTAGCCCATGTCGTCGTAGCACATCAGCTCGTCGAAGTGATAGCCGGCGTCCCACATCCTGTCGAGCAGCGTCAGGCTCAGGTCCTGTTGCGTCCGCCACATGTCGACGCACCACTCCGGGTTCTCGGCCAGGGCCAGCAAGTGGCGCTCGGTACCGATGAAGAACGCATGGGTGACATCGAAGCCGAACCACCCAATCGCCGCGACCCACGCCCCTCGCTTTCGCCACCGGGGCCAGCGATCCTTCAGGTAGTCCCACGGAACGCGGTCGTCCGAGGGCTCCATCCGCTCCTTCGCCTTCAGCCAGTCGTCCGGCGTCTTGACTGTGGCGTCGAGCGCCGCCACGGACGAGTCGTGCCTCCGATACTCGATCGTGGCGCCCCATGCGTTGGTGAACACCGTGTGGTCGTCGGTGTCCTCCAGCACGGCCTCGGGAAAGCGAGGCGAGTTGTCCACCCTGACACGCAACAGGCGGTCAAGCCCGAAGTAGTCGAAGTACTTCGCATCTCCCAGGCCCTCACGCTTCCAGCGCTCAACCGTCGCGCCCCACGGGGTTTCGAAGAGCGGGACGCGGTCGGCCTCCCGATGGTCGTACATCCGGCTGATGCGCTCGTGGCTCGTCATCTCGCTCACGACGGTTCCCCTTCGGTCTGCTGCAATCATGGCAGCCGCTTCGTCCGCGGCCGCTAGGTGATGACCCCCTGCCGACGGAGCTCGGCGATGTCCGGCTCGCTCATGCCCAGCAGGTCCCGGAAGACGTGATCGTTGTGCTCACCCAGGAGGGGAGCATGCCGAACGGGCGGCTCGTACTCCGACATGTGCCAGGGAACGCCGACGAACTCCCGCCGGCCCACCTCGGGGTGGTCCACCTCGACGAAAGCGCCGCGCTCGCGGAGGTGCGGGTCTCTGATCAGTTCTTCGGGATCTCTCGAGGGCGCCGCCGCCAGCCCCGCCGCAGCGAACTCCTCCACGACACGGTCCCGGTCTCGTGGCCGCGTCCACTCCGCGATGATGGCGTCCAGCTCAGCCTCGTTGCGCTTCCGAGAGGCAGCGTCAGCGAAGCGAGGGTCGTGCGCCAGCTCCGGCCTGCCCAACACGCCGGCGAGGGCCGCGAACTCCTCGTCCGTCTCGACGGCCAGCGCCACCCAGCGGTCCACTCCCCAGCAACGATAGAGGTTGTGTGGAGCCATGAACTCATCGCGGTTGCCATCGCGTCCCGGGCTGCGCCCGTTCATCTCGTAGTCGAGGAGGACCTCGCCGATCAAGGAAGTCACTCCCTCGCACTGGGAGAAATCGATGAACTGCCCCTCGCCCGTCTGCGCGCGGTGGTACAACGCCGCGACGACAGCATAGGCTGCTGCGGTCGCGTTCATCAGGTCCACATCGCCGGTCGTGGTGCTGGGCGGCTTGTCCGGGTAGCCGGTGATGTGCGCCGAGCCCCCGATGGCGCAGTGGATCGTCGCATAGCCCGCATAGTGCCGCTCCGGCCCCTGTGAGCCTCGGCCGGTGGAGGAGAGCACTATGATGCCCGGCTTGATCTCGCGGAGCGCCTCGTAACCCAGGCCCAGCCGCTCCATCGAGCCGGCCCGCATGTTGTCGACCACAACGTCGCTGATCCCGACCAGCGCCTTGACCAGGTCGATACCTTCAGGTTTCCGAAGGTCGATGGTCACCCCCAGCTTGCTCATGTTGATGGCGTGGAACGACGCCCCCTGGTTGATCGGTACCTCCAGCGGCTCCGGCTCAGCGGGGGGCCAGACGATAGACCGACGTCCCAGGTCCAACCACTCCGGCCCCTCGACCTTGATCACCTCCGCGCCCAGCATGGCCAGAAGCATGGTGGCGTAGGGACCCGCCCAGACCCAGGTGAAGTCCAGCACTCGAATCCCTTGAAGCGGCAGTGATCCCTCCTGCATCGTCATTCTTCCGCGTCCTACACCACCCCCGCCTCACGGAGCCGGCCGAGTTCCTCATCGGAATAGCCGAGCAGGCCGCAGTACACCTCCTGGTTGTGCTGGCCAAGCAGTGGAGCAGAACGCTGCACCCGCGGCGGAGTCGCTGACATCTGGTAGGGCCAACCCGCGTAACGGCGGCGCCCCCCTTCCGGGTGCTCGACCTCGACAAAGTAGCCTCGGTCCTCGTACTGCCGGTACTTCATCACGTCCTCTGCCGTGTTCACGGGGCCGATGGCGAAGCCCTTCGCCGCGCCCCTGTGATGGATGTCGTCCTTGCCCTGCCCACTCATCCAGTGGTCCAGGCGCTCGGCGATCTCCATCAGGTGGTGTGTTCGGTACTTGCGGGAGTCCCACGCCGGATCGGTGGCCCATTCGGGCTCTCCCATCAACTCCACAAGGCCCCGCCAGTGGTGGTCCTCGAAGGCGCCTACGATTATGTAGCCGTCCTTGCACGGCATGCGGCCCAGGCTCGGCGGCCGCTCGGGGACGCGGCTCCAAGCCATGCGGTGGTATAGCGTGCTCGCCAGGCCGGTCCTGACGAGAGCCAGGATGGCCTCCTGCTCGGACACGTCGATGAGCCGCCCGCGACCGGTAGCCCTGCGACCGGCCAGAGCGGCGGCGGTGGCTAGAGCCGCCGTGAGGCCCGCGTGGTATCCCGCCGGATAGCCCCCGGCCTTCACCGGCGCCCGGTCAACGTCCATCGAGCGGATGGGCAGAAGGTTGCCCAGGCCTCCGGCGTGATAGGAGGTCAGATCGCCCCCTTTGTGCCCGCTGCGGGGGCCGGTCCGGCCGTTCGGCGTGACGGAGGTCACGATGAGCGATGGATTGATGTCGCGTATAGCCTCCCAGCCCAGACCGAGCGACTCCAGCCTCTCGGGCCGGTGGTTGTCGATGAGCACGTCCGCCCATCGAACCAGACGCTCCAGCGCATCGCGCCCGGACGGCTGATCTGGATTGAGCGTGATGCCCCTCTTGCTGGTGTTCAGGTACATGAAGAGGCCGCTGCGCTCCGGGTGAGGTTGCCCGTCGGGGAAAGGCCCCCGCCGGCGGGCGGGGTCTCCGTGCGGCGGCTCCTCGACCTTGACGACGTCGGCCCCCATGTCCGCCAACATCTTGCCGCAGTAGGGTCCGGAGACCATCGTGGCGTACTCGACGACCCGGACGCCGTCGAACGCTCCCTTGGTCACTCGGCACCACCTTTCGCCCAGCAGAATCGGCCGGCGACCCGGGCTGCCAGCGCCGAGCAGTCACGCGCGGCCACTGGTCCCAGCGCTCCGTGCCCTGCCCTCTGGGCGCGACAACCGGAGACGCATCAGGTACGGGGCGATTCTGTATCAGCCTCGGCGTCGTGTCAATGCGCTCTCATCCCTTTGTCACCGGACGCAGCCCGCTCTCAAGACTGACGCGGAGCCGCCCTGTTCTTTCACCATGCGCCGCATGGTGGGCCCTGTGGCAGAGAAGCACCGTCGTGCGGTGGCAACGCCCGTCTTGGGGGAGGGATTCCTAGCTCGACGCCGAGCGCATGATCTCGGCCGTCGCCTCGGGGGGCGCCACGTTGATGTAGATGCCCGACCCCAGCTCGAAGCCGGCAGCCTTGCTGATACGCGGCATCAGTTGCAGATGCCAGTGCCAGTAGGGCCTATCCTCTTCGCCGCGGGGCGCGGAGTGGATGGCGTAGTTGAAGTCGGGGTCGCCAAACCCGTCACTTAGCTGTCGAAGTGTCCTGGCCAGGACGGAGGCGAAGCCGCCGAGCGTGCCGTCGTCCGCCCGGCCGAACGTGGCCTCATGCTCCAGAGGGACGATCCAGGTCTCGGCGGGGCGAGCTGCGGCGAAGGGATGAAACACGACGAATCGGTCGTCCTGCCACACGACCCTGCTGCCGATCCGCATCTCCTCTTCGGCCATCTGGCAGTAGAGGCACCGGCCCGTCCGCCGGTGATGCTCACGCGCGATCTCACCGCTCCTCCACACGGCGTCCGGCACCACAGGTGTGGCGATGATCTGGGAATGAGGGTGCTCGATGGAGGTGCCGGCTCCCTCTCCCTGATTCTTGAAGACGAGGACGTACTGGGTCGAAGGGCGAGCCATGAGAGCCAGGTATCTCTCCTGGTAGGCCCGCACGATGAGCTGCATCTCCTCGGTGCTTCTAGCGGCAGGGAGCCGGTTGTGGACCGGGGTTTCCACCACGACCTCATGCACTCCTTCGCCCCTGACCGCCGTGAACAGCGGCCCTTGCGACTTGCCCTCGGACGAAGGGGTCGGTTCAAGCGCCGGGAACCTGTTCGGGAAGACGCGGACTGCCCAGGGGCCGTTGCCGACCGGATCGGCTCTCTCCAGGACGGCGGGCGGCGTCTGCGCCTCGTTTCCGGGACAGAAGGGGCAGCCTTCCACGCGGGAAGGAAGCCTCTTGCGCTGCTTGGGGCGGGATTGCTCCTTTGGCCGGCCGCGCCGCTCGCCAGCGACTATCACCCACTCACCGGTCGCAGGGTTCAGACGGAACTCTGGCATCGGCCTCACACCTGTCGCGGGTCGCCCGAAACGGCCCTGAATCGGAATCCTTGCCTTGCAGCATAACATCGGCGACAGTGGGGTCAACGGACACCGCAACGCCGTCGGCGCTCCGCTGTACGTTGCCCTGCGTGCCTTGTAGAGTATGGGTTGCACTTCTGACGACAATGGCAAGCGCTCTCGAGTCAATCCGCGTCATCGATTTCACCCAGGGCACAGCCGGGCCCTACGCGAGCATGCTCCTCGCCGAGCACGGCGCCGACGTCATCAAGGCCGAGCCGCCCGCCGGCGACCGTGCCCGCGGTACGCCGGCCTTCCACGTTCTCAACCGGAGCAAGCGGGGCATCGTCCTGGACCTCACCCGCCGCGACGATCGCGACAGAGCACAGGATCTGGCATCTTCCGCTGACGTTGTATTGGTGGATGACCTGCCCGACGGAGCCACGCAACTGGGCATCGACTACGCTCGCCTCTCGGAGCACAACCCCGGGCTCGTGTATTGCTCGGTCCCTCTCAACGGATCGAAGGGCCCCTACGCGGGTCTGGAGCCTGACGATACGCTGGCCGCCGCCGTCAGCGGGGTCCTCGGGCTGCAGTGGTCCTATCACGAGGCGCCCGTGTTCCTTGTTGTACCCTTCGTCGGCTACGCCACCGGGATCCTGGCCGCCGGCGCCATCGCCGCCACGCTCTTCAGCCGACTCCGCAGCGGCCACGGAGACTACATCGAGGTTTCAGGCCTGGGTGGCGCCTTCGCCCTTCAGACAAGCGCCTACCTCGTCCCCCTTGGCAACCTGGACGTGATTCGCCTGGCCGGCCGCCGCGGCGACCCCAAGGGTCCCTTCCCGACCTACCGGGTGTTCAGAGCGTCCGACGGTGAATGGCTGATGCTGGCCTGCCTGACGCCCGTCTTCTGGACGAAGCTGGTGCTCGCGATGGGCCTGGACGAGTACCTGGCTGACCCTCGCTACGAGGGAGCCCCGATCGCCATCCCCGAGCAGCAGGACCGGCAGGAGGTAGCCGACCGCCTGGCCCAGATCTTCGCCACGAAGCCTCGACGGCACTGGCTGGACTTCCTCCGTGCGGCCGACGTCCCTGTGGGGCCGGTCCTCAGCCGAGACGACTACCTTGAGGATCCTCAGGTCATCCGCAACGGCATGAGAGTGGAGCTCGACGACCCGGAGGTCGGTCCCACGGTCCAGATGGGCGTCCCCATATCGCTGCGGGCGACGCCCGGCACCATCCGCGGCCCGGCACCCATGCTGGGCCAGCACAACCAGGAGGTCCTCTCTTCTCCCAGCCAGCCCGCAGCCGTCCCGAACCCCCAGCCCGGCGAGGGGCCCTCCCGCGGCTCCCCACTGGACGGCATCAAAGTCCTCGATTTGGGGACGATCTACGCCGGGCCCCACAACGCCATGCTTCTCTCTGACCTGGGAGCCGACGTCGTGAAGGTGGAGCCGCCGGACGGCGACCCCTGGCGTTCGTTCGCCTTCGGCTTCCTGGGCGTGAACCGTGGCAAGCGCGGGCTGGCCCTGGACCTGAAGCGGGACGAGGGCCGCGATCTGTTCTACGACCTGGTGCGCCGGGTGGACGTCGTGACCGACAACTTCCGTGCCGGCGTCCTCAAGCGCCTCGGCATCGACTACGATACCTTGAGCGCCATCAACCCTCGCATCATCTGTATGTCAGTCACCCCCTTCGGCGCTAGCGGCCCGATGGCCGGGTGGCCCGGCTTCGACCCGCTTCTTCAAGCCCGCTCGGGCCTCATGCGCGCTCAGGGCGGCGAGGGTGAGGAGCCCGTCTACCATCAGATCGCTATCTGCGACTTCATCACAGCGCTCATGGGGACCTACGGCGTCGTCGCCGCTCTCTACGCGCGGGAGCGGACCGGCCGTGGCCAGCTTGTCGAGACCTCTCTGGCCAACAGCGCCATGGCCGCTCAGGCGGGGGAGTTCATCCGCTACGAAGGTCGGACTCCCGATCCGCGCGGCGGTCCCAACCTCCTCGGCCGCTGCGCCCTGTGCCGCGTCTACCAGTGCACCGACGGCTGGCTCTTTCTCGCCGTGCGCACCCCCGACCAGGCGGAGGCGCTGGTGCGCGCAACCGGCGGCGTGCTCGAATCACTCGCCAAGGATGGGGCCGAATCGCTGCTCCAGGCGCCGCTGGAGGGCCACGCCACCTCCACCCTGGAGACATTCTTCGCCGGGCGGCAGAAGCGCGAGACGGTTCAGGCCCTGGCCGCAAAGGGCATACCCTGCGCCCCCTGCGTCACGATATCGGACCTGTTCGACGACGAGCACCTGAAGGCGAACGACCTGTGGTGGGAGACGGAGCACCCCGTCAACGGACCCCTGCGCCAGACCGGGCGCATCATCAAATGGAACCGGCTGGCGATGCGGCTCGAAAGGCCGGCGCCGCTCCTCGGACAGCACAGCCGCGAGGTCCTGCTCGCCTACGGCATCGAGCCGGCGCGAGTCGAGGACCTGATCCGGAAGGGCGTGGTACTAGCGCCGTGAGGTACCTGCGCCGGGTGGTCTTTGCTGTGGGGTGCCGGTATTCCCTCCGTCTCTTCGCAGGTCAAGCTGCCACCCACTCGTAGTCCTGAAGAGCCCACAGGGAACCGATATGCCCACCATCCGGGCCGCCTGTGGCGAAGAAGCCCAAACGGGCGATCCGGTGGGAGTCTCACAACCGACTGCGCGATGAGGCCGCGCGCTGCTGCAATGCGCCACGTATTCGCCCAGCAGCCTCCTGAGTCAGACAGCTCAACGTGCCAACGGTGCAGATACGGACAAAGCCTTCATACAGAGCGGGCCGTGTCTCGGGCAGGAAGGGGCTTGACCCATGCCCTCCGTCTAAGTAACGTTCGGAACGACGCGGGGTGGATGAAATCGCCGACATGACCAGAACAGAGTGCGGGGCGGGCGAAGTGTCCAACCGATGTTGACGATGGGCTTCCACATGGAGGTTGGCAATGAGTGTGCACCTCTCGGCCATCAAGTTCAATCATGACCCGACCTCAATGAGCAATGACGCGCTGAATATCCGAAGGAACTTCACTGAGCCCGTCACTGTTCCAGAGTGGCACCGGGTCATGACCAAACCCGAAGAGTCGGTGGCAGCATATGCCATTAGAGAGACCCAGGGTAATACGCTTACCATCCAAGCGCTATTTGGGTGTACGGACCCTCAGATAACGACGGTCGAGGTGCGGGCCATACAGCCCCTGCCACCCCCGCCGCCCGCAGAGTGGTGGCAATTGTGGTTGCGGCTGCTGGAGGCCTTCCCCTGGCTCTGGCACCTATTGATCTACCTGGCAGGCATGGGGTATGGCAAGAACGTCTTGGGTGAAGTGAGGGCGAGGAAGGTTGAGTTCAAGCCTGATGGAGAGAGCGAGTTCGTGTCCTTCGAGCTCAATAAGCATTGGGTTGACAAGCGTGGAGTCGGTGTCCACACAGTGACGTGGGACTGGCAGTGGCGCCTCAAGCCAACCGACCCTTGGACAACCTTCTGGACATCTCACCACAGGATTTACACGCTTCTGCAAGTGCCGCAACCGCCATGGCAGCAGACGCCTTACAGTGACTCCAACACTCAGCTCCCTTGGTCTGAGGTCCTAGACCATGCGTGCCTCTGGGCGGCATATGCTACCACCACGGACGACGCGGCTACGCTCGTCACCCGCTCCCTGAACGCCAAGGGGCCTGCTGTCTTGACCTATAGCGGCTCCGGGCATTGGTACTCTGATTCGTCCTACTTCGACTGCACTGGTTTCCTGGATCTCCTCGACCCGAAGTCCAAGATACCCAAGCCCGACAACGTGGACTGCAGCGACTGCGCGACCATCTTGTCTACGTTCGCCAACATTCTGGGCTGCGAGCTCTCTCAATCGCAGATGAACGATCCGTATAAGCCCAAGTCGTCCTTCTTCACCAACCCAATTCTCTCGATCGGCTCGATAGGCGTCGCGCAAATGGCGCCCACCAAGTGGAACTACCACGAGGTTGCGTGGACAGGAGGTGGCGGTTCCAACGACAATGTGTACGACGCAAGTCTGCACCTTAACGGCAACCCCAACCCCGCAAATCAGCCGTACACCGAATTGCTGCCAACCAACATGCGCTTCGGCGAACCCAACGATGGGGACTATCGTGACAAACTAGCGGCAGTGAAGCCGGATGGGAATCGTGCCAAGTGCTACCCGAAGCAGAAGCCCATTCGCAGGAAAGTGCGATAGGTCTTGCCGCGAAGGGGGAGGAGTGCCGAAATGCAGCAGCTAGACCGATTGAAGCAACACCACGGGTACGAGGAATGGTGTGGCACCAACACCTTGGGAGAGAACCTATTCATCTGGAAGCTGTTCCTGAGCGGAAACGAGTTTCCCGGCTGGCAGGCCTACCGAATCAGGCCGGTGGAGGTGCCTGGCTGGCCGCCTTCCACCCAGTCTGTGTGGCAGCGCCCAGGAGGCGGCCGTGACCAGCGTTTCCGAGTGGACCTGTTTGAATGCGCATCACGAATAGCCGCGCATGAGTTCCTGGTGGAACGGCTCGGCGAGTTTCAGACGACGCTTGTCGCACGCCAGGAGCAAGCCGCCGTCGGCGATGTCGCTTTTGCCGTCCCGGAAGACAAAGACATTCTGTTCGCTCGTGGCAACGTGGTGCTCCTGGTGCGAAATGCAGGCCGCGATCTGGTGCCAATCACAGGCATCGCGCGGCTCTTTGACCAAGACCTTGCCAGCAGGCCGGAGACGCCGGGGGCAAAGGTAGTCCCAGAAATCCAGCGGTTTCATTCTGCTGCAACCGACCTGAAGGTTGGCGTCAGTGCGCCGTTGGACGTGCAGGCTTCTGATCCGCTAGACCGGCCGCTGTGGTACAAGTTCTCCTCGCACTCCGGGGAGGTGCTTCTGGAGGAGGGACATCTGACCTATCGGCCCGCATCACCCGGGCCGCAAGCGATAACGGTATTCGCCATCAATGCCAACCGCGGCGCCGCGAGGCAGGAGCTGCAGCTCGTTGCGGGGTGACCTGACGAGGCTGGATGAGGATTCAGTGGTTGGGAGCGAGTGCGGGTGCCCACTCAGCCTGCCAGAGCTGGGAAAGATGTCTGGCCCGCAACAGGGGAAGGTTCATGAACTGCGGGTCGCCTACGGGCGGCCCTAGGGACGTTCCCCGGTCCTTCCCGACAGCCGGGAGGTCCTGCTCGACTACGGGATCGAGCCAGCGCGAGTCGAGGACCTGATCCGGAAGGGCGTGGTCATCGCCCCGTAGAGGAGCGCGGCCGCCCACATGAATGCTCAACCTGAAGACCTACGCTCCGGCAGCCAGCCGGCGTCGCCCGACGACACGCCCAAGCTCTACGCTGAGCTCGCCTCCTGGTGGCCGCTGCTCTCGGAGCCCGTTCACTACGCCGAGGAGGCGGCGTTCTACCGCCGAGCGCTGCTCGACGCCTGCGAGCGGCCGCCGGAGACGCTCCTCGAGCTGGGCAGCGGCGGCGGTAACAACGCCTCGCACCTCAAGGCGCACTTCCACATGACCCTGGTCGACCGCTCGCCCGGCATGCTCGCGGTCAGCCGCGCCCTCAACCCGGAGTGCGAGCACATTGAGGGGGACATGCGCACGGTGCGCCTGGGCCGCCTCTTCGACGCCGTCTTCATCCACGATGCCGTCGTCTACATGACCACGGAGGCCGACCTGCGAAGCGCCGTCGAGACTGCCTTCGTGCACTGCCGGCCCGGCGGCGGCGCCCTCTTCTGCCCCGACCACGTCCGCGAGACCTACCGCCCCCAGACGAGCCACGGCGGCCACGACGGCGACACCAGAAGCCTGCGCTACCTCGACTGGCACTGGGACCCTGACACCTCCGACACGACCTACGAGAGCCACATGGTCTACGTCCTGCGCGAGTCGGACGGCTCGGTGCGGGTGGTGCACGACCGCCACGCCCTGGGCCTGTTCGGGCGTGACGACTGGCTGCGGCTGCTCAGGGAAGCCGGCTTCGAGCCGCGGGTCCTGCCTTTCGAGCACAGCCAGATCGAGCCCGGAACCTGCGAGGTCTTCGCCGCGGCCAAGCCCGCCCGCTAAGGCGGCGGGACCGGGTGGAGTACGAGTAGCTGGTGCGCTATCGGTCGGTTTTGGTTTGGAGCAACTCCCGCGGACTGAAAGTCCGCGGCTTCCAGATTCGCCAACCATGCCGCCGACTTCAGTCGGCGGTGCCATGGGATCTACAGTCAATTCACCCACCAACCATGAACCAGTGACGGAGTTCGAGGGACAGGTGACATCTTCCCGCCGCGCGGGCGATAATCCTAGGGTGACCGACAGCACGCAGTGGGGGGCGCCGCACGTATGAGGATCTCGATCATCTCGGCCAACCGCTTTCGGGACCCGAACCCCGTGCTTCCCATCGGCGCGGCCGCCGTCGCGGGCACCTTGCGGGCGAGCGGCCACGAGGTGCGCCTGCTCGACCTTTGCCACGAGGACAGCCCCGAGCAGGCCATCGCTTCCCGCCTCGCCGACTGGGAGCCGGAGCTGGTCGGCATCAGCCTGCGCAACCTCGAGAACAACCGCCTCGAGGACCACCAATCGTTCCTGGAGGAGGCCGAGCGCTACATCCAGGTCGTCAAGAAGGCCACATCGTCGCCTATCGTCCTCGGCGGGTCGGGCTACTCGCTGTTCCCGCGCGAGGTGCTGGAGCGCCTGGACGTGCCCTACGGGTTGGCCGGCGAGGCGGAGGAGTCGGCCGCGGCGCTGGTCGACTGCATCGAGAGGGGGTCGCCGCCCAACGGCGTCCCCGGCGCCTGCTACCTGTCCGGCGGCAAGGCGGTGGTCACGGGCGCGGCGAAGGTGCACCGCTTCGATGGCCTGCCCGGCCCTGCGTTCGACCTGCTCGACTGCCCGAGGTACCTGGCCGAGGGCGCCGGCATGCCCATCGAGAGCAAGCGCGGCTGCAGCCTGGCCTGCTCCTACTGCTCGGAGAGCGCCGACCCCGAGGCCGCCCGCCTCA
>DAOULP010000249.1:0-21362 GCA_034420175.1 Dehalococcoidia bacterium | reverse complement strand
CTCTTTTCCGAAAGGTCGCGGGATGCTAACATAAGAGTGAGCCCGTCGCAGGGAAGCGGGGCGTCCCTCCTCGGCCACCAGCAACGTCCTCTTCCCTGCGGCGACTCCCCTGCTCAGTCGCATTCTAACATGGTAGGGCCAGCGTCCGGACGCTGGCCCTCGTTCTGTCAGGGGTGTTGGCGCGACCAGACCTCGCGTTCCCTCGCTCGGACGCGTCTCTCCTGCTCCTTGCGGTCTCCGTGAACCTGGGCGGGTCGATCAGAGGCGAAATGGCTCGCGGCGGGGCCCTGCCCCAAGGTCTTCGCTGCCCCGGCAGCCCTTCCCCCTTTGCGAGACCGACCGCGTATCGTCGAATGGCTTTCGCCGCCCTAGTGGCGACGTTGCGTCGCCCTGGGTGGGTGAGGTGTCGCCTCCTGGCCGACCGTCGGGAGCCCCCGGACGGCCTGTCGGGCTTCGGAGAAGACGGTGGGCAGCGTGCCGCGGTCGCGGAAGAACCAGACGGCGGCCAACGCTACGTAGGCCCCACTGAACCCGTACCGAATCGTCTCGTCCGTGAGGGCGAGCTGGGTGGAGAAGAGCACGAACAAGAGGCCTGCCTCCAGCAGCGAGATGCTGAGGCTCGCGAAGATGGCCACGGCAAACGCCGACTGTGAGGCAGTGAGGAGCACTTCTTCCACCTGACGACCGTCCATCGGCAGCGGCGAGAACGTCTGCCCAGAGATGCTGTAGGCCAGGGGCAGGGTTCCGATGAGGAGGGTCCACTGGTTGACCTTGGACGATATCAGCATCAGCATCCCGGCCCCCGCCTTTCCCCTGGCAGCCAGGAGGGCAGCGACGAGGAACTCGGGGGCCTCCGATGCCAGCGGCGCCAGCCACTGGACGAGCAGGAACTCGCTGATGCCCAGGTTTCTGCCGGTGTCCACGAGCCCTTCGGCGAACGGCTCCGCGGAGGCGATTACGACCCCCGCCGCGTAGAGGAAGAGCAAGGCAACTATGGCCCGGCGCGGCGTCTTCGGCAGTCCCCCGATCGTTCTCGCCGGCCCGACGAGCTCTGGTTCCTCGGTCGAGCCCCGCGACACCACGTACATGTATCCGGCGAACAGGCTCCCGAGGACCGCTGTGTCCAGGAGTGACAGGTGGCCACGAAGCGGGATGGAGAAGCTGTACAAGGTGGCGGTGCCAAGAATCACCAGGCCAAGCGACGTCTCGCCGCGGATGCTGAGCGCGGGCTTCTTCGTGCGCAGCCAGAAGATGCACACGACCGCTGGCCAGGCGAGACCAACCAGAAGGCGATTGGCACCCGTCATGTTGGCGGTCGCGAAGGCCGCATTGTCAGGCACGTTGGGCGCCGTCCAGGCGAAGTAGAGGTCCACGGCGTACTCCGGCAGGACGGCGATGAGGGCGATGACCGCCAGGGCAAGACCACGAGAGATGTCGACCTCGGCCGCCTCCGAAGCCCAGGTCAGGAGGAAGGCGGCGGAGAGGATGGCCACACCGGTGATCGCTACCTGTGCCCCGTTCGCGATCTCGACACCGCTCAGGCGGATGACCGGAGCCGGAGCGGCAACAGCGGCGGCGATCGCTATCGGGAGCCAGTTGCGGAGGGGGGAAGTGGTGGCTTGGTGCATTCGGTGTCGGGCCGCCGGGCGATTGCTGGCAGTATAGCACGCGTCGCTCCGCAGGCGGCAGATGGGGCTGCCTCCGCGGCTCCTGCGGCGGCCAAACGGAGGCCTCAGTAGCTTGGGCTCTGGATTCGGGTTGGGGTCGCTTGAGGAGACGAGGCCTGGGACACTGGCCGGGAGTGTGGGGCCGGCAGACGGGCCATTGGCTGGCCGAGTGGACAATCGTGCGCCAAATCATTGACAGCCTGGCAATGGCCTAGCTAGAATGAAGCTGGCTCGACGGTCCCGCCCCAGGTGGCCGCGAGCCTTGCGTTGCAGGCGGCCCCGTGGTGTAGCGGTCTAACATGCCACCCTGTCACGGTGGAGATCGGGGGTTCGAATCCCCTCGGGGTCGCCAAAGCCCTCCTCTTGTCCCCCGTCTCTCGACGTGCACCGCTAGACTGGCGTCATCGCCGGTCTGATGTACCTCGTCGCGGCTGCCGCCGCTTGCTTCCGGCCCTTCGGCCCGTCCCTGAGGATAGGCGTCGGCCGCCCGCGTCGATAACTGGCGGCCGACCGACGGCTGTCGCTTCAGGAACTTGCCGCGTCTCTTAGATGATGGGCCGCCTCCAAGTGCCGGGGGAGCTGAGGCAGATGAAGGCGACATCCAGGCGGTCTACCCGGCTCAGGTCGCTCATCTGGGGGAACCGGGGCGAGGAGCCCAGCCAGTTGTCGAACGTGGGCTCGAACCTCCAGATGGAGATGAGGATGCCGGCCGGCGACACGGCGTCGCCGACAGTGACCACGGCCGTGCTGTCCGCGTAGGTGCTGACTACGGGACTGCAGCCCGCCGGCAGGGCCATGGACTCCACGGAGGCTCCGGCAACCTCGCTTGACGTGGGGAGCCTGAAGCCCGTCCCGGGGCTGAATTGCGGCGACCCAGCCTCGAAGCATGGCATCCCCAGCCAGCACGGCTGGGGGGTGAAGGCCACCCGCGGGGAGAAGGGCGTAGGGGTGTCCGTCGGGGCACCGGCGGGGGTCGCCGTGAGCGTGGGCGGTGGCGAGGTGGTGGGCGTAGGTGTTAGGCCTGGTACCGGCGTGGTCGTGTCCGTCGGCGTCGCGGTGGGCGTGGGCGTTTGCCCCGGCTCCGACGTAGTCGTGGGTGTCGGCGTTGCCGTCGGCTCCCCGGCCCCGCAGCCGATCATGGTCTCGCAGGACGTGGGGGCATCGCCCGGGTCGTCGCAGACGCAGGTGTCCGTGGACGCCCCGCCGTTCATGAGGTCGGCCGCCGGGCCACCGTCCAGGTAGTCGTCGTCCTCCTCGCCACGAAGGTCATCTTCGCCCCCGCGGCCGTTCACGGTGTCGTCGCCGTCTTCGCCGCGGATGACATTGGCGCCATCGTCCCCGTTGAGCATGTCGTCCCATGCGCTGCCCCTGATGTTCTCGATGCTGGTGAGGCTGTCAACGAAATAGTAGCTGCCGCCGGACGAGCCGACGGTACCGGTGCCGGCAGCGAGGTCCACGTCGACGGGAACATTTGAGCCCCAGTAGGAGATTGTGTCAGCCCCATCGCCGCCGTCGATGATGTCACTGGTCCCCAGGTACTCGTAGCCGCCGGGGATGTGCAGGATGATCTTCAACCCGACGTCGGGGAACACGTCATCGCCCGGGCCGCCCACCAGCGTCTCCACGCCTTCATCCAAAGTGCAGGACTGCTCCCAGAAGCCTATGCAGTAGCCGCCCAGCTCGTCGTCGCCCTCGCCGCCGTCAATGTAGTCGTCCCCTTCGTCGCCGAAGAGGTAGTTGTCCGGGCCGGGAGAGCCGATGATGGTGTCGTCGTACTTCGAGGCGCGGACTCCCTCGATGCTGGTGAGGGTATCGTTCCCGTGGCCGGTCAACGTGCCGGCAGTGAGGTCGATGACGACCGGTCCTCGGGCGTAGTGGGCCATGACTGTGTCCAGGCCCTCTCCGCCGTCGATGAGGTCGTCGCCGGGGCCGCTCATCAGCAGGTCCTCGTCATACGGCCCGCCGGGGCCGCCGTGCAGCTCATCGCCGACGAGATCATGGCCGAAGTAGGAGGCGACGAGGTCAGCGGCGTCTCCGCCGTCCATCACGTCGTGGCCGATGCCGTCGACAAGACCATCGGGATCGTCGCCGCCGTTGAGGACGTCGTCGCCCTCCGCGGCGTTGGAATCCGGGTTGCAGTCGAAGCTGATGATGCCACCGCTGCCGCCGAAGGTGCATTGGCAGTTGAGGCTGTCATAGCCAGGGCCGCCGTTGAGGGTGTCGCTCCCGGCGTGGCCAAGCAGTTCGTCATTGCCGGCGTCGCCGTTCAGGGTGTCGTCGCCCTTGTTGCCCTCGAGGTCGTCATTGCCGCCCCCGCCGTTGATCACGTCGTTGCCGTTGTTGCCCTTCATCCAGTCGTTCCCGGGGCCGCCGGTGATGGTGTCGTCGTAATTGGACCCTTCTACCCGTTCGATGTTGACGAGAGTATCGGTTCCGTTGCCGGTGGCGGTGCCGGCCGCCAGGTCCACCGTCACTGGCACCGAGCTGTAGAGGAATGTTACCCAGTCATATGGGCCGTCCCCGCCGTCGATCAAGTCGTCGCCGCCGCCTCCCCACATCGTCTCGTTGCCCGGGCCGCCGTGCATCGTGTCGTCGCTAGAGCCTTGTAGCGAGTCGCCGGCCATGACGTCGTCGCCATCGCCGCCGTTGAGGGTATCGCCGCCGTCGTTGCCTGCGGTATAGCTGTTGCCCTCGCCGTACAGCCAGTCTTTGCTAGCGCCGCCCTCCAGCGTGTCGGCCCCCCCTTCGCCGAAGAGCCAGTCGCTGCCATCGCCCCCGTCCAAGGTGTCGTCGCCATCGCCGCCGTATAGCATGTCATCGCCGCCGAGGCCATTGATGACGTCGTTGCCGCCGCGGCCCCAGAATCTGTCCACGCCTGGGCCGCCGTTGATGGTGTCGTCGTAGGCGGAGCCGGACACCTCTTCGATATTGACCAGGGTGTCAGTTCCGTCGCCGGTGACGGTGCCAGCCGCCATGTCCACCGTGATGGGTCCGGGGCTGCCAGAGTACGAGGCCTCATCGTAGCGGTGATCGCCGCCGTCCAGGAAGTCGTCGCCGGGCCCTCCGATCAGGGTGTCCCCGAGCGGCCCGCCGCAAATGGTGTCATTCCCGCCGAGGCCGTAGATCTCGTTCATGCCGCCCTGGCCATGAATGACGTCGTTACCTTCGGTTCCGTATATGACCTCGAAGTCAGCATCGGTTCCGGAAATGGTGACGGGAAGGCCGTTGCAGGTCGTTTCAGCGGCGAGGGCCGCTTGCCCGTCGCCGTTGTCGCCACTGATCGGACCTTCTGACTCGAACACCGGCGAGGGCCCCGGGCCGCGCGGCTCGTCCTCGACAAGGGCGGCTGCCTCTTGCATCGGCCCGAACGCACCGGTGCCGCCGGCGGCAACCACGATACGCTCCCCGTTCTCGTCGGCGGCCCTGTTGTATTCTGATGACCGGGAGCCCCAGCCCAGGAGGCCGCGGATCGTGGTCCATTCGGCGCTGCCGTCGGAATCGCTAGGCACGGGCGCAACGGAGGGAGCGGTCTTGCCGCCGGCTGGCGCGAGGGCCGCCTGGGACGGCTTGACCGTCGACTGGACCGGCCCGACCAGCAGCAGGGCCAGGCTGAGCCCTATAGCCAGGAAGGCCGCAGGCCGACGAGCTTTGCGAAGCGGGAAAGCGGGAACACGATCTTCCTCCATGGCCTCAAACTCCCTTGGGTCGCCGCGAGGGGCGTGCCGATGCTCTGACCGTCTTCGCTGAGGGGAGGGGTCCAGGAAAGCTGGCTTGACGTGAGGCCGGCTATCGCTGGGACTCTCAACCGTCTGGACGCTGCTAGGCCTCGGGCGGGGATGCTGGAGCCGTCTAGCGTCACTGTACTGTCTGGAGAGCCCACGGTCAAGCCATCGCACAGCCGAAAACAGCCCCTGGATGGCATCAGGGCGCCGTTGATGAGGCCGCGTCGGCTGCTGGTGGCGCTGCTTGATCGGTAGATTCGGCGGGAGCGCCGGGTACTATCAGGCTGTCCCTTCCCTCTGCGGGGCTGGGGCGCCCTGCCGATAACAAGGTGACGGGATCTCCGTCTTGGGGCTTGCCGTGGCTTTGGCAACGGGACTTGGTACCACCTGGCGTGGCGTCGCGTGGGGCGTGCTGCTGGCGGGTCTCCTCGCGGCCGCTGCCTGCGGTGGGTCCGGCGGAGCGCCGTCGCCGACCGCCGTCCCGAGCCCGACCCAGGCGCCGCCCTCGCCCACGGTGCCGCCGATCGCAATCGCGACTCCGACGAGCGCTCAGAGTCAAATGCTGGCGGAGATCCAGGCTCACGCGACAGAGGTCCGTGAGCTTGAGCCCCTCGCCCCAGTAGACAGCCGCTTCTTGACCCGCGAGGCCGCCCAGGCCTACTTCCGGCAGTACGTCGACGAGGAGGAGCGGGCTCGCATCGATGAGGCAGAGCCCGTCTACCGACTACTGGGCTTCATCTCGCCCGAGGACGACCTGATGGAGATGCAACTGCGCCTGGCCACGTCACAGGTCATCGGGTTCTACGACACGGAGCAGGAGGCGATGTTCGTGGTGGGGGATGGTCCAGAACTGGACACGATGGGCGTCATCACCATCTCCCACGAGTTCGTCCATGTCCTTCAGGACCAGCACTTCGACCTGGACGCCCTACGGGAGCAGACCGGCGAGGACTGGGACGCAGAGCTTGCGCTCACCGCTCTCGCCGAGGGCGACGCCACCCTGGCAATGGTCGACTACATGACCCGCTTCATCGGGCTGGCCGACCTCTTGGAGATCGACCTGGCGGAGATCGCGCGTCTGAGTGGCGAGATGGAGGAGTTCCCCGAGGCCCTGCAGCAGGAGCTCTCCTTCCCCTATGAGGCAGGCGTTGGCTTCGCCAGTACGCTTCTCGACGCCGGGGGCTGGCCGGCCGTCGACAACGCCTTTGGCGCTCCTCCAAGCACGACGGAGCAGATCCTCCACCCGGAGAAGTACCTGGCCGGCGAGGGTGGCCGCGAAGTCGTCCTGCCCAACGTGGTCACGGATCTGGGCGAGGGCTGGCAACTCCAGGCGAGCAACAGCCTCGGCGAGTTCCTGCTGGGCAATCATCTGGACACGCAGCTCACTCGCGCCGAGGCGGCTGCTGCCGCCTCCGGCTGGGGAGGCGACCGCTGGGCGCTCTACTCCGACGGTGCAGCCGGGGAGTTGCTCCTGCTGGTCGTCGAGTGGGACGCACCGGGGGAACTGGACGAGTTCTTCTTGACCTACCTCGACTGGCTGGATTCCCGCAGCGCTGGCGCCTGGGAGTCCCTCGGCGACGACGCGGCGCTGTGGGAGGGACCCCGGGAGTCGATCTACGCCAGCCGGCAGGGCGGCCGCGCCACGATCATCATCTCCACCGACGGCGACGCCCTCGAACAGGCCCGTGATGCCGTGGAGCTCCCGTGATCGCCGTCTGAATCCCTTCCGGCCCACGGCGCACGCGGAACCGCCGCTATTCGCCATCTACTCTCTTGGAAGCGGAGGTCACACGAGCCGCCGCAGGTCCTCTCTCTCACCTAACTGCGCCGGGTCCCAGCTCCGCAGGAAGGGCCGGAGGTGGGCATTCAGCATCTCCTCGCGCACCGCTTCGTAGGCGGGGTCATCGACGAGGTTCCGCACCTCCCGGGGGTCCTTCACCGAGTCGTAGAGCTCCAGCGGCGTCAGCGTCCGCGCGTCGACGGCGAGCTTGTGGCGGCTGGTCATGGCCATCGTGAAGCCCCCCACCTCGCTGAAGACGACATCTCTGCCCCCGCCAGTCTCTGAGCGCTCCGCCACCGCGGGCAGGAGTGAGCGAGCGTCGCTCTCTTCGAGCGGCCTCGCGCCCGCGATATCCAGTAGGGTGGCCGTCACGTCGAGGTGCTGAACCAAGGCGCAGGACTCCCAGGGGTCGGTTCCCCCCGGCGGTCTGATGATCAGTGGCACCTGGATCGCCGACTCGTAGAAGACGAGCTTGTGCAGCAGGCGGTGGTCGCCGAGCATCTCGCCGTGGTCAGACGTGTAGACGATCCAGGTGTTGTCCAGCAACCCCCGTTCTTCCAGGGCGTCCAGAACTCGTCCGATGCCGTGGTCGATGAGCGACATCTTCCCGTAGTACAGGGTGCGCAGTATCTGCATGCCCTCGGCCGTCATGTCGTCAAGCCCGCTGATGCGCAGCAGACCGCGAACATACGGCGGCACAGGCTCCTCCGGTCGCTCGAGAATACCGATAGGGTTGCCCTGCGGGGGATACATGTCTCGATACTCTTGGGGCGAATCGAAGGGGTCGTGGGGACCCGGAAAGAGGACCTGGAGGTAGAAGGGCTTGTCGCCCCGGTACTCTCTCACCCACTCCGCCGCCTTGCGGGCCGTGTAGCTGTCGAGGTGATCCTCGGTGGGAAGAGGACACGCCTCGAGCTGCCAGGGGGCTTCGTCGCGGTCCGTGAGGCGGCCGAAGGCGTTCCGAATGTACTTGGTCAAGTAGTCCCGGTGCGTCTCCAGGAGCCCCTTCTGCTCCAGATAGTCTGTATACGGCGAGCCCGTCCGCCGGCTGGCAATGGGGCCGGTGAGTTCGTGAATGTCGTCGAAGCCCCACTCCCGCATCTCGTCCAGGTGGTCGTTGGTGTGACCGCCGCCGTGCACCCACATGTGCGTCTTCCCGACGAGGGCGGTGTGGTAGCCGGCCTCGCGGATGTTCCTGATGTGGCTAGGCCCCCGACGGTCGGGGAAGCTGGAGTTGCCCCAGGTTCCGTGCTCGTGGACGTACTGGCCCGTGACCAGCGAGGCCCGCGCTGGCATACAGAGGGGCGACTGCGTGCAGCAGCGACCGAACCTCACTCCCTCGTCTGCTAGGCGATCCAGGTTTGGCGTGCGGATCGCTGGGTGTTCCGCGCAGCCCATGCTGTCCGCGCGGTGCTGGTCTGGGAAGATGAACACTATGTTGGGATTGATCGCCATTGCGCACCTCCAGGGCTGGGCGCGGGGTTCGGTCCGGCGCGCTACCAGCGTCGGTCCTCGTCGAATGGCACCACGTCAGCGGTGCGGAGGAACCAGTCGAGGAGGCGACCGCGCAGCTCAGTCACCACGTCCCTCAGCCCCTCGTCGTCGATCAGATTGACCAGTTCCCCCGGGTCGCCTTCCAGGTCGTAGAGCTCCTCCTTGCCGGCCAGACGGGCGACGTACTTCCATCTGTCGGTGCGGACCATCGCCGCCTTGGCGATAGCAGTGCGGTCCTCGTTCTGAATGCGGGTCTTCTCGTGGTAGATGGCCATAGGTCCCTCGTCGGGCCAGATGCGCTCCGGCGTGTGTGCCTCCGTCGGCACGTGCCCTCCCTCGGCGAAGACGGCGTCCCGGTGCTCGTCGGTCTCGCCGCGAATCAGCGGGAGTAGGCTGCGACCGAAGTGGGTGTGCTCGGGCTCGATGCCGGCCAGCTCCATGATGGTGGGGAAGAAGTCGACCTGCTCGGTGAGGGACGAGACGCGCCGTCCGGTGGCAGTGCCGGGCAGGCGGATGATGAGCGGGATTCGAAGCAGACAGTCCTGCAGCCCACTGGACCACTTCTCGGTGAGGCCGTAGTCGCCGACGTAGTCGCCGTGGTCCGACGTGAAGACGACTACAGTGTTGTCGCGCAGCGGCGAGGAGTCCAAAGCGTCCATCAGCTCACCGAAGAGGTCGTCTATCCGTGTTGTCATGCCCCAGTAGACGGCGACGATTTCACGGAAGTCGGCCTCCGACAGCTTGTCGAGGCCGTATGAGCGATGGATCTCTCGCATGAAGTGGGGCTTGTCGTCCAGCTTCGCGGGCGACGGGACAGGGACCTCCTCCCTGTCGTACATGGAGAAGTAGGGCTCCTCGGCCGTGTAGGGCGGGTGCGGGTAGATCAAAGGAAGATAGAGGAAGAAGGGTTGCGAGGGCTCGGACCTCAGGAAGCGGATGGCGTTGTGCACCTGCGTGGCGTCGAAGTCCTCGAGCGGGCCGTCCCCCCGGCTCCCGAAGTAGAAGCTCTTGTGGTGACGATGCCCGCGCGGGAAGGGATTCGCGGGCCAGGGCGGAGTACCCCGCTCTGTGGAGCGGTAGGAGAGGCTGTCGGCGAACGACTCGGCGGCCAGCAGATCGTTCTTGCCGTGCCATTCGACGTGGTATCCGGCCGACTTCAGGTACTTGAGGAGGTTTGGCTCCTCCGGTCGCAGGAGGTACTGCAGCGTGCGATGGCCGCGCGTGTGCGGGTACCAGCCGGTCATGAAGGAGACGCGCGATGGGCCGCAGAGCGGGCTGTGCGCAAAGCAGTGAGTGAATGTGGTTCCTTGGCCAGCGAAGGCGTCTGTGTTCGGCGTTCGCACGCCGCGTCCGTCGATGTGGTGGACGGCGTCGGCACGGAGTTCGTCGGGCATGAAGACGATGAAGTTGGGGCCGAGGGGCTTGTTGGGTGGCATGAGAGGGCCTCTCCTCCTGAGCCGGCGTTATCTAACGTCGCCGCCGATGCGACCCCATGGTACCGGACGCTCCTCCTGCACAGAAGGGGCACCTGCACAGCCCGGCCGCGGTCGCCCCCCCGATGGACGATACCGGCGACATGGATGAAGATGGAAGCGCGGGCCGAAGGCGGTGCTGGCCTGACCTGCTGATGGTGTGAATCCCATGCCTCCCCTCATGACCATGTTCAAGACGGTGTCGAGCGACTGCAATCTCGACTGCGGGTACTGCTACTATCGCGAGTCGCTCTACGGCAGCCGGGCGCGCCACCGTATGAGCGCCGAGATGCTGGAGGCCTTCATTCCGCAGTGTCTGCAGTACGTCAGCGACGTCGGCGCCGCCTCCTTCGGGTGGCAGGGCGGCGAGCCCACGCTGGCCGGACTCGACTTCTTCCGCCGGGCGGTCGAGCTGCAGCGGCGCTCCGCCCGGCCGGGCGCGGTCATCCAGAACAGCCTCCAGACCAACGGCGTTCTCATCGATGACGAATGGGCGCGATTCCTCAGCGAGAACCGCTTCCTGGTCGGTGTGAGCCTCGATGGCCCTGAGTCGATGCACGACCGCAATCGCAGGGATCGCGGCGGCCGGGGCTCATTCGCCCGTGTGATGCGTGGAATCGAGTTCCTTCGGACGCGCGACGTGGAGTTCAACATACTGTGCGTCCTTACCCCAGCCAACGTAGGGCAGGCGCGACGACTCATGGGCTTCTTCCGCACCGAGGGCTACAGCTACGTCCAGTTCATCGCCGCCATGGACTTCCAGGCCATGCAGCCTGGCAAGCCGGCATCCTACCTGATCACGCCGCAGGAGTACGGGGCGTTCCTGTGTGACGCGTTCGACGAGTGGTACGCGGAGGGCGCCCCCAGGCTCTCGGTCAGCATCTTCGACAACTACCTCCAATCCTACCTGGGGCTTCCCAACCAGATCTGTGCCTACTCGGACGCCTGCGACTCTGGCATCACGGTCGAATACAACGGCGATGTCTACCCGTGCGACTTCTACGTGCACCCGGACTGGCGGTTGGGGAATGCGCTCCAGGAGCCCCTTCGCGACATCCTCGGCTGCCCGGAGCGAGCCGCCTTCATCGCCCAGAAGAGGCCCCACCCGGAAGCGTGTCAGGCCTGCGGGTGGCTTCCGGTCTGCAAGGGCGGCTGCTTCCGCAACCGCCTGCCCCTATCCGGCGGTGGGAGCAGCCCCGACTACTTCTGTGAGGCCTACAGGGCTCTGCTGAGCCACGCGGACGAACGCTTTCGGGGCTTGCGCGACGCAGTGCTGCGTCGCCGGCGATACCTGGATGCGCTGGCCTCGCCGGGTGGCGCCGCTGCCGGCCGTAACGATCCCTGCCCGTGCGGCAGTGGCAGGAAGCACAAGCATTGCTGCGGCGACCCTCGAGAGAGCCAATCCTACGTCTTCACCGCGTAGAGGTGTGGGCCACCCCGCGAGCCTAGGCGTCAGACGGCTTCCCTCCGGCGACGGCCGAAGGATCTGTCTGGCTGCGCTGCCGCGCAGCCCGTATAATGGCCGGAGCCAGGCCAGCAGGGAGGGTATTGGCCATGTACAAGAAGATCCTGGTTACATTGGACCGATCGAAGCTGTCCGAGGCGGTGTTGCCGGAGGTGCAGAAGCTGCTGGAGGATTCGCCGGCGGAGGTGACTCTGTTCACAGTGGGAGATCCCCCGCGGGCAACGAGGCGGCACCGGGCGGGGCCCTCTCGGCCTATGCCCCTTGGCGCCACTGGAACCGGGTTTGTCGAGCCGGCCGCCCCCCGCTACGTCGAAACCAGGGGCCAAGCTGTGGAAAGAGGCGAGCAAGAGCTCATGGCGGAGATAGCGGGCATGGCGGCTCCCATCCGGGAGACCGGGTCTCACGTGCGGGTGGCCGCTCGCCTGGGTGAGCCGGAGCGGGAGATCATCGACTTCGCCAGAGAGGGCGGCTACGACCTCATCGTCATGGCCACCCACGGGCGCTCCGGGCTGAGCGAGCTCGTTCAGGGCAGCATCGCCGAGGCGGTGGTCAAGAGCGGCGTCGCGCCCGTCCTCCTCATCCGGCCCCGGAAGCCCTAGAACGCACGATCACGCAGTGGGGGGTATGCAGCGGCTGGCCTCTGGCGCCTGTCGTCCAGAGTCGGCCGCTCGATCAGTTCAGGGTGCCCATCACTTCTTGGGCGTGATCTCGTAGCGGATCTGCCAGTCGGAGTTCAGGTTGAGCACCTCGAGGATGTGTTCGAGTCGGTCGCGGTCCCAATGGGCGCCATCGAAGGTCGTGGGGCTGATGCACATCACGAAGGCCTCTTCGCCGAAGCGGTCCAAGCGCAGGCCTCGCAGGTCAGCCTGTGTGAGGTTGGCGTGATGGAGGGCGGCGCCGCGGGCGTCGGCGTTCCGTAGGTCGGCACCGGTGAAGTTCCCGTTGGCGAGCTTGGCCTGGCGCAGGTCGCAGCCCGAAAGGTTGGCGCCGCTGAGGTTGGCGCCCACCAGCTTGGCCGACTGCAGATCACGGCCGGACAGATCGGCGCCAGCGAGGTCCAACCCAACGTTGGGGTTCTCGTCTGCAAAACGGTTGATGGCTTCCACTCCCCGATCGACGAGAGCAAGGTGCTCAGAGTTGGCCATGGCTTCCTCCTCCTAGGCAATCCGGCTGTGATAGCCCAAGCGTCTGTGCAGCGATCCCCCAGTCGTTGAGACTGCCCTCTCGCATCATTGCCGGCGAGGGCGGTCGCCTAGAGCAGGACGACGAGGGGAGTTCCCTGCTCCACGCGTTCCCCGACGGTCACGTACACGGCCTTGACGGTGCCGGCCCGGCGGGCGCGCACGTCGTTCTGCATCTTCATGGCCTCGATGACAACGACGACAGCACCTGCCTCCACTTCGTCGCCCGGCGAAACGTTGACCGCCTGCACGACGCCGCCCATCGGCGACGTGAGGACCCACTCGCCGCCGGCCTCGGACGCCGCCGGCCCGGCCGATGCCGCGGGCGCACCCGGCCGCGGCATTGTGCGCCGCGTCGTCACGCTGTAGGCGTGCGTGCCGATGACTATGCGATAGCCCTGGGGAGTCTCCTCCGCGAAGATGTCGTGGGGACGGTTGCCGACGATTAGGGAGTAGTGTGCGGACTCGCCGATGCGCTCCAGGCTGGCGGGTGTGGTCACCCCGTCCAGGCTGAGAAGGAAGGCGCCGCCCTCGTTCTCCTCCACCTCGACTTCAACCTCGCGGTCGCCGAGCTTCAACTGGTACTTCGACGCCATCCGGTGCCTCGGTTTCGTCCCTCGAAGGCGGCCGTGCGTCCGGCCGCGCGCCACGCGCTCTGCCGGCTGGCCGGCGCCGCAGCGACGGCAGGGGTCTGACGCTTCAAGTGGGTAAGGAGGGCCGCTGCCATGAGGGCGACGTCCTCGCCCCTGCCGTCGACGGGCTGGGCCATCGTGAACTCCTTCTCCAAGTAGGCGGTGGAGATGTCGCCCGCCAGAAAGCGGCTGTCCTCCAGCATCTGCAGGTGGAAGGGTATGTTCGTCTCCACACCGACGACGACGAACTCGCGCAGGGCGCGCCGCATGCGTACGATGGCCTCCTGGCGGTCGCGGCCCCACGTGATGAGCTTCGCCACCATAGGGTCGTAGTGGTAGGGGAGTGAGACTCCGGAGAAGAGCGAGCTGTCCACCCGCACGCCGGGGCCGCTGGGCTCCACGACGTAGTCGATCCGGCCCAAGGAGGGCATGAAGTTGTTGAAGGGGTCCTCCGCCGTGATGCGGCACTCCATGGCCCAGCCCGAGAGACCCAAGTCCTCCTGCCGGAACGAGATCCTCTCGCCAGCGCCGATGCGGATCTGCTCCATCACCAGATCGACGCCGGTTACCAGCTCTGTTATGGGATGCTCCACCTGGAGGCGGGTGTTCATCTCCAAGAAGTAGAAGTGGTGATCCTGGTCCATCAGAAACTCAACCGTGCCGGCGCTCCGGTAGCCCGCTGCCCGGGCCGTTGCCACCGCCGCCTGGCGGAGCTGCTCCCGCAGGTCGCTGTCGACGGCTGTGGATGGTGACTCCTCGATCAGCTTCTGGTGACGGCGCTGGATGGAGCACTCGCGCTCTGCGAAAGCCACGACGTCGCCGTGGTCGTCGGCGAGCACCTGCACCTCGATGTGGCGTACCGGCTCCATGAACCTCTCGACGTAGACCGCGCCGTCGCCGAACGCGGAGAGCGCCTCGCTGCCGGCGACGCGGAGGGCGCTGTCGATGTCGGCCGGCCCGTCGACGAGGCGGATGCCCTTGCCGCCACCACCGGCGACGGCCTTGACTAGGACCGGGAAGCCGATGTCTGCCGCTGCCGCCGCCGCCTTGCCGAGGTCACTCATCGCCTCCGTGCCGGGCACCACGGGGACGCCGGCCTCGCTCACCGCGCGCCGGGCTGCCACCTTGTCGCCCATGCCGCGGATGGCCTCGGGCGGCGGTCCGAGCCAGACGATACCGGCCTCTTGGCAAGCCTGCGCGAAGTCGGCGTTTTCCGCCAGGAAGCCGTAGCCGGGGTGGATGGCCTGGACACGGGCGCGGCGCGCCACCCTGATGATCTTCTTGATGTTCAGGTAGCTCTCTCGCGGCGGCCCGGGCCCGAGCAGGTGGGCCTCGTCGGCATAGCGGACGTGGAGAGCGTTGCGGTCCACGTCGGAGTAGACCGCCACGGGGGAGATGCCCATCTCACGGCAGGCGCGCATCACCCGCACGGCGACCTCACCTCGGTTGGCAACGAGAAGCTTCTTGAACACGGCTTGATTCTCCGCCCGCGAGGGACGGCCGGCCTCCCTTCCCACCCGGCAGCCCCTTTGTAGCACACGGGGGAGAGGGAAACAAGTTAGCCTGGCACGAAAGACCCAGACTTGGGCACGGACGCTGGCCGTGTCAGTAGCCGCGGGACACAGCGATTTGCCTCTTCTGGCCTCTTGACAAGATGCTCGACGCAATGTATTGTGCGGGCGCTGGTCGTTCGGGGGGGGTCCCTGCGAGGGGGAACTGCGCTGTCCTCCCGCATTGTTGCAGCACGCCAGAGACGCCCCTAGGTGTGGGGGCATCGGAAGGAGGCCGGACGGTGAGATGGCGAATTGTCCTCTTGGCGGTGGTGGCTGCGGCGGCCGTGGTCGCCGTGATCGGGGGCCTTGCCGCCACGGCCTTCGACGCCGGTGACGGCGACGCACGCAAGCCAACCGGCACGGAGACGCGTGTGCGCATCCAGCCGCACAAGGACAGCGTGGCCTGCAGCGGTGAGAAGCAGGCCGTGGACATCTACCTGGACGACTTGGAGGCGCGGCCCGACCCGCGCAAGGAGGGTGCGAACCGGGGGTTGGCGGGTTTCCAGCTCACGCTGCACTATGACCCGTCCATCCTGCGCGTAGAGAAGCCTGTGGATGCCCAGCTCAACCCGACCCTAGCCAGCACCCAGACCGCCGCAGGCATGAGGGCCTGGATTCCGGCGCCGGTCACCATCGACAACCTCGAGGGGTACGTAGCGCTCGGCGCCGTGGGCATACCGGAGGGCCAGCCCTTCGACAGTTCGGCCCAAGGGCTCGACCCGGTGGCTACGGGAGAACCCATACTGCTCTTCACGGTCAACTTCCAGACAGTGGGCGAGGGGACGAGCCCGCTGGCGGTCTACAGCCGGGAGGAAGCAGCGGCCAAGCTAGGGGTGGCCGAGGGCAAGTTCATGGACTACGGGGGCCGGGAGTATCTCCCGCTCGTCATCGAGGACGCCAGCATGATGGTGAGGGCGGGGGACTGCGCTCCGGCGCTGGACGTGACCGCCCGGCCCACGCAAGTGCTTCCCACGCCGTTTCCGACGGCGACTCCGCCCGTGATTCGGCCCTGGCAAGACGTGACGCCCGTACCGGCCCTCGAGGCCGGCCGCGGCGACTGCCCGCAAGGGTGGAATGCCTACAGCGACCCGGATGGTCACTTCTCCCTGTGCTACCCGCCGGGGCTGCAGGCCACGGCAGGTCCGGCCGTTTCCGGGGATCGTGGTGCGGCCTTGAACATCGTCAGCTACGCCGAGGACGGTGAGGGAACCCCGATTAACACCTTCCTGATTGCCGCTGCCTGGAGCCCGTCCAGGCAAATCCTAGTCGGCCCGGACGGCGCGCTGGGCTGTGCCGACGTGGAACTTGTCACCAGGCAAGAGACAGTCGGACCTGCGGACGTGGTAGTCGCGGGGAGGAATGCTACAGGGTGTCACGGTGTGGGTTGGGAAGTGGGCCCAACCGGCAGCTTCCAGCAGGGCAGCATCCTTGCCGACATAGCGGTCAACGAGGACGGCACGGCCACGAGTGGCTTCATCGGCATATCCGTTGACTACACTGGCCCCGACTTGGAGGGTACGCTGGAGTCCGCTCAGCGAATCCTTGAAACGCTCAGGATCTCGGCGGCGTCACCCGATTTGCCGCCCGGCGGTTCCACGCCAGCATCCGGTGTCTTGCCGTGACGGAGGGCGAACCATGAAACGTGGTCACAGAGTTGTTGTACTCCTGGCGTCTGTTGGGGTCTTGGTCATGGCAACCACCCACATGGTCAGCGGAGAGCACGTCGACTTTCGCTTTAAGTGGCCGTGGCGGCCCCTCGAGACGACGACGGTAGCCGTCACCGGCTGGCCCTACCAGGCTCATCACTGCTGTGGCGAAACCTGCAACAACGGGGGACCGGGAAGTTGCACCGATGCCTACGATTTCGACATCACCGACGGCGGAGACTGGGTAATATCGTCGGCGGAGGGCACTGTGTTGGCCCGCCGGACCACTATCAACCCTGAATACTGCATCAGCGCTGATGGCCTGGGGAACTACGTCAAGGTCCTGGTGCCGACACCTACTGAGTTGGATCCGGGCGATACGATCCAAGTCTGGTATGGCCACCTAACGTCCGTCTCGCCGCCGGGGGTAGGCGCGACCATCTTGCAGGGGGACCCGGTGGGTGTCCAAGGGATCACAGGGCACACCTACGGCAACGACTGGGGCTGGGACGGCACCTCCTGGGGCAATCACTGTGGCAAGCACCTGCACTTGGAGTTCTGGCCCTCAAGTGAAGCAGATCCCCAACATCCGGAGAAGATGGATGGCCAAACCAGCCCAGGCACGTCCACCAACTCCGGCATCGGGGAGTACTGGTACTACGGATTCCCACCAGACCCCATTGCCATCCGCACCAAGTACATCCAAATGGGCGGATGGGACGGCATAGACCCCTCCTATAGCGCCACGATAGACGACATGGGCTGGACCAACGACCCGCAGCGACAGGGGTTGCCGTCCCCCCAGGCGTTGTACGTCCACACATACCGTGCGTGGGGCTTCGAGCAGGACTTCCGGCAGCCCGCGGACCCGTGGGGGAAGGAGCGGGAAGGGATTTACCAGCCGGACTGGAGTCCTGGCTCCGGCTTCATCGTACGATCGCCCTTCTGGGATGCGTGGGAGGCCGGCGGCGCTGGGACCAGCATTCCTCCGGTCTACCACAGTATCAGCGTGCCCCTGGCTGACCAGGGCGGGTGTCCACCCGGTTCCAGACCCGACTGCGTCGCGTACCAATTGACGCACCTCGGCTATCTCTGGATGCATGCTTGGGGGTGGTACGCCGCCGTCTGGTGTCCGGACGTGGGCATGGGCGCGGGGAACAAGACCAAGAACGGCGTTGCTGATATCCAAGACGTGCTGGCTGTGCTGTGGTATGCGTTTACCTACCAGGGAGGGCCGCCCAACTCGAACGGTGTCTCCTATGATCCCTGGTATGACGCCGGCGGAGACACCGGGATAGACATGTCCGACGTGCTTGCCGTCCTCGATGGGGTCATGCGGGACTGCTATCCCACCTAGAGCCGTCCGCGGCCCCTACCCCCTGTTCGTCACCTCATCCTTGAGGCGGTCGATGACCTGAGAAAGTGGTAGGGCGCCCAGGTCCTCGCCGCTGCGGCATCGAACGGCGACGCTCTCCGCCTGCGCCTCCTTGTCGCCCACCACCAGCATGTACGGCACCTTCTGGAGCTGGGCGTCGCGGATCTTGGCCTGCATCCGCTCGCCGCGCTCGTCCACCTCAACACGCAGCTCTGCAGCGCGCAGCTCGTCGGCCACCCGGCGGGCGTACTCGATGTGTCTGTCGGCGATGGGGATTACAGTCGCCTGCACCGGCGCCAGCCAGAGCGGGAAGGCGCCGCCGTAGTGCTCCACCAGCGCCCCCATGAAGCGCTCCATGGAGCCGAGCAGCGCCCGGTGCACCACGTAGGGCCGGCGCTCGCGACCGTCGTCCCCGACGAATGCCAGGTCGAAGCGCTCCGGCAGGTTGAAGTCGAACTGGACGGTCGTGCACTGCCACTCGCGCCCGAGCACGTCCTTGATCTTGATGTCGATCTTGGGCCCGTAGAACACGCCGCCGCCTTCGTCCACTTCGTACGGCAGCTTCGTCTCATCGATGGCGCGGCGGAGGGCCTCCTCCGCCATGTCCCAGTCCTCGACGCTGCCGACGAATTTGTCGGGGCGCGTCGAGAGGTAGATCTGGAACTCGTCGAAGCCGAAGGTGCGCAGGAAGAAGAGGGCGAACTCGACGGCGCGCAGGACCTCGTCCTCCAACTGGTCGGGCCGGCAGAAGATGTGGGCGTCGTCCTGGGTGAAGCCGCGAACGCGCATGAGGCCGTGGAGGACACCGCTGCGCTCGTAACGATAGACCGTTCCCAGCTCTGCCATGCGAATAGGCAGATCGCGGTAGCTGCGCGTGCTCGACCGGTACATCTGAATGTGGAACGGGCAGTTCATCGGCTTGAGGTAGTACTCCTGCCCGTCGATGTCCATCGGCGAGTACATGCTCTCCTGGTAGAAGTCCAGGTGGCCGCTGGTCTGCCAGAGCGCCGCCTTGCCAATGTGGGGCGAGTAGACGATCTCATAGCCGTTGGCGTAATGCTCGCGACGCCACAGGTCCTCGATGATCGTGCGCACGCGCCCGCCTTTGGGATGCCAGTAGGCGAGGCCGGGCCCAAACTCCTCGTGGAAGGTGTAAAGGTCCAGCTCGCGGCCCAGGCGGCGGTGATCGCGGCGCTGCGCCTCCTCGAGGCCGTGCAGGTAGGCATCCAGCTCCTCCTGCGTCTCGAAGAGGGCGCCGTAGATGCGCTGGAGCATCGGGTTGCGCTCGTCGCCGCGCCAGTAGGCGCCCGCGACGCCTGTGAGCTTGAAGGCCCTCACCTCGGCCGTGCGATCGACGTGCGGTCCCTCGCAGAGGTCCAGGAACGGCCCGTGGCGGTAGAGGCTCACGGTATCATCCTCGATGCCGTCGATGAGCTCCAGCTTGTAGGGCTGCTTGGCGAAGAGGCGGCGCGCCTCCTCCTTGGGCACCCGGCTGTGCTCGAACGGCTGGTCGGCCTCGATGGACTGCCGCATGTGCCCCTCGATAACGGCCAGGTCGTCGGTGGTGAGGCTGCGGGGCAGGTCGAAGTCGTAGTAGAAGCCGTTCTCGATGGCCGGCCCGATGGCGAACTTCGCGTCCGGGAACAAGGACAGGACGGCCTCGGCCATCACGTGCGATGCGGAGTGCCGCATGCGGTGCAGGCGATCCTCTTTTGCCTCTGCTTTGCTCTGCCGCGGCATGAGTCTTCCTCCCTCTGAAATGATAAGGCCTCCCGTCCTTCGGGACGGGAGGCGCTGGCCTCGCGTGGTTCCACCCGAGTTCCCCCGATGATCCCTCCTCATCGAGGCTCGTTCGGCCGTTAACGGGTGCCTCCGGGGCCGACTACTGCGTCTTCGGACGGTTCGCCGGTCCAGCTCTGAGGTGGTTTTCGCGGTCGAACCGGTGAGGGGGCTTCCAGCCTGGGCCTCCCCTCTCTGTCACCTACCGGCCGCTACTCGTCCTCGTCCTCGCTATTCCTCAGGAGGCTGGAGGAGCGATCCGCCAGCCTCGCGGTTTCGTTCTGTAGAGTGGTGGGCGGTACTTCCGCCAGAGGCGGACCCGCCCGGGCGGGGGACTTGAACGAGTGGCCTCTCAATTGCACCAGAGCGTCGAGTTCCTGGCGTCCGACCCCCGTCTTCAGAAACCGCTCTCGCCGCACAGCCTCGGTCTTGGTGGAGTACTCCTCAACCCGAATCAGCTCGAAAGGCCGGTTCTGCGCCGCCCAGCGGTTCTGACCTCGATTGTGCTGCCTCAGTCTGGCGGTCACGTCCTGGCCTGTGGACCCGACGTAGCGCTTGCCGTTCTTGAGGCTTCGCAAGACGTACACGTAGTGCACGTCGTCATCACCAACTGGAGTGGTGGGCGGTACTGGACTTGAACCAGTGACCTCTGCGATGTCAACGCAGCGCTCTAACCAACTGAGCTAACCACCCGCAGCACGAATGTTAGCAAACGGCCGGTGCCAAGTCAACGTAGGTCGCCCGTGCGGGCCACGCCGCGCGCGTTGGCGCAGGCCCCTGATGCGGCCGTCTATGCTTGACATCTGGTGTACAATAACTGCGGTCGAAATCCCTCATCTACTCATACGACCCTGCCTGAGTAGACCTATCGCACAGCTATCGGGATGCTGGTGTGTTGGTGCCCGATGCGCTGGCTAGGGGCCGTGCGGCGAGCGGGAGCACGAGCACGAGGGAGTGCCACGTAGGGCCGAACGCAGTTGTCAGGCGTTGCCACCGGACATGCTAGAGGGAAGTTGATGATGCACAAAGGCCCGGCCTGGCTGCGAGCCGTGGGCTCCGGCGTCTTCGCCTTGGTGGCCTCACTGACCCTGGTGCTGGGTTCTTGCGGCGCCAATGGGGATTCCGTCTCTGGCGATTGGGATGTAGTTGGCGCCGCGGCCAGGTCGGGCAGTGAGGTGCCCGCGGGGCTGCCTCAGCACCTGGGCATCGGCTTGAAGAACTCGCTCAGTCAGTTGGCGTGGATGACGAGCTCAGGCGTCCCGTGGGACTATCGCTACCAGTACTTGACGGGGGGAGTAAACACCGGGGAAGGGTGGGTCACCTGGAATGACCCGCCGGGGGCCTTTGTGGACGTGTACTTGGAGGAGAGTGGGGAGAACGGCTACATCCCTGTGCTGACGTACTACCAGATCGTGCCCTCGGCGCCGGACCCATGGGATGAGGATGTGTTTCCCAAGCTCCAGAGTGCGTCGACGATGCAGGCCTACTATGGGGAGTGGAAGCTACTGATGGAGAAGGCCGGGGCGTATGGGGAGCCGGTGGTGGTGCACGTGGAGCCGGACGTATGGGGGTACATGCAGGTGGAGTACGGGGAGG
>DAOULP010000248.1:0-4282 GCA_034420175.1 Dehalococcoidia bacterium | reverse complement strand
CGATGGCCTGGAGCAGGCCCGTAAGGCCTCCCTCGGCCACCCCCAGCCCGCCCGGTGTCAGCAGCAGAGCCCCGGCGACGGTCGCCACGGGCAGAATGAAGGCGGCCTGGAGCAGCAGGAGGCCGGTGGCGTCCAGCCCCAGCGCCAGCAGGGTAACGTAGAAGGCCAGCACCTCGCCAGCCCAGGAAAGCACGCTGAGGGTGGTCATCAGCACCAGGTTTCGGGGCGAGACGAGGACGTAGGTGCTCTCGTAGAACTCCTCTACCTGTTGGGCGAAGCGGGAGACGAGGGGCACTCGCTTCGCCAGCCGCAGGATGGCGTGCATGGTGGGCCGGTGACGGACCACGAAGAGGAACACGGCCGCTCCCACGCCGACCACGACGAAGAACTGCCAGGCCTGCCCAAAGAGAATGAGGCCCGTGGCCGCCAGGATGAGCAGGGCGAAGGTGTCGGTGAGCCGTTCGGCGATGAGGATCGGCGCCGATCTGGCGAAGGGGGTGCCGTGCACCTCCCGCAGGAGGTAGCTCTTCAGCCACTCGCCGACCTTGCCCGGCGTAATGACCATGGCGAGGCCGGAGAAGAACATGAGGAAGCTGTCCCACTTGGGCAGTCCGCGGACGCCGATCTGGTAGAGGTAGTAGTCCCACTTGACGAAGCGGAGGACGTAGTTGATGCAAGTGAGGGCCAGGATCGCAGGCAGCAGCTCCCACTGGAAGTCGCCCAGTCCCTCCGCCACGGCGGTGAAGTCGCCGTAGGCGCTGAGGCCAACGAAGACGGCGGCGCCCAGCAGGAGCGAGAGAAGGAGCTTGCCGCGCAGGTTCTGAAGATTCACGGGGACATTCTAGCAGGTGCAGGCACCGCCCAGGGCCCGGCGAGCAGCCCACGCGCGGCGCTGCGGAACATCTGATCTCGACTCAAGTGTCGGTCTCTGGGGAAGACTCCGGCAGTAGGCGAGGCCCCTAGTAGCTCTGGAAGAGCCTGCCCCACTCCGTTTGGAGGGCCTGCTTCACCCGCCTCCGGCCGAAGAGGGGGTACCAGTAGAAGTTGTAGTAGAGGTTGGAGGCCATGAAGGACCAAGGGACGATGGGCGTCCTGAGCAGGAGCTTCTCGAAGGGTTTGAGGGGGCCCCAGTAGATGAGCTTCTGGCCCCAACTGGCGAAGTTGTTCTCGCCGCTTGAGAAGCCGAAGTTGACGTCGCTCACGTCCATCCCCACTACCTCGATCTTGTCGGGGTCGCCGCAGCCCAGGCCCCGCTCGTGCGCGAGGCGGATGAACTGGAGCGAGAGCGGATCGAAGCCCATCATGTGCGCCGCTACGGCGTCGATGGCCACCTGGTCGGCGCTGGCGAGGATGACGTTCTTGACGTGGGGGCGCATCGTCCGGGGCCCCGGCCCGTCGCCGGCGAGGGTGCCGTCCATGACGGCAAAGATGCCGGGGTGAATCTCCTGCTGGATCATCAGCAGATCAACCAGGGTCTGGTGAATGACGGAGTGAGTCCAGTGGCGGCGGAAGTGCAGCAGCCCACCGAAGGCGTTCTTCATCGCCCCCGTCATCGTTGTGAAGACGTGGGTCTTCAGCGTCGGCAGCTGGACGACGTTCTTGCCGATGAGGGTCTCAGGGACCTCAATGCCGTCCGGAAAGATGTCGTTCAGGACCAGGATCTCCCCCTTGGGCTCGTACTTGACCCAGCGAACGTCATCGTCCGTCAAGTGAACGCTCTCCAGGCCGTACTTGTCGAGCACGACCTTGTGCTTATTGCTGACCTCGGCCCGGTGGGAGTTCACCACGACGGTGCCGTTCTGAGCGGGAACTATGTCCTGGAAGCCGTCCGCTTGGAGGGCGCGTATGATGCCCTCGATCTGCCAGGGGGTGGTGGAGCAGGCCGGGTAGTAGTGCTGCCACGAGATGTTGATCTTGAGGATCGTGGCCGCGTCCCGCGAGAGGTGTGAGGCGTAGTCGGCCAGGCGCATCGCCCGTCCGATGTCCTCCAAGACCGTGTTGGCGCTGGTGTAGATGACGGCGACCCGGGCCGGCGTTGCCGGGCCCGCTCCAGTCGTCGATGACGCCGTGCTGCTCTCGCGCTCCCCGTCCGTGGTCACGGCTACTTCCCCTTGCGCTCGAGGAGCCGACGGGCCTCTGTTACGATGGCCTCCGCCGTGAGGCCGTACTTGTCCAGGAGCTCGTCCCAGCGCCCCGACTCGGCGTAGCTGTCCTTCATGCCCACGAAACCCATGGGCACCGGATGCTCGCTGGCGACGGCCTGAGCCACCAGGCTCCCTACCCCGCAGTGTGTCAGATGCTCCTCAGCGGTGACGATGGCCCCCGTCTCACGAGCGGCTGACAGGATGGCCTCCCGGTCCAGCGGCCGGACGGTGGCCATGTTCAGCACCCGGCAGTCGATGCCTTGCTCCTCGAGGGCAGCGGCGGCGTCCAGTGCTCTCTTCACCATGATGCCGGCGGCGATGACGGTCACGTCCTGACCGGGCCGCAGCAGGTGCGCTTTGCCGATCTGGAAGCGGTAGCTCTCGTCGTAGATGACGGGTATCTTGGGGCGGCCGCACCGTATGTAGAACGGGCCCGGGTTGCGGGCTGCGGCCTCTACGGCTTGGGCTGCCTCGACGACGTCGGCTGGGACGATGACCCGGAAGGGCACTAGCGAGGCCATCAAGGCGATGTCTTCGATGGCGTGCGCAGAGACACCGTCCTCGCCCGAGCTGATACCGGCGTGACTGGCCACCAGCTTCACGTTGAGATTCGGCTGCGCCACGCTGACCCTAATCTGGTCGAAGCAGTGACCGGGAACGAAGACCGCGAAGGTGCTGGCGAAGGCGATCTTCCCGGCGGCAGCGAGGCCGGCCGCAACGCCGATCATGTTCTGCTCGGCGATTCCCATGGTGAAGAAGCGGTCCGGGTAGCTCTTCCCGAAGGTGCGGGCCGTGGTCGACACGCCCAAGTCGGCGTCCGCCACGACGATGTCCAGGCCCTCGTCGGCCAAGCGGACAAGTGTGGGGCCGAACGCCTCTCGCGTGGCGGCTGTCACCTCAGACACGACGGTCACCGCGGACTCTCCTTCTCATTGCTGATCGTTACGCGAGCTCAGCCAGGGCGCGTTCGGCCTGCTCCGGCGTCGGCGCCTTGCCGTGCCACTCAGGGGTGTTCTCCATGAAGCTGACGCCCTTGCCCTTCACGGTTCGGGCAATGATGACGGCGGGCTTCCCATGGACAGCCCTCACGCTCTCCAGGGCATGGATCACCGCCGGGAGGTCATGGCCGTCGACCTCCTGCACTTGCCAGCCGAAGGCGTGCCACTTCTCCCGCAGGGGCTCCAGGCGCATGGCGGTCTCGGTGAAGTCGTCATTCTGGATCCCATTGCGATCCACGATGGCCGTCAGGTTGTCCAGAGAGTGGTGAGCGGCGGCCATTGCTGCCTCCCAGACCTGGCCCTCGTCAAGCTCGCCGTCGCCCAGGAGGCAGTAGACTCGGTAGTCGCGGCCGTCGAGGCGGGCGGCCAGGGCCTGCCCGATGGCATAGGAGAGCCCCTGGCCCAGCGAGCCGGCGGACATCTCGACGCCGGGCGGCGAGCCAGCCCGCGAGTGACCCTGGAGCCGGCTGTTGAGCTGGCGGAGCGTGGTCAACTCTTCGACAGGGAGGTACCCGCACTCGGCCATCACGGCGTAGAGCGTGGGTACTCCGTGGCCCTTGCTGAGGATGAGACGGTCGCGGTCCGCCCAGGCCGGATCCTGCGGGTTGTGGCGGAGAATGCGGAAGTAGAGGGCGCAGAAGATCTCGACGGTGGAGAGGGACCCGCCGGGGTGGCCGCTACCGGCGGCCGCGAGCATGGTGATGATGTGGCGCCTGATCCTGCGCGCCGTCGCCTCCACGTCCTGCAGGGAGTCGGTCCTAGCCAATAGGCAAAATCCCTCCGCCCTTAGAGTTGAGCCCGCCGGAGGCTGGCAGCGCCAACGACACACTTCTTCGAGGGAACCAGGCGAGGCTATTATAGGCGGCGGTCGGTTGAGTGTCCACAAGTGTGGCCTCCCCCCCTCGAACCCCGCTCCTTGAATGGGCCTGAGGGCAATAGTAGAATGATCGTACGAAGAGAGAAGGCCTCAAGGGGGCCTGGAGGCAAGCATGACCGAGGAAAGAGCAACTCCGGACGGAAGTGAGCCGCGCACCGGCGGCTGGACGGTCAAGACGGGCCTGGCCCAGATGCTGAAGGGCGGCGTCATCATGGACGTGGTGACCGCCGAGCACGCCCGCATCGCCGAGGAGGCGGGCGCCT
>DAOULP010000247.1:0-7479 GCA_034420175.1 Dehalococcoidia bacterium | reverse complement strand
GTCGCTCCTTGCTTGGACTCGACCTTTCCTCGGCCTACGGGGTTAGCTGACGGGTTAGGGCGAAAGGCTACCCTTCCCGGTTGCCCGGGATTCACCCCTTCGCTGGCCGGGTCCCCCGCCTCCCGCTGCTCTGCGGGAGTTCGGCAGTGGGGCTCTACGATGTACTGGCAGCATGCTACCGCACAGCGGCGTCCCAATCAAGTCGCTCCGCAAGCGGGTGGCCCCCCACCCGGTCTCCGTCCGGGCCTAGACCTCCTCAATCTTGGGCGGCGCGCCAGCCTCCGCCTCGGTCGCTTCCCGCAGGGCCTGCAGGTCCTGATAGGCGCCCCTTCCCAGGCAGGCGACATCCGAGGTCAGGGTCACCATCTGGAAGCCCTGCTTGACGCATCGGGCCGCAAAGGCGGGGCTCGCGGTATGTATGCCGGGCACCACCCCATGCCGCCGAGCGGCCTCCAGGATGCGAGCCACGGCCGCCACGTGAGACGGCTCGTCGCTGTCCGCCCGCGGCGGGAGATCCAACGCCAGGCTCAGGTCCGCGGGGCCGATGTAGCAGGCGTCGACGCCGCGCACGCTCATGATCTCGTCCAGGTTCTCCAGGGCCTGCTTGGTTTCAATCATGACAATGCAGAGCACCTCGTCATTCGCCCGGCGGGCGTAGTCCACCCCCGCGTACAGCGTCGCCCGCGTGGGCCCGGAGCTGCGAATCCCCAGCGGCGGGTACCGACAGGCGGCAACGGCGGCCTCGGCGTCCGCCCGGCTGTTGATCAGGGGAACAACCACCCCCCAGGCGCCGGCGTCCAGCGCCTTCATGATGATCGAGGGTTCGTTCCAGGGCACCCGCACCAGAGGAACGACGTCCGTGGTCGATATGCCCTGCATCATGCGCACAGCCTGGCCGTAGTCGATGACGCCATGCTGCATGTCGATGCAGAGCCAGTCGAAGCCGATCTGAGCCATGACCTCGGCCGAGAAGCCGTCCGGTATCATTAGCCAGGCGCCAATCGTGTGCTTGCCCTCAGACCACATCCGCTTGACGGTGTTCTCGCGCATTGCCTGCCCTCCTTCGCCCGAATGCTAGCTCGACCGTGGCGCCGCGTCCAGCGCGCACGGGTTCCGAGCCACAGAAGGGCCCCAAGAGCCCTTCGATTGGAGCCCCGGTTCGCAGTGTCGTACAATCCTCCCGCGCTCTCTGCCTTCCCCACACTCTGGAGGACCGCTTGTCTCCGCCACTTCCCCGCAACGCTCCCATCCTCGCGGCCGCGGACTTGGACTACCGTATGGAGGACTTCGAGCCGGGCGCCGGCGACGGCCGCGACAGCGCCTTCTATCACCAACGGACTGACCGCGCGGTGCTGGACCAGATCCTCGGCAGCCCACCGGGCCGGGTGCTGGACGTGGCCTGCGGTAGCGGCGAACTGGCCGCCCGAATGGTGCCCGCCGGCTGGGAGGCCTGGGGGCTCGAGGCCTCCGACCACATGCTTGATCTGGCACGCTGGCAGGGCTTCGATCAGCGAGTGGTCCTGACACGGGGAATCGCCGAGTCGCTTCCCTTCCGGGCGGGCTCGTTCGACCGTGTTGTCTGCAAGGGCTCCGTCGACCATTTCGCCGACCAGGCCACCTTCATGCAGGAGACCGCGCGCGTCCTCCAGCCCGACGGCCGCCTGGTCATCGCCATGGCCAACTTCGACGCACTGGCCCGGCGGCTAGGGCGCAGCATCAACGCCATTGCCCGCATGCTGGGCGCGCCCGATCCCGCTGGGCGCCCCTACTGGCAGCCACCAGAGACACACACCGTGTGGGGCGACCTGAAATACGTCCGTGCGCTCGGAGGTCGCCACTTCGCCCTTGAGCGTGTCTATGGCGTTTCCCTGGGCCACCACTTCCACCCATGGCGCCTTGCCGTCGACCGCCTGCCGCGGCGGGTAGGATGGGCCGCCATGACCATGCTCGACGGAATCGCCCGTCGCTGGCCTGCGGCCGGCGACATGATTGTCTCCGTCTGGAGGCCTCGCGAGCAGGCGGCGGCGTCACCGGGCGCGCCTTCACAAGACGATCCCATTGACAGGAGCCCAGCGTCAGAATAGGGTTGTCGCAGGCCAGCCGCCTCCCACAGATGACCCACAAGGCTGACAGGCAGCACCTACGTCGGGCGAGGCGCGCCAGCTCAAGAAGGCGCCCCGCCGAGGACTTGGCGCGAAGCTGAGATTCGGAAGGAGGCTGGTGAGCGGCCCTCACCACCAGCGGGAGAGGACCGCTCAGTGGTAGCCGCCCGTGCGGCCAAGATGCGGCATGCGGTGCGGATCGGCTGAGAGCGTCCCCCGCCTGCCTGTTCGAGGAGGTATCCCATGTCGGCCAAGAAACTCTACTCCTTCGATCGCAGTAGCGCGCTGATGGAGCGCGCCACGTGCGTAATCCCCGGCGGCATCTACGGCCATCAGAGCCCCCAACTTCTAACTTTGGGCTCCTACCCCAGCTTCCTGGCTCGGGGCCAGGGCTGTCGCATCTGGGACGTGGATGGCAACGAGTACATCGACTTCATGTGCTCCTATGGGCCCATCGTCCTCGGGCACCGGCACCCGCGCGTCGAGGAGGCGGTGCGCGCCCAGCTTGAGCAGGCCGACTGCCAGAACCTGCCTGGGGAGCCCTGGGTGGAACTGGCCGAGCTGCTCGTGTCGGTCACGCCGTGCGCCGACTGGGGCGTCTACGGCAAGAACGGCTCCGACGCGACGAGTTGGGCAATCGCCGTGGCCCGCACCCACACCGGCCGCGACAAGGTAATCATGGCCGCGGGCGCTTATCACGGAAGCCATCCCTGGTGTACGCCCAATCCCGCCGGGACTACCGAGGCCGAGCGGCGGGACGTGCTCACCTTCGAGTACAACGACCTGGACGACCTCAAGCGGGTAGTGGCCGAGCACCCGGGTCAGGTCGCCGCCGTCATCGTCTGCCCGTTCCGCCACGACGCCTTCCACAACCAGGAGATGCCGGCGCCCGGCTTCCACGACGGCTTGCGCGCCATCTGCGACCAGGAAGGCATTGTCGTCATCCTGGACGACGTGAGGGCCGGTTTTCGCCTCCACCTCGGCGGCTCCGGCGAGGCGCTGGGCCTGAGGCCGGACCTGACCTGCTACTCCAAGGCCCTCGGCAACGGCTACGCCATCTCGGCCGGGCTCGGGCGCGAGGAGCTTCGCTTCGCCGCCCAGCAGGTCTACTTCACCGGCTCCTTCTTCACGGCCGCCGCCTCCATGGCCGCCGCCATCGCGACCATCAACGCCCTCCGTGACGAAGGCGGCATCAAGCAGATGTCAGTGGCGGGGACCCGCCTTCGGGAGGGCCTCGACCAGCAGGCGCGGTCGCTGGGTCTGGCGATCACGCAGTCGGGGCCACCGGTGATTCCGTACCTGACTTTCGATGCCGACGAGGGCTTCGAGCGCGGCCGCCTGTGGGCCGGCGAGTGCGCCCGGCGCGGCGTCTTCGTCCACCCTCACCACAACTGGTTCCTGTGTGCCGCCCACAGCGAGGCCGACATCGACGAGGCCCTCGTGGCCACGGAGGCCGCCTTCAAAGTAGTGAAGGACAAGTTCGACAACTAGGCACGAAGCGCGGTGCGCGGTCCACGGCTTCGCCCTGCGGCCACGCACACGAAGAGGACCGCCACCGGCCAGCAGACCCTGGGAGGAAACCGACCATGAAGATCGACGGCGGCGAGATGTTTGCCAGGATGCTGGATCGCGAGGGCGTGAAGAACATCTTTGCGCTCCACGGGGGACATATCGACCCCATCGTCCAAGCCTGTCTTGACCATGGCATCCGCATCATCGACACCCGACACGAGCAGGCCGCGGGGCACATGGCCGACGCCTGGGCTCGGCTCACCGGCCAGCCCGGCGTTGCCGTGGTGACAGCCGGCCCCGGCGTCACGGACGTCGTCACAGCCGTGGCGAACGCCTACGTGGATCTGGTGCCCATGGTGGTCATCGGCGGCCGCCATGATATCGCCGAGGACGATCTGCTGCTGCTTCAGGACTTCCAGGGCGCGCCCCTCATGCAGTCCATCACCAAGTGGTCGCGCCTGGTCCGGGACCCTCGGCGGATCCCGGAGTACGTCAACATGGCATTTCGCCAGGCCGCCACCGGCCGGCCCGGGCCCGTCTTCCTGGAGATCCCCCGCGACGTGCTGCGCGCCCAGGTCGAGGAAGACGCCCTGGACTTTCAGGACATCTCCCGCCCGGAGGCCGCGCCAGCTCCGTCGCCGGAAACCGCCGACAAAGCCCTAACGCTGCTCTTGGAGGCGGAACGCCCGGTGATCATGGCCGGCCGCGGCGTCTGGTCCGCCCGTGGAACCGACGAGCTGCGGGAGTTCGCGGAGCTCGCCGGCATTCCGGTCTGCGCCAACGGCATCACTCGGGGCGCGATCCCCGAGGACAGCCCGCTGGGTCTGGGTGGCTTTCAGACGCTGGCGGCCGCCCGCGCCGCGGCGGGCGCGCCGGACGTTGTGCTTCTCCTGGGCGGAAGGCTGGGGCTGTACACAGGCCCTCGCGGTGCAGCCATCCCGCCCGAGGCGAAGATCATCCAGGTGGACATCGAGGGAGAGGAAATCGGCCGGGGGCGCGACATCCACCTGGGCATCGTGGCCGACTGCCGGGAGACTCTTCGGGCCCTCATCCGAGCGGCCCAAGGCCGCACACGCCCCGGCCACGACGAATGGGTGGGGAAGCTGGGCCAGGGCCAGTCTGCCATGCAGGGCGCGTTCGCCGACGCCCTCGACCCCAGCCGCCAGCCCATCCACCCCTACCGTCTGGCCCACGACGCCAGCGCTCTCATGGCGGACAGCGGCGTGCTGGCGGTGGACGGGGGGGAGACCTTCGTGTGGGGAGAGCTAGCGCGCTCGGCGCGCAGGCCAGGACGCCACGTGGGCCATGGCTACTTCGGCTGCCTGGGGACGGGCATCCCCTTTGGACTCGCGGCCAAGGTGGCCTACCCCGAGGAGCGCGTACTGGTCCTCACCGGCGACGGCTCCGTCGGCCTCAACTTCAGCGAGTTCGACACGGCCGTGCGCCACAACCTCCCCGTCGTCGTCGTTGTCAACAATGATCAGGCCTGGGGCATGTGCAAGCACGAGCAGACGACGCGGCTGGGCGAGGACCGAGTCATCATCACCGAACTGGGACCCACGCGCTACGACAAGGCGGCGGAGGGGTTCGGGGTCTACGCCGAGTTCGTGGAAGACGGGTCCGAGATCATCCCCGCCATCGAGCGCGCCTTCGCCAGCGGCCGGCCGGCATGTGTCAACGTCATGACAGACCCTGACGTGGTATCGCCGTTGGTGCTGATGGGAGGCGGCCGCCAGGAGCGGCCATGGGCCGAAGCCGCCCGCCTCCGGGCGGGGGTTTCGTAGCGACGGCTCCGCCTGTAGTCCTGATTGGGGAAACGACCAGAAGGGCCAGCGGTCAGCCGCCCTAGTCCTCGGCGGTGGCCTCTCGCATGCCGTAGTAGAGAGCCCAGCTACCCCCGCCAACCAACAGAATAATGATGCTGGCGGTCATCGGGCGCATCGGCAAGGACGGACCCAGGCCGCCATCGCCCGCCGTGGGCAGCGTGGTCACGTCGGCCTCAGAGGCCGACTGACCGGCCACAGTGCCGCCCGGGTCCATCGCCGGCGGCTGAGCAACCGGACTCGCCAGAACCACAGCCGCGGTGGCCGTTGGCGGCGCGCTGGCGGCCGCCGGAATGAACACGGCCGAACCAGCGGTGACCGTCGGCGTCGCCGTAATCGTGGCAGTGGCTGTGGCGGTAGTGGTCCCGGTTGCAGTCGTCGTGGCCGTAGCCGTGGCGGTGCGAGTGGGGGTAGCCGTCGCCGTGGGCGACGGCGATGGCGTCGCGGTCGCGGTGGCCGTGGCAGTGGCCGTGGGGGTCCGGGTGGCCGTCGCCGTGGGCGACGGCGATGGCGTCGCGGTCGCGGTGGCCGTAGCAGTCTCCGTCGGCTGGAGAGACGGGGCAGCCTCCGCGCGAGTAACTACGAACAGCGTAGACCCAACCAGGGCCAACGCAGCAGTGAACGCCAGTCTCCACGGTCCCTGTGATTTGTGAGGCACCCTTTCGCCCTCCTGTCCAAGGTGCGCGGGAGTATCGGCAGGGAGTACGGCTTTCGACATACGCCTTTTCCCCTACTTCCTGAGAGCGAGGGCCAAGAGCCGACTCCCGGACGTAACGCCCCACGAAGACCCGCGTTTGTAGTAAGTGAGGAAGGTCGCGGTGCCCTCGCAGAAGATGTTCTCTACTCTTCGCTTCCGCCTGTTGCCGCAGCCCCTCTGGGAACGCCGAGCACTGCTTCGAGCCCTTCTCGCCGTGGAACTCTGCGTCCTGGCGGTGCTGGCGGCTGCCTTCGTCGTGGGGCTGTCGGGTCAAGACGACGAGTTCGCCGCCCGCGATGCCCTTCTGGCCGGACCGGACTTGCCCTCGGGATGGATACCCGTGGAGGCCGCCAGCTATCCCTACATCGCGCACAGTCCGCTCCTGACCCTCCTGATGGAAGAGCAAACAGTGGCCGGTGCCTTCTCCGCCTTTCGCGACCCCCAGGACTCGTCCGCTGTCGCCACGTACGTGGTCTTCCGGCCCGATGAGCCGCTGCGCCTCGAGTTCGCAGGGGACAGCCCAGACTATGCGAGGATAGCGCCCCTCGTGCTGGAGGCAGAGCGCCTGGCTCGAGAGCGCCTGGGGGATGAACCCCCCGAGCTGTTCTTCGCCGCCACAGACACCCCTGCGCCGGGGTCCCTCCGCGGCCGAAGCCTGGCACCGCCGACAGGCGAAGGAGTGCAATCTGACTTCGTCCTCTTCACCAAGGGCTCTGCCCTCGCCCTGATCGTGGTGGAGCACCCGCACGGCCAGGAACCCTTCCGGCGGGTGGACGAACTGGCCCAGCTCGTCTACAGCCGAATCCCGGACCAACTGGACTGACTCCTCCGCTCACAGAGGGAGCGCCTCAACCCAGCCGACCCCGTTTCGCTCGGCGCGGTCGGGGAAAACCCTGACAAAGCCTGGCCAAAACCCTAATGCTGCCCCCTCTTCCGTCCGACAATTACGACGGCGAGGTAGGACGCCAGCCCGCTACAGAGAGGAACGTCGCGGTACCCTCGCCAGACATGCTCACGACTCGCCGGTCCTTCCTACTACCACAAGCCCTCAGGCGACGCCGCGGTCTGCTCCTTGCTCTCCTCGCCGCCGAAGCCTGCCTGCTGGCCGGGCTCGCAATCGCCTTCGCGGTGGGCATGGGGAGTCGGGACGACGAGTTCGTGGCCGCCGACACCCTCTTGGACCAGCGTGATTTGCCTGCCGGGTGGTCGCCGATAACGGCGGTCGCCTACCCCTACATGAGCAACAGCCCGCTCATCACGATGCTAATGGAAGAGGAAACCGTCGCCGGCGCCTTCGCTGCCTATCGCGACCCCCAGGACTCCCGCGCCGTGGCGACCTACGTGG
>DAOULP010000246.1:0-6261 GCA_034420175.1 Dehalococcoidia bacterium | reverse complement strand
GTGCCTACACCCTGGCCTTCAACAACGCGAGACGGTTCTGGCGCAGCCGGCGGGGGACCCCGTAGCGGGCGGAGCTTCAGCTCGCTCCGCCGTCCTTGGAGGGGTCTCTGGGCTGCTCCACCTCCAGGGCAGCCGGCTCGACGAGCGCCGCCTTTCTTCGCAGCCAGATCATGCTGTGGCTGTTCCAGAGGGAGACCGCGTAGCCCAGCCTTGTCAGGATCGCCGCCACCAGGACTATCAGTGCGCCGAAGACGGCCAGCTCCATGAGGAAGTAGTCCACGTAGTGGAGAAGGATGGCCGCCCCCGAGAAAAGGACCGACACGGCGTAGAGGATGGTGAGGATCCCCCGCGGCCCCAGGCCCATTACCTCCAAGCGATGGTGGATGTGGTCCACGTCGCCCAGGAACGGGTGATTGCGGTCAAGGGCGCGCCGCGCCCCCGCCAGTACCGTGTCCAGAATCGGGAAGCCCAGCGCCATGATGGGCACGCTGATGAACACGGTGTCGCTGACGCCGGTGGCACCGCGGATGGATAGCGCGCCCAGCACGAAGCCCATCAGCAGTGCACCCGAGTCGCCCAGGATCGAGGACGCCGGGGGAAGGTTGAAGGGGAGGAAGCCCAGCCCGCCGCCGGCGAGCGCCACCAGCAGCAGGGCGATCGTCGGGTGGTGGGAGTGGGAGGCCACCTGGGCCAAGGTCGCCGCCGCCAGAATGGAGACGCCGGCTGCAACACCGTCCTTGCCATCGACCAGGTTGATGGCGTTGGTGAAGAAGATGACCCAGGCGATGGTCACCAGAGGCGCAAGCCAGTGCAGATCCACCTCGCTACCCCAGGGGAAGGCCACCTCCTCGATGCGGTAGCCGGCGGCGTAGACCGCGATGGCCGCTCCCACCTGGCCGACCAGCTTCTGCTGCCAGCTCGCCACCCGCCAGTCGTCGAAGAGGCCGGTTAGGAAGACCAGGGAGCAGGCTCCTAGAAAGCCGAGGAAGGTTCTCGACTTGGGGGCAAAGAACTCCGACGCTTCGGAGGAGATGGCTGAGGCCAGGAAGGGGGTGATGGCGAAGGCCAGGAAGATAGCGATGCCGCCCAGCTTCGGCCTGTGGGCGGCGTTCCTGCCGAAGGGACCCGCCAGGACACGATTAGCTGAGAGAGCCTGCAGCAGGACCGTCGAGCCGAGGGCGATGGCCGCTGCCAGGATGAGGGTGAGAAGGTAGACGTTCACGCAGCCCTTCCGTCGACTGGCTCTGATTTTGGGCGAGTGAGAGGGTGTCCGTCGGATTTTACCACGCGATGCAGCACGGTCAACCCGGTGCGCTGGCGGCGGCTTGCCTTCCCAGACGCGATGGCCCATCATGCCCGAAGGAGGTGGCACCCATTCGGTTCATCAGGGTGATGGACGACCGGGATATGGCACGGCTTGCCGCCGACGAGATCGGCGAGCTGGCGAGCCGCCGTCCGGAGTGCGTTGTGGCCTTGCCCACGGGCCGCACACCCCTCTCACTCTACGAAGAGATGGCAAAGCGCGCTGAGAATGGCCACCTCGATCTCGGTGAGGCCACAGTATTCCTTCTCGACGAATACGTCGGCCTCCCGCCCGAGCACGAAGCCAGCAATCTCTCGTTCCTCCAGCGACACCTCCTGAACCGGGTACCGGTGGGAACGGTCATCTGCCCCGACGGCCGGGTCGCCGATCCCGAGGCCGAGACTGCTACCTATGAGGCGACCATCGCCGGGGTGGGTGGTCTGGACCTGGCGGTGCTCGGTATCGGCCGCAATGGGCACATCGGCCTCAACGAGCCGGGAGCGTCGGTGGACTCGCGCACGCGGGTGGTGGAGCTGACGCTATCGAGTCGCCGCGACCTGGCGTGGGGTTTCGGCGGGCGGGTGCGGGACGTGCCCAAGACCGGCTACACGCTGGGTTTGGGCACCGTCTTGGAGGCGCGCGCACTCCTCCTGCTGGCGACCGGCGAGTCCAAGGCCCGGATCCTACGTCGCGCCCTGGCCGGGCCGATGACGGAGAACGTGCCCGCCTCTCTCCTGCGGCGACACGCTCGTCTCGTGGTCATCGCGGATGAGGCGGCGGCCTCGCTGCTTCCCGACTCGCTGGAAGCCGAGGGGCCATGAGCGTCCGCGCCGTGCTCTTCGACCTGGGGCACACGCTCTGGGACGTTCGGTACGACGAGGCGCTGGCGATCCCCGTCTTCCGCAGCGTCCGCCGGCGCCTGGCCCGAGCCGGCAAGAAATCCCTCCCCAGCGTGGAGCGCCTCCGCGAGGCCATCACCAAGCATTGGGCCGAGGAGGAGCTCGATGTCCTGCGCAACAAGCGCCTGGACCAGCGACCGCCCGAGGACCTGATCGCGGAGGGGCTGGCGACACTGGGCATCCGCGTCTCCCAGAGCGTCCTCGAAGGCATCACAGATGATGTCCTGCTGCCAGATGCCTGGGGCCACCACATACAGGTCGACACGGTCAGCGCTCTCCGCACCCTCCAGGAGGAGGGTGTAAAGCTCGGAATCGTGTCCAACACGTTCCAACGCGGCGACGTGCTCCGGGATCAGCTCGCCGAGTGCGGCGCTCTCCAGTACATGAGCGTGACTGTCTTCTCCTCCGAGATGGGGCTGCGCAAGCCGCACCCCGCCCTCTTCCAGACGCCCCTTGCCGAGCTGGGTGTGCCGCCCCAGGAGGCCGTGTTCGTCGGCGACAGCCTGCAGGCCGACATCCGAGGCGCCCAAGGCATCGGCATGCGGGCCGTCCTCACCCGCCAGTACCGGCAGGAGTCGGCGGAAGGCGTCACGCCCGACCACGTCATCTCGCGCCTGCCCGACATCATCGACTACGTGGATACTCTCAACTTCGGTCTCCGGTCGCCGACCTAAGTCGGACGCTGCTGCCAGGCGCAGCGCACCAAGCAGCGCCCGGCGCGCGTGTACCAGTCCCCACAAGGCAAGCCCGGGTCGAGTCGTTCGGTCCGGGCGCGCCGGCACGCACACACGGTGTTCCCGCTGGCTCCCCTGCCGACCATACGTGCCTGCCCTTCAGCGCTGGCCCCGTGGTGCCGGTGGCGTCTGAAGACGCTGATCGTCGAACTCAACGCGACGACGTGCTCGGACCGTGGCTCACCTTGCGGCGTCGATGTTGCGGTGCTATTCTGTGTTCTGGGTTCGACGCAGAATCAGAGGTGACAGTCGGGCCCGCTTGCCTGGCTTTGGCAGGAATGCTCTCACCCAGTGGGCCGCTGCCCGCTTGGGTGGTCGCACGAGCGCCTTTCCAGATCCGTGCAAGCGGGCCCCTTTTTTTCGGCTGCGCGGCGTGAGGCGGAGGGGGCGGGAGACGGGAGGAAGAGACACCAGCACCCGAGACGCGAGCACTCAGTTCCTCAGGAGGGGTGCAGCTGCGTTTCAAAGGGGAATGAGCAATGGCCGACGAACTGCCCACCTTCCAGCCCCCAACCGAGACGCTGGAAGAGCTTCGGCGAGCCGCACGTGAGCAGGACTGGCCTGAAGGCCTGCTCGACCGTGCCTACGCACTGCGTGTCCGGCGCGCGGAGATCGGCCAGTGGCTGAGACGTGGCAAAGGGTACTGGCAGAGAGTTCAGAAGTCCCTTGACCGACGCGAGCGGCTGATCGGCGGCACGCTGCGGGTCCGGGAGGCGACGTGGAAGGACGACGAAGCGCTTGCCGATCTCTTCGCCAACTCGCCGGAGAACATCGGCGAGTGGGAGTTCACGGTGCAACGGAGCCCGTACCCGTTCGCTCAGTTCCGGTTGCAGGAGAACGCAAGTATCCAGGTCATCGAAGACAGGGGGGTCATCCTGGCCGTTATCGCGCATTCGGCGAGGAACACGCTGGTCGGGGGCAGGCGGGTCACCGTCCAGATCGAGTCCGCATGGAGGACCCGCAAGGATGCCCGGGGGCAGGGCCTGGGCCGTCTGCTGCGCGCGGAACCGCGGCGAGCGTTGGGCTGGGAAGCCCTGGCTACGTACTACTACCGTCGTCGCGGGGGCCGAAAGAGCAAGACGGTCACCGTCCACTGCTTCCCGAGCCGCCGCTTCGGCGGACAGACGGACGGGATACGCCTCGCCCGCCGGTCGGATGCCCGTCGCTGCGTGGCGCTGGTGAACAGGACGCATCGGGGCCTGGACCTGTTCCGCCCTTACACCGTCGAATACCTGCAAGGCAAGCTGGACGACACCTGCTGGGGGCCGAAGCCCAACTTCTGGGTGCCAGTTTACGGGTGGCAGGACTACTACGTGCTCGAAGAAGCCGGCCGCATCGTGGCCTGCGCTGGACTCTGGGACCGGGGCAGGCACGTGCGCGAGCTCTGGCGCCACAATACGACTGGGGAACAGCGCGTAATCGAAAACACAGCGCTCATGGACTTCGGCCACGCGGAGGGCTGCGAGGACGCGATGGCTCGTCTGATCGGCTATCTCGTTGGCGAGACGCACCGGCTGGGCCGCGGCCAGCTCATGGCGCCGCTGGAGTTCCTGCCCGATCTGGTTCAACGTCTCGTCAGCTATGAGCCTGAGAAGGAGAGCCGCGCGATCTACTGGCAGGCGACGGGCGCCGCGAGAGCACTGAACGTGGAACTGACGCGGCCGTACGTGGACCTGTCCTATTGGTGATGGCATGACCCGGCTGTTCGATCCCAACGCCCCGCTCGGACCGGAAGGGACCACCGCTCCGGTCGCCCAAATCTACCGCCGCATCCTTAGCTACATCGGGGAGTTCCGCGGTGGAGTGGGGCTGAGCGTTCTGCTGGTGATGCTCGGCTCGCTGCTCGTCACGCTCCAGCCGTGGCCGATCAAGTTCGTCATCGATGGCGTGCTGGCCAGCGACCGGCTGGACCTCGGACCCCTGGGCGAGGTGGTTAGCGAGACGAATCGGGAGAAGGTCGTCACGGCGGGCGGCCTGGCCGCGCTGTATCTCGTGATTACGGTCGGCGGGGTGCTGATCAACGCGGGCAGCTTCTACGTCATCGCACGCACCGCGTTGCTGATGATCCACACCCTCCGGTCGCGGATTGTCGGGCACATGCGGACGCTTTCGCTTCGCTACCACGCCAGTCAGTCGATCGGAGATAGCATCTGGCGGGCGATCAACGACGCCCGAGCCATCCAAGAAGTCATGATCTTCGGCGTCCAGACGTGGTCGGTGCTGATCTTCCGGCTGCTGATCATGATCGCGCTGATGCTGCTGCTCGATCCGCTGCTCACTCTGGTGTCGCTCGGTGTGCTGCCCCTGCTGTTCTACGCCATCCACCGCCTGACCGGTCGCATACTGCGTGCCTCGCAAGAGAGCCGGGAGCACATGAGCCGCCTCACGTCGCTGATCGAGCAGACGATGGGGGCGATCCGGGCGGTGCAGGTGTTCGGCCGCGAAGGCAGGGAGCGGGAGCGGTTCGCGGGCACGAGCATGAACTTCGTGCGCGCCCAGTTGCGCTTCCGCCTCGCCGAGCAGGTGCTCAACGTGGCGACGGTGACGATCACCGGGCTGGGCACGGCATCAGTGCTGCTATTCGCCGCCTACCGGGTGGTGAACGGGCCGCTCACGGTGGGGGCACTCTGGATCTTTGTCAGCTACATGCAGAGCATCTACCAGATGATGAACCAGATCATGTTCGTCTACGGACCCTTCCAGGACGCCGTGGTCGGCGTCGGGCGGGCGTTCCAGGTGCTCGATGAGACGTCGGATATCCAGGAGGCACCGGATGCCGTCGAAAAACCGTCTCTTGAAGGTGCCGTCGCGTTCCGGCAGGTGCGGTTCGAGTACGAGGCCGGCCAGCCGGTACTGGTGGGCATAGACTTCGAGGCGCGCAAGAGCGAGAAGATCGCCATCGTTGGGGAGACGGGGTCGGGCAAGACGACAATCCTCAATCTGATTCCCCGGCTCTACGACGTCACGGCTGGAGCGGTCGAAATCGACGGCGTGGATATCCGCCGACTGAAGATACCGGCGCTGCGTGACCTCGTAAGCATGGTGCCACAGGAGCCGTTGCTGTTCTCGGCGACGGTGCGCGAGAACATCCTCTACGGACGGCTCGATGCGAGCTTCGAGGAGGTGGAGGCCGCGGCTCGCGCGGCCCGCGCCGACGGCTTCATCCAAGAGCTACCGGCGAGGTACGAGACTGAGGTTGGCGAGCGGGGCGTCAAGCTCTCCGTCGGACAGCAGCAGCGCATCTCGATCGCCAGGGCGTTCCTCAAGGACGCGCCGATCCTGCTCCTCGACGAGCCGACCTCCGCCCTCGACCTCCACACCGAGG
>DAOULP010000245.1:0-9722 GCA_034420175.1 Dehalococcoidia bacterium | reverse complement strand
ACGCCGCCGGGCTGCCGGCGGCGTCATGTGTTGACCACATCCCTTCGCTGGCATTACCCAGGTCAGGTTCCGCGGTCGGCGACGGCCTGGCCGCCCTCTCAGCCGGGCTCCCCCAGCTCCCGCTGTTGTTGTGAGCTGTCTGTAACTCACATTGTATGATGGGCTCCGGGGGCGGTCAAGGATTGGCGGCGGAGGCAACTGCTTCATGGTTGGTGGGTGAATTGCCTGCATATCTCATGGCACCGCCGACTGTCCTCCGGAGGCGGATGCGCCTTTGGCGCAGAGTCGGCGGCATGGTTGGCGAATCTGGAAGCCGCGGACTTTCAGTCCGCGGGAGTTGCCCACCGATAACGCACAAGTTACCAGTGGAGGGGACGGGACCCTCTTCGGCAGGGGTGTCGACTCGCGAGGCCGCGCCTGCTTGACGGGCGGGCGAGGGCGTCCCTAGAATGCAATGCCCCGATCCGAGGAGCACCGCTCATGGCTGTTGACAGGGAACGTCTAAAGGCCCGCGCTGTCGCGGAGGTCGAGGCCCGGCGGCAGGACCTTATCGATCTTAGCCTTCGCATCCACGCCAACCCGGAGATAGGCCTTCAAGAGGAGAAGGCCAGCGCCTGGCTCAGCGACTATCTGGAGAGTCAAGGATTCCAGGTCGAGAGAGGCGTCTGCGGCCTGCCGACAGCCTTTCGGGCAACGGTCGGCGGCGGCGAGCCGCGGGTCGCCTTTCTGGCTGAGTATGATGCCCTTCCGGACATAGGCCACGGCTGCGGCCACAACATCATCGCCACCGCCGCCGTCGCCGCCGGCCTGGCGACGCGGGCCGTCCTCGACTCGACGGAGGGCAGCGCCGTTGTCATCGGCACGCCGGCGGAGGAGATCGTCGGAGGCAAGGTGATCATGGCCCGTGAGGGCGCATTCGCCGACTTGGACGCCGCGATGCTCACGCACCCCGGCACCCGCGACGCCGTCTACTCGCGGGCCCTGGCCTGCGCCTCTCTTGAGGTGGAGTACTTCGGAAGGGAGGCCCACGCCGCGGCCCGCCCGGAAGCGGGGATCAACGCTCTGGATGCGCTCGTCCTGGCTTACAACGCTGTCGCCGCTCTTCGTCAGCACATCCGCTACAGCGCCCGACTGCATGGCATCATCACCGACGGCGGCCAGGCAGCCAACGTGGTGCCGGACCACTCGGCGGGCAGCTTCATGGTTCGGGCTGAGGACGACGTCTACCTGGAGGAGTTGAAGGCGAAAGTCGTCGCCTGCCTGGAGGCTGGCGCCAGTGCCAGCGGCGCCCGCCTGGAGTACCGTTGGTCGGAGAACCAGTTCGCTGCCATGAGGACCAACGGCCCCCTGGCCGATGCACACCGGGCGAACCTGGCAGCCCTGGGGCGCGAGACGGGCGATCAGCCGGGCCGTGCCTTGGGCAGCACCGACATGGGCAACGTCAGCGCCATCGCGCCCGCCATTCATCCCACCGTCGCGGTGGCCGCGCCTGAGGTTGCGGTCCACAGCCGTGCCTTCGCCGCCTGCGCCGCCTCGGAGGAGGGGCACAGGGGGCTACTGGATTCCGGCAAGGCCATGGCCATGACCGCAATCGACGTGCTCACTGACCCCGAACTGCGACAGCGTGTGAAGGATGATTTCTTGGCCTTGCCTTGAGTCCCCGATGGGACCGCCGCCATGACTGACGAACCATTCGACGTCATTGCTGACTACTACGATCTCGACCTCGCGGGCTATGAGGAAGACGTTGGCATCTACGAGAACCTGAGCCGTCGCCACGACGCGCCGGTCCTCGAGCTGGGCGTCGGCACCGGGCGCCTGGCCATTCCACTGGCTCGGGCGGGTCTGCAGGTCGTGGGCATCGACCGCTCGGAGGCGATGCTGGCCGTGGCCGGGCGCAAGCAGGAGGCCCTACGGCCTCAGCGCCTGGCGGCCAACCTCCGTCTCCTGGCGGCGGACATGACGGACTTCGACCTGGGGCAGACCTTCGGCCTCGTTTGCTGCGCCCTGGGCGGCCTCATGCACCTGCACAGCCAGGAGAACCAGGTGCGTGCCCTGGAATGCGCCCGCCGTCACCTGGCGTCCGACGGACTCCTCGTCATCGACCTGCCCGCCTTCCAGCCTCAGGAGTGGGAGGCCGGCGTGCAGCCCCTGACTCTCGACTGGACGCGCAGAGATGCGTCCCGTGGCGTGCTGGTGAGCAAGTTCCGTAGCTGCCAGGCGGACCCCGCCCGCCAGATCCAGCACGTCACCCACATCTATGAGGAGTGGGGGCCGGACGGCTCACTGCGTCGGCGCCTGGCCAGCTTCGAGCTGCGCTTCATCCACCGACACGAGATGGAGCTACTCCTCAGTCGCGCTGGCTTCCGCATACGAGACCTCTACGGTGCCTATGACCTCTCCCCCTATGACCTCAACGCCCCTAGAATGATCTTCGTGGCCGGACTCATCCCTGCGCCGGGACGGCCGTCCTCACGCTAGGGAGGAACGAGCTGGCCAGGGAGAGGAAGGGAAGCATGCTCATCGCGCTGGACGCCATGGGGGGTGACCACGCCCCCGGAGAGACGGTAAAGGGGGCTCTCATGGCCGTCCGCGAGACAGATGTCGAGGTGGCGTTGGTGGGGCTGCCCGATATCCTACAGGCGGAGCTGGCTCGGCAAACTGACGGCAAGCCACCCCCTTCCGTCCGGGTGGTTCCGGCCAGCGAGGTGGTGGGGATGCACGAGGCGCCGGCCCAGGCCGTACGCCACAAGCGCCACTCGTCCATCAATGAGGCTCTCCGCTTGGTGAAGGAGGGCCAGGCCAGCGCTTTCGTCTCGGCTGGGAACACTGGGGCCGTAGTGGCGTCGGCCCTCCTGTTGCTGGGACGCCTGAGCGGCATCGAGAGGCCGGCACTCAGTGCCCGTTTCCCGGCCGGCACGCACGGCGTCCTGGCGCTGGACGTGGGCGCCAACGCCGACTGCAGGCCGTCCTACCTGGTCCAGTTCGCCCACATGGGCTGCATCTACGTGGAGCGCGTCTACGGAGTCAACCGCCCCCGCGTGGGGCTCCTGAGCATCGGCGAGGAAGAGGGCAAGGGCAACGCCCTCACGCGGGAGACGTATGAGCGTCTCTCGCGCTCTTCCCTCAACTTCGTCGGCAACGTGGAGGGGAAGGAGCTCATGAACGGGGCCGTGGAGGTCGCGGTATCCGATGGCTTCACCGGCAACGTGGCTATGAAGATGTGCGAGGGGATGGCCGAGTTCGTGTTCCGCGAGCTACGGGAGACGCTGGGTAGCCGGCTGCGCTACCGGCTGGGAGCCTTGCTTCTGCTGGACGCCCTGCGCGGGATGCGCCGGCGCCTGGACTACGCCGAGTACGGTGGAGTGCCCCTTCTGGGGGTCAACGGCGTGGTCTTCATCTGTCACGGGCGCAGCCGCGCGCAGGCAATCAAGAACGCCATCCGCACGGCGAAGGAGGCATCGGATTCCGGGATGTTGGAGGCGATGCGGGCCGAGCTGAAGTAGCATTCCCGTCGCTCAGTCGGGCAGATCCTCGGCGGCGCCCGGGAGGAGCCCAAACCGCGTCCAGCTCTTGAGGGCTTCCCGCAGAGACTGCACCCACGGCTCGTCGGAAGGCAGGCCGCTGAGGAGGCAGCGCTCGATGTGCCATTCCATCAGCAGCAGCCCCACCTGATCGAGGGCGCTGCGGGCGGCCGTGAGCTGCGTCAGGATGTCCTCGCAGCCGCGCCCCTCCTCCAGCATGCGGTGGATGCCTCGCACCTGCCCCTCGATGCGTCGCAGCCGGGTGAGCAGAGCCTCGGCCCCGCTGGCGGCATCCTTCATGGCATCCCCTCCTCGCGTGTTGACATACCCCATGGGGGTATTGTAGCATACTAGAGAGCTGGGCCTTCACTGTCAAGATGGCCCCGCTTTGGACAGGGCAACACCGAAAGGAGATTGGTGTGGCAAAGCCTACGGAAGTCACCGATGCCACTTTCGACCAGGACGTTGTGAAGGCTCAGCAGCCTGTGATGGTCGATTTCTGGGCCCCTTGGTGCGGGCCCTGCCGCATGGTCGCTCCCATTGTTGAGGAGCTTGCGGAGGAGTATGACGGCAAGGTCGCCTTCGTCAAGCTGAACACCGACGACAACCCAGCCACCGCCGCCCGGTACGGTATCCGCAGCATTCCGACGCTGCTGGTCTTCAAGGGAGGCGAGCCGGTTGGCCAGATAGTAGGCTTCCGCCCGAAGTCAGACCTGCGAAAGCGTCTGGACGCTGCTCTCGCCTAGCGCTGAAGGGCGGACTCCCTCCGAACATAGCCCCCTTCCGATCGCCTCTGCCGCGTGCTAGATTGTGTGGGCACCGTCGGCCCGGCCGATCCATCGGCCCGGCCGTCATGACGGACCACGCCGAAGGCGCCTGATCTACGCGGAGAGCAACGACTTGGCCCAGGAATACGACATCGTCGTTATCGGGGCGGGCCCGGCGGGCCTGACGGCCGGGCTGTACGCTGCCCGCGCCCGTCGCAAGACTCTGGTTCTCGAGAGAAACGTCACCGGCGGCCAGATCGCGCTCACCTCCGCGGTCGAGAACTACCCCGGATTCCCCGACGGGATCAACGGCTTCGACCTTGCACAGGCCATGCAGCGGCAGGCCGAGAAGTACGGTGCGGAGATGGGCTACGCCGACGTGGCGGGCATCGCGCCACAGGACCGCCGGCACCTCGTGTCGACGAGTGAGGGCGACTACCTGGCGAAGGCGGTCGTCGTCACTGGGGGTGCCGACCATACTCGCCTCAACGTGCCCGGCGAGGAGCGGTTGACCGGCCGCGGGGTCTCATACTGTGCCACTTGCGACGCTGCCTTCTTCAAGGACCAGGAGGTAGCCGTGGTCGGCGGCGGCGATGCGGCCATGGACGAGGGGCTATATGTCACGCGCTATGCCTCCAAGGTTCTGGTGATTCACCGGCGTGACGCGTTGCGGGCCAGCAAGATCCTTCAGGAGCGGGCCTTTGGCGAGCCCAAGATGGAGTTCGTCTGGAATTCGGTGGTGACGGAGATCCTCGGCGACGACGCGGTCACCGGACTGCGCCTGCGCAACGTCGTCACCGGCGACGAGGCCACCCTGACGGTGGCCGCCGTCTTCGTGTTCGTCGGCCTCCGTCCGAACACCGACTACCTGCGGGGACGGCTGCCCATGGACGGGGCTGGCAACATCCGCGTGAGCGATTGGATGGAGACGGAAGTGCCCGGGATATTCGCGGCGGGCGACATCCGGGTGAACTCCTCTCGCCAGGTGGTGAGCGCCGCCGGCGACGGCGCGACGGCGGCCCTCAGGGCCGACAACTACATTGGCGAGACGTTCAGAGAGTAGAGGCGAAGCAGCAGCCACCAACCGGACATCGGCTCGGGTCGTGGCTCTCAGATGATTGGTTCTACGGGAGTGGATGGGTTCCGGTGGGCCTCGCGGTCTTCAAAACCGTTGCGGGGCAGCCAGCGCTGTCCTGGGTGGGTTCGACTCCCTCCCACTCCCGCCACGATCTCAGATGCGACATCCGTCTGGTGTGGCAGAACCTCCACCGCGTCTCGAGCGCTGACACGGTCGGCCACCCGAGCCTGTCCTTAGGCAACAGGCCTCCCCACCGCAGTCCCTTTTGAATCCGCGACGGTCCAGTCTACCCTCGGCGTAGTGGCCAGACGCTCCAGGGCGGACATACATGTCGCGCAGCGCCGGCTGACTACGAAGGACGGTCCATCTTCGCTGTCGGTGGCTGCTCGTACGAGGGCGCCGCGTCAGACGCGATGCAGGCCGCCGGTGCTCGCTGAGCATCGGGGTTGCTCGAGCTAGGGTCGGGCACCGGCTGGCTCCTCGTCCACTGACCTGACGAGGTGCAGGACATGCTCCAGTGTCGCAAGGCGCTGCCTAAGATCCTCCCCTTGAGGCTCCACACGTAGGGTTGTGATGCCAGCGTCTCGGAATGCCAGAATGCGGCTCTTCACCATGGCGTCGTCGCCGAGAAGGTTGGTCTTGAGAACGAGTTCGTCGGGGACGCGCGCCGCCGCCTCGTCTCGCCGACCTTCCAGCCAGAGGTTCTGTACCTCAGTGGCGACGTCCTCATACCCCGCTCGCCGATAGGCAGCGTTGTAGAAGTTGTGCTTTCGAGAGCCCATTGCCCCCAAGGAGAACGCGAGCCCAGCCTTCCGCGCTGGGATCTGCTGCTCCACGTCGCCAAACGCGGCGGCGCCACCCGCGTGCAGGTCGAGGTCGGCCAGCGAGCGTCCAGCGCGTGCTGCCCCCTCGGCGATGGAGTCGAGGAATACGCGGGCATGCTCAGGAATGAAGGATGCCCCGAGCCAGCCGTCGGCAAGCTCTCCCGTCATCTCGAGGCTCATCGGACTGAGGGTTGCGAGGTAGATGGGGATCTTCAGTCCTCCAGGTGCCCCCGAACGAAGAGCCTTGCCCTCGCCGCCCGGCAATGGAAGCTCGTACACTGTGCCCGAATAGCGAAGGCGTTCGCCGCTGGTTGCCAGCCGGACGATCTCGATGATCTCCCGCATTCGCTGTATAGTGCGCGCAAACGGGATACCATGCCACCCTTCGATCACCTGCGGACCGCTGACGCCGAGGCCCAGCAGGAAGCGCCCCTTCGACATCGAAGCGAGGCTCATGGCCGTCATCGCGACTAGCGCCGGCGTCCGGGTACCCGCCTGTATTATGCCGGAACCCAGGCGGATGCGAGAGGTCTTGGCAGCCAAGTAGGCCAGAGGCGTGACGGCATCGTAGCCCCAAGCCTCGGCTGACCAGGCGCTGTCGGCACCGAGCCGTTCCGCCTCTATCACGTACTTGCTCGCCTCTTCCCAATTGTCGCGATCGAGGCCCACGGATATTCCGACTTTCATGGCGCCTCCTCCAACGGCTGCAGCTCCACGCCGCAGTCATCCTACACGATGTGACGATGCTGGATGCAATTGGGATTGTGAAGCACGAGGCACAACCCGCCTTGGTCACTTTCAGATCTCACGTTGCCGGCGCTCTGCATCACCGATCGATGACGGGGCACGGCTGCCAAGGTGAGTTTCGCGCTCCGGCCGCGGGGGTTCACGTCGAGTGCTGGTTTGGTCTACCCTGGCCCTGGCTCATGAGAACCGTAAGGCTTCTTGTCTGGTTTCTGCTCATCGGCTGGGCGGTCGCGTCAATCGGCTTCGTTCGCTACGTGCGCTATTGGTATCGGGAGCGCGAGGGAAGAGGAGGGCCGATCCCGGTGAGCCAGGTCGGCCATTTCACCTCGCCTCAGCGGCGGCGGATTCATCCTCCGCGCGAGACGCTTGTTCGGTTCGGTGTGAAGGAAGGCGATACCGTGTTGGAGATCGGGCCTGGCCCCGGCTATTTCACGCCCTACGCGGGGACACTGGTGGGGGCCCGCGGCCGGGTGCTCTCGGTTGATCTCCAGCCCGACATGCTGCCGCTCTTGCAGGAGCGGCTCCAAGAACACGGGACGACCAATGCGTTCCCCGTGGTCGGCGATGCGACGCACTTGCCCCTCGCAGACCGCTCAGTGGACGCGGCGTTCCTGGTCACCGTCCTTGGGGAGGTGCCCGACCGACCGGCGGCGCTCGCCGAGCTTCGCCGCGTGCTGAAGCCTGGGGGCGCGCTCGGTTTCCTTGAGACTCTGACCGACCCCGACTACGTCTTCGTCGATACGATGAAGGACCTCTGCCGCGCATTCGGGTTTGATTTGATCAACCATCAGCGCCAGCGGCTGGGCTACACGATGACCTTCACCTCTCCGTCCTAGCCTCCCTCCCGCGTGCAACGAGCCTCGAATGGGATGCCGCCGCCCAGAGGGACAACAGGGCGGCGGCATCACGAGCCAGGAGACGCGTCAACTCCTGGCGGTGTCCACTCTCTAGAATGAAGCCGGGTTGGGGGGCCATGGCGGCGGAGCACGGTCCCCCCCAGCCCAGCGTGGGGTGTTCCCGATGGAATCCACCCCGGTACCGGCCACAACCTACCGCGCCCGTTCTCACCGAACTCTCACCGTCGATGCCAGGGCCGAGCGTGGGGGAGTGCGAGCCGCTGCCCGGCGGAGGATATCCCGCGGGGCGCGCTACGTAGGAATACGTAGTCACAGGTGGCCCCGGAGCGTATGGTGCCAGCTATACTCGCCGTGAGCCTTGGGAAGGGCCCGTGCCTGAGCAAGGACGCTCTCTCCGGGGTTCATGCTGGCCGCCAGGACTGTCCTTCCGCTAACCTCCGGTGGTCCTGGCGGCCCCTTCTTCCCCTCACGGCTTGCAGGCAGTCGCGCCAACGTCGAGGCCGACGACTATGCGCCGAGGCTCACAGGCTGGCCACCACGTCTCGAGGACCCGCTCGTACTCCCCCAAGAACCAGAAGCGCCCTTGAGCGGACGATGCCGCGCTCAAGGGCGCTGGAGGTTAGCACAGTTTGAAGGTAGTCCACGTGGCGCCGGTCGGTCAGTGATGCTGATCACACAGGGGGAGATTCGCGTTGGCGCCGTGTCCGGTCTCTGACGCCAGCGTGGCCCACGGGCGCGCTCACAGCTCGGGCGCGAAAGCCCCTCGTCTTCCGGCCGATATTGTACATGAGGTGAAGTCTAGCCCCAGATAGACGTCGAGGCGGCCACGGCCGTGTCGACGGTAGATCGTGGGCGGTTGCAGGAGTTGGGACATGTTGACGCCAAGGAAGCTCACCATCGCAGTCTCGGGGCTGGGAGTAGTGGCCGCTGTCGGGATTGCGATCATCGCGCTGGCGTTCCTCTCTGGTGGCGAGGAGGCATCCGGCACATCGACGGTGGTGGCGAGCCCGACGCCTACCCTGCCGCCACCCACATCGACCGCAGCGGCAGCGCCAACGTCCCAGGCTGGCGCGCTCGTGCCGCCAACTCCGACCACGATAGGGGCTGCCCCCAAGCCGACCTTGACCGCAACGGTGCCGGCTCCGCCTGCTACAGCCACGAGTCCGGCTCCCCGGGCGACGCCAACGCCCTCGGAGCCGACGTCAGGAGGACCCTCCCGGCCCGGCGATCCCTCTCCAGAGCCGTCCGGCCCGGAGCTGCCCGACCTGATGGTTCTAGACCTCAGCGTCTCCGGAGGCCTGGTGTCGGCGCTAATCGGAAACGTGGGCACCCAGCCCATCCCGGGCGGCACGGCCATACAACTCGTACTGCGCGGCACGCTGGAGTCCAAGACGCTGCCCCATGCCCTCAGCCCGGGCGGTACCTTCACCCTCCTGCTCGCCCAGCAGCATATCTACCAGTCAGAGCTGGTCACCGCCGTCGTGGACCCCAACGGCCTCATTCCAGAGGCCAATGAGGCCAACAACAGTACGACCCGGCATCTGGAGCCCGATACCCCACTGGATCTGGCGCTGACGGGGCTGGGCGCGGTCGGAGCCGATGAGCACCTTTCAGTGAGTGTGCGCAACAACTCCACTGTGCCGGCTCAGCAGGTCACGGCGCGGCTCTCCATCTACCGCTCGGGCTCGAGCGATCCGCTGTCCGTCACCGTTCACCAGATAGGCCTGGAGCCCCAGGGCACCATGGTGCTGGAGCCGGCCGTCTCGGCAGTCCGTGGCCTTTCGCTGCGGGTGGTACTGGAGGTGGTGGGTATCGTGGACGGCAACCCGGCCAACAATGTGCTCGAGGCGACGATCCCCTAGCTCAGGAACTGAAGCCGCCCGCGTGGGATAGGTTCGATGAAGAGGTGGGGGGGGCGGCGGGGG
>DAOULP010000244.1:0-6605 GCA_034420175.1 Dehalococcoidia bacterium | reverse complement strand
CATCGCCTTGACACCGTGGCGGCCGCCTTGCTACACTCAGCCGACGCGCTCGACCTGGCGGGGGGTGGTGCCGTCTCCTGGGTTGAACTCAGAGGCGCAGGACACTGCTAAGCGGCATCGAAGAGCACCTGCTCGACTTCGTCAACGGCGCCTACGACGTGATGGAATGGCCGGGCGTGGTGGCCATGATGGCCATCGAGAGCGCCGCCATCCCCCTCCCCAGCGAGATCATAATGCCCCTGGCCGGCTGGATGCTGGTCAAGGACCGCGGCCTCGGCGAGTCCTGGCTCCTGCTGGCGGCCTTCTGCGGGGCCCTGGGCAACCTCCTCGGATCTCTTCTAGCATACTACGTCGGCGCTTGGGGCGGCCGGCCTCTGGTCCTCCGTTACGGTCGCTACCTGCTCATTTCGCGGCACGACCTGGACCTGGCCGACCGCTGGTTCGCCCGCTACGGCAACTGGACGGTGTTTCTCTCGCGACTTCTGCCGGTCGTGCGGACCTTCATCAGTCTCCCGGCCGGGGTCGCCCGCATGCCCGTCTGGCAGTTCAGCGTGTACACTTTCGCCGGCTCCTTCCCCTGGTCGCTGGGTCTGGCCTGGGCCGGGTACCTGATGGGGGAGAACTGGGAGAGCATCCGGGATTGGATGCGGCCGGCGGACATACCCATTGCCATCGTCGTTCTGCTGTTGATAGGGCTGTATGTCTATCGGCACGTCAAGAGGGCCTGGGCGGAGGAACCGGAGACAGCAGACGGCAAAGCGCAGTAGGGCCGGTCGGCTGGGGCGCCGGCCCTAACGGTAAAGGATCCGGGGGCTTCTCCGGCCCCCCAGAGTCTGGAGGAATCCAGGGATGGTGCCACCGCGACGAGTAGTCTCTCCCCTGGCAGCGGCGGCCCTCGTAGCCGGCGTTGTCTTCGGCCTCTGGCGGCTGGCCGGGGGGACGGCGGGCAACCCCGTTGACCTGTTAAGCTCGGGTGCGGTCCCCTCTGCCTCAGGTTCGGCCCAAGTCCTTGTAAGCGAATTCGGCATTGACGCCGACACGCTCTGGGTCGCTCCCGCGGACAGGCCCACAGAGCGTCAGGTCGTGGCAGTCGTGCCTCACGCCGCCCACTACGGCATCTACGCGACGCTATCGCCGGATGCCCAGCACGTGGCTTACACGGCGCTCAGCCCGCAACTGCAGGACGCGACCGCCGACTCGCCAGCGGAGGTGTGGGTGACGCCGATGGACGGCGGGCAGCCCCGCCTGCTAGCCACGGACGCTGACCTCCTGGTTGCTCCCGTCTGGGCGCCTGATAGTACGTCGCTCGTCTTCCGGCGCAGCCAGGCGTCGGAGAATGCGGCGGGCGACTTCCAACTGGTGCGTGTCTCCCTGTCCGGCAGCGAAACAACCCTCATGGCGGCCGAGGTCGCCCTCTTCCCTGTGGACTTCTCGCCGGACGGGGCACTTCTCTACTACACCCAGCTCTCCGCCGCCGGAACCGAGCTCGGGCAGGTGCCTGTCGGTGGCGGCCAGGCTTCGCTGGTCGCTCACTTGGGCGACGACTTCACGCGCGACTGGCATCTCTCTCCCGATGCGTCGCGCCTTGCCTTTCTGGCGCCTCAAGAGTCACAGGTGGGCACGGTGCTGCAGGCCTGGGTCGTCGACCTGAAGGGCGAGCGCCAACTGCAACCAGTTCTCCCAGTGGCTGACCGGCCAACCCAGGAGTTCAACCCCATCTGGCACCCCGAGGACGGCGATGTCACCGTGGGTCGCCTGGCGCTGGGCGAGTGGAGCGCTCCCGCTGTGCGGGTGGATGCGTCCGACGTGGAGGCGCTCGAGGCGCCCGCGCAAGGCTTTGACGTGCCGCTGTCCTGGTCGCCCGATGGCGATACGCTGGCCCTCCGCTCCTTCGAGGGTGACCTGACGGCTGGTCTCGGCCCATGGCACCTAGTCCTGTTGAGCGGCCAGGGCCAGCGAACAGAGGTGGCAGGGGATGGGGAGCTTTCCTTCGTAGGATGGGTGGGTGATGGCAAGTAGGGTACTCTGGATGCTGCGCTTCGCTGCCCTCAACCTTGTGGTCGCTCTGGCCACGGTCACGGCCCTCCTGGCGTCCAGAGGAGTTGGCGAAGACGTGCGCGTTGAGGCCGCACCAACGTTGGTGACTGCCACGCCTACCGTGGCGGGGACGCCGGCCGTGTCGGCGGCCACACCGGTCCCGTCGATCGAGGAGGTGCAAGGAGGCTGTGCCTTCCGGGACGGTCCCACGACCTATGAGGGGTCCCAAGACCGGTCCCTCTACACCGATGCCACGGACCTGGCGGCCTTCAACATGCTGCTGCCCGGTGACACCTATTTCGGCCTGCCGCCCCTCGAGACAGGTGTCCGAGCCTCGCGCACGACCAGCGCTACCGCCAGCATCCCGCCTGTTCTGCTGAAGGCGATAGCCTGGATCGAGAGCGCCTTCACGCAGGCCTCCCAACAGGTGCCCTTCGAGGCCATCGGGCCGGCGCTCGTATCGTTCGACTGTGGTCACGGCATCATGCAGGTGACAAGCGGGATGACGACGCCACTGGGCGAGCGGGGCTATCCGTCGCCCCAGCAGGCGCTCGTGGCTACCCACTTCGCCTACAACATCGCCCGAGGCGCGGCCATCCTGGCTGACAAGTGGAACTCGGCCCCTGAGGACCGGCCCATCGCCGGCACAGATACCGGCGGAACGCCGTCCCTTGTCGAGAACTGGTACTTCGCCGTCTGGAGCTACAATGGCTTCACGGGCCCGGGAGCGAACCGCAGCAACCACCCAATGGATCCCATCTACGGCGCTTGGCCGCGAGTCCCCTATAGCTGCGGCCCTTCGACCGACGGCCTGGGGCACAATCGCGGCACCTACCCCTTCCAGGAGCTCGTCTTCGGGTGCGCGTCCCACCCGCCCCAGGTGAACGGGGTGAATCTGTGGACGCCCCAGCCCGTGGACCTGCCCGACCTGAACGACGCACGCTGGCGTGTGCCCCTGAGCCTCCAGAACTTCGTCTACCCCTACGACCGGATGGACATTCCCACCCCCCGGCAGTCCTCAGGGAGCTCTCGGGCGGGTTCGACCACAGGTGCGACCCCTACTCCCTATCCACCAGGCTACCAAACGCCGACGCCCTTCACTCAGCCGTTCGCCGTTCCCACGCCGCACCCTCTGACCCTCGCCCTCAACCAGGGCACGACTTCGTCTCCTGGCGTGACCGGTCACAGCGATCCCTCCCAGCGACCGCCCGCGAGTTTGCGCACGGCCATGTTCGGTGTCCCTGGCCTTGCCGTCTCCACACCCAACGTCAGCATCGACTACTCGCCTGAGACAGGCGCTGGAAGCGCGACTATCACGATCAGAAACACCGGAACGGGTATCTTGTCCTGGATGGCGATCCCATCGGCGCCCTGGATAGTGGCGAGTCCGGTGGCCGGCGTCGCCGTGGGCCCGGACCTTTCCTGCACCTCCTCCGATTTCTGCGAACGCTCCGCTACGGTCACCATCAGCTTGGACCCCACAAGGCTGCCCCCGGGCACCAACCGGGGGGCGGTGACTATCACAGCCCCCGGCATTAATCGTTCCTACGTTGTGGCGGTGACGAGCGTCGCGGTTATCCGGGTGGGCGTTCCCGGCGTCACGCGAAACTGAGCGGCCTCGCCCGACGCCTACTGATGGGTTTTGCTATACTGTGGCCAGAGGTGGTCAGAGAATGGACACGATAGGACGGCTTGTCAGGTCCGTGAGGCGGAACCATGCCCTGGAGCACGCCACCATTTCCATCCTCCTCGGGCGTCTGGGCCCGGGAGTGCGCATGGTGGGGCGCGCCACCCGCAATGGCTTCTACGTCTACGGTGACGTTCCCACCGGTCGAGTGGAGGAGGCGGCAGCGGAGGGGCTGGCGCGACTGAAGCGGGGCGAAGCCGGTCTGGGCATCTCCCCCCTTTGTGGCACAAACCTTGCCGTGGCCGGTCTCCTGGCAGGAGGTTCGTCTCTGCTGGCGATGGGCAACCGGGGCCGCCTGGAAAGGGTCCCTAACGTTCTGCTTTCGGCTGTCGTTGCGGTTCTAGCCGCCCAACCGTTGGGTCGGCTCGTGCAGAGGCACTTCACGACCAGCACCGACCTGGCGAACGTGGAGATCGTTGGCGTCCGCGAGGGCCGCCGCGGCCCTGCTCGCTACCACAAGGTCGAGACGACAGAGCGAGGCTTGTAAGCCAAGCAATGCCCCCGTAGCTCAATGGATAGAGCATCGGACTTCTAATCCGGTGGTTGCAGGTTCGAATCCTGCCGGGGGTACCACATCATCCGTCTTATAACTTCTGCTACGGGCACCTGGCGGCACTCTCGGTTCACAGCGTTGCCCTCGGGGTGCTGCGCAAATCCGGCTTCTGCCTCGTCCTGCCCTATTCTTTTCCTGCTGCCTTCCTGCTTCATCTCCTGGCAGAGCAGCAGTGCTTCGCGGCTCCTCGATCACCGCCGCTGCTCTGTGTATGGGAGTCTGACAGGCGGCACACATGAAATAGCTGGTGACTCTGCGGGAAGGCATCGGATGGGAGTTCCGTCCGCGCCCGCAGAAGTGTGAGCCTGAGCTATGCAAGCTCCGACGCTGTTGATAGAGTCCGGCGGCTAGATGTGTTTCGACGCATATTCCCCTTGGCAGATTATCTTAGGAGCGGCCAGATGATGGGTCATCGTTCCAAGCGCTCCAAGCTCTTCGCTGAGACCCATTCAGATGCGCTCGTGTCAGCGGACAACCTCTACCGGCAACTGGAGAGCCGTCTCGACCTCTCCTTCGGCCCGGACCTGGTTCCGGACTGCTACGACGAGATCGGTCGGCCCTCCATCCACCCGGTGCTCCTCTTTAAGCTCCACCTCATCGGCTTCTTCGAGAGGATCACCTCGGAGCGGCAGCTTATGGAGACGCTCCACCTGAACCCGGCTCACCGCTGGTACTCGCGAGCTGCTACCCGACCACGGCGGCCCCGCGAAGATCCGCAGCCGCTATGGGCTGGAGGCCCTCTGCCGTCTCAGGATCCAGCGGCCGTAGCCGCGGCGGCATGGGGAATCGTTGTCGAGCGGTCGGTAGTAGCTGTACTATTGGTGGCGCCCGGCAAGGGAAAAGGGCGCCGCGGGATCGGAGCACCAATGTCAAGGAAGTCTGGCGTGAGCCTCACGCCCATCTCTGCCTATCCCTGCTTCACGGCAAGAGGAGCGGCGTCACCGCGATGACCGGCTCCTCCCACGATGCCACCGAGCGCCGGTCGGTCGAAAAGGCGCTTCTGGCTCGCGCCCGACAACAACAAGTGGTTGCCGACCTGGGCCAGTTCGCCCTGGCCAACCCGGAACAAGCCGACCTGATGGAGAGGGCCGTTTCCGATATAGCTGAAACGCTCAACGTGGAGTTCTGCAAGGTCTTGGAACTGCTTCCGGATGGCGAAGAGATGCTGCTGCGGGCCGGAGTGGGCTGGAAGGAGGGGTTGGTCGGCCGCGCCAAGGTAGGCGCGGGGCCTCGTTCGCAGGCCGGATACACTCTCTTGTCCGCGGCCCCTGTGATCGTTCGCGACCTCAGGAAGGAAAGACGTTTCCGCGGGCCACCTCTCCTGCGCGGTCACGGCATTGTCAGCGGTATCAGCGTTGTCATCCACGGCGAAACCAGGCCCTTCGGTGTCCTCGGTGCCCACACGACAAGGCTTCGGAGGTTCAACAAGGACGATGTCAACTTCGTCCAGGCTGTGGCCAACGTGCTGGCGGCGGCGATAGAACGAAGGGAGACAGAAGCAGAACTGCGGGAGAGCGAAGAGCGCTTTCGTGAGCTGGCGGAGAATGTCCAAGAGGTCTTCTGGATGACCACGGCCGACGGAGGTCGGGTCATCTACGTCAGCCCCGCGTATGAGACGGTGTGGGGTCGCAAGCCGCAGAGCTTGTATGAACACCCCGAGACCTGGCTGGAGGCAATCGATGCTGAAGACCGGGAGCGCGTCAGCGCGGCGTTCCGGCCTGAGAACCTGGCCACGGGCGGATTCGACGAGGAGTACCGAATCGTCCGGCCGGACGGAACCACGCGCTGGATCCGAGACCGCGGGTTTCCCATCCGGGACGAGGCGGGACAGGCTTACCGGATCGCCGGGATCGCCCAGGATGTCACGGCTCTCAAGAGGACCGAGGAGACCCTCCGCAGGCAGGCTGAGCTCCTTGACCTGGCCCATGACGCCGTCCTTGTCCGAGACTGGGAATCCAGCGCCATCACCTACTGGAGCAAGGGGGCCGAGGCGGTGTATGGCTGGTCCAACAGCGAGGCGCTGGGCAAGGTCTCCTACGGTCTATTGGCCACTCGGTTCCCCCAGCCGTTCACGGAGATTGAGGCGCAGCTTGCTCGATGGGGACGGTGGGAGGGCGAGCTGGCTCAGCAACGACGAGACGGCTCGAAGATCGTCGTCGACAGCCGCTGGGCGCTCCAGCGCGACGACCGCGGCCGGCCGGTGGCGATTCTCGAAATCAGCTCCGACATCACGGAGCGTAGGCGCGCCGAGGCGCACATAGAGCAGGAGCGCCTCCAAGCGCTGGTCAACACGTCCCCCGTGGGAATCTTCGTCGCCGACTCCAGCGG
>DAOULP010000243.1:0-14399 GCA_034420175.1 Dehalococcoidia bacterium | reverse complement strand
TGGTGGACTACTGCCTGGACGAGATCGAGGAGCGTCGCGGCGTGCGGGTCGACCTGAGCCGCATCGACTTCGACGACCCCGCCGTCTACGACATGATCTGCGCCGGCGACACGATCGGCGTCTTCCAGGTGGAGAGCCGCGCCCAGATGCAGACCCTGCCCCGCACAAGGCCCCGCTCCCTCGAGGACCTGACCGTGGAGGTGGCCATCATCCGGCCCGGGCCCATCGTGGGGAAGGCGGTGAGCCCCTACATCCAGCGCCGCCAGGGGAAGCAGCCCGTCACCTACGACCACCCCAGCCTGGAGCCCATCCTGAAGGAAACCCTGGGAGTCATCCTCTACCAGGAGCAGGTCATCCAGGCAGCGATGGCCGTCGCCGGCTTCACGGCCGGCCAGGCCGACCAGATGCGGCGGGCCATGTCGCGCAAGCGCTCGCGGGAGGCGATGGCCGCCATGTGGGAGGAGTTCTGTCAGGGCGCCCGGGCCCGCGGCGTCGATGAGGGCACGGCCCGCAGGGTCTTCGAGAAGCTGATGGGCTTCGCCGAGTTCGGCTTCCCCAAGAGCCACTCCGCCGCCTTCGCCCTGCTGGCCTACCAGTCGGCCTGGCTCAAGAAATACTACCCGCTGGAGTTCACCTGCGCCCTGCTCAACGCCCAGCCCATGGGCTTCTACCCGCCGCACGTCCTGGTAAACGACGCCCAGCGCCACGGCATCGAGTTCCTAGCGCCCAACGCGAACCGCAGCCGCCAGCGCTGCACTGTGGAGCCGGACCCGGGCAATTCCGTAGGGGCGAGGCTTGCCTCGCCCAATGGGACGCAGCGAGCAGCGCCCCTACCGGATCGCGACCTCGCCGTGCGCATCGGCCTGGCCTACGTGGCCGGTGTAGGAGGGAAGGGCGGCAAAGCCATCGAGGAGGCCCGCGACCGAGGCGAAGCCTTCCGCTCGCTGCGGGACTTCTGCTGGCGCACGGGCCTCAGGCGAGAGGCGATCGAGAACCTGATCCGGGCCGGCGCCTTCGACGACTTCGGCCTCAACCGCCGCGAGCTCCTCTGGCAACTGGGGCTGGTCTACCAACCGGCCGGCACCCACCCAGACGGGCGGCCGTCCGGCCAGGCGCCACTGCCACTACCGACGGAGCAGGACGAAGTGCCTCTGCGCGACCTCACCCCTTGGGAGCGCCTGGTCGCCGACTACGCCGTCCTCAACCTATCGCCGAACCACCACCCGATGGGCCTCATCCGCCCTCACCTGCATGAGGGGCTGGCCTCCACCGCCCACCTGGATCGTCTGCCCGACGGCTCCTCGGTGTCACTGGCCGGCTTGGTGGTCTGTCGCCAGCAGCCGGGAACGGCCAAGGGCTTCGTCTTCTTAGTGCTGGAGGACGAGCTCGGCCTGGCCAACGTGGTGATCAAGCCCCAGATCTACCCCCGCTACCGCGCCCTCGTCCGAACCGAGCCCTTCCTGGTGGTCAGGGGTCTGCTCCAGCGGCGCGACGGCATCACCAACGTCATCGCCGAGTCGTTCCGGCCGCTACAGGTGCCACGGGAGCTGGTGGCGCCGGCGGCGCACAACTTCGGGTGAGGCGCCTCGGCCTCCCGATCCGTGCTCCACCTCCCTCACCGGCTGAGCAGGGCCACCGCCGCCATGGCGAAGAAGATGCCCAGCACATGCGTGCCGCTCAAATGCTCCTTCAGGAACAGCACCGAGAGAAGGACCGTGATCGCCGGGTACAGAGAGGTAAGGGGTACGGTCAACGAGGCGCGCTCGCGCTCCAGCAGGAGATAGAAGCAGAGGGTGCCCACACCCGCACCAACACCGCCCAGCACAGCGAAAGCGATGCCCGCACCGTGTATCTTCAGCGGCACTAGCTGGCCGCTGGCAAGGAGGTAGACGAGGAAGATCAGCGGGATCGTGATCAGGCTGCCCCACACCAGTACCTGCTGCTCGATCCGCTCCACGGCCAGCTTGCTGAAGACCCCCCACGTGCCCCAGGCGACTATGGTGGCGGCAGCCAGGCCCATGACCTCAGCACGCATCTCCGTACCCCCTTGTGCCAACAGCTTGGTGGTTGCCTCGGCGGCAGCGGAATCCCCGCTCCGGACGGTCAGCCCACGGCCTGGCGCCGAGCACCACACCTCGATCGCAGGTTAGAGCACCACCTCCTTGGGTACCAGCGCCGGTCTTCGAGACCGAAGACCCCTCAGATACCCGGGCCCGTGGACCGGGAGGACGCCAACGCGGTCTCCCGGCAGCCCTTCTCGGTTCCACGGGCTCATGGGCATTGTGTATCATTGATCTGGTCATCCAGTAGGCGCGTCGGCCAGACATCTGGAAGGGACGGAGGTTCGCCATGACGATCGGGAGAGAGCTGAGAGTCCAGCTTCCTGTCGCCTATGAGAAAGCTCTCGAGATGACGAAGGCGGCCCTGGCAGGCGAGGGGTTCGGCATTCTCACAGAGATAGACGTGAAGGGGACGCTGAAGGCCAAGATCGGAGCCGACTTCCGGAAGTACAACATCCTTGGCGCCTGCAACCCGTCCATCGCGTACGTGGGATTGCAGAAGCACCTGGAGCTGGGTCTGCTGCTGCCCTGCAACGTCATCGTCTACGAGGAGGACGGCGGCTCGGTGGTGGCGATACAGGATCCGGTCGACATGCTGGCTGTCGCCAACAACCCGGACCTCGCCGAGGTCGGGGAGATCGCGCGCGGTCACTTGGAGCGCGTCATCGAAGCGCTGTCAGCACAGAGGAGCTAGCTGGGCAGCCTCACCCGTGCCAGCCCGCCGTTCCCGTGGACCCCCGCCACCACGCGGGGTATAATGCCACCCTGATCCCGCCCCGTCCCGGCTCGACCCCGGCGCTGGCGGCTGGAGCCTCCTTTGCAGCTGCCCGTGCTGGAGCCCAAGACGCCGACCGCGGAATCCGCGCCTAGCACTCGCTGCGGCCCACCACCCAACACGACAGTGGGCCAGCCCCCGGGGGATGACAATGACATCTGAGACACTACCGTTGAAAGACCAGGTTGCCGTGGTGACCGGAGCGAGCCGGGGCATCGGCCGAGCGATCGCCGTGGACTTCGCCCGCGCTGGCGCGGACGTAGTGGTCACCGCCCGCACGACTGAGGCCACCCCGTCCAAGCTGCCCGGCACGATAGAGAACACGGCGCGCCAGGTGGAGGCCCTGGGGCGTCGAGCCCTGGCCATACCCACCGACGTTACCGACGAGGCCCAGGTGGACGAGATGGCCCGCCGCACCCTTGAGGAGTTCGGCCGGATCGACATCCTAGTCAACAACGCCGGCATCAGCTTCCCCGCTCCGCTCCACAAGACCCCGCGCAAACGCTGGGACCTGGTAATGAACGTCAACCTGAGGGGGCCGGTGCTGTGCACCCAGGCCTTCCTGCCCCATTTGCTGGAGCAGAAGAGTGGTCGCATCCTCAACATCTCGTCCTACCTGGCAGAGGTGCTGATGCCGGGGATGCTCTCATACTCTGTCTCCAAGATCGCGCTCGAGAAGCTCACCCAGGGGCTGGGAGTCGAGCTGCAACCTCACGGCATCGCGGTGAACGCCCTGCGCATCGAGCTAAACATCGCAACCGAGGGCTGGGCGTACCTCAACCCGGACATCGACTACTCAACCTGGGACAAGCCGGAAGCGGCGTCGGAGGCGGCCCTGTGGCTGGTGACCCGCGATCCCTCCTACACAGGCAAGGTGGTCACCATCGCCGAAGCACGGGAGGCCATGAAGGCCGGTTGAGGGCCGGCATCATCGAGCGCGGAGATCCGCAGGCCAAGATCCTGGACGGGCAGATGCACCACTCCCAAGTTCGGCACTTCGTCCGCTCTCGCAACACGGCGCGGCTCACCGGCGGCGTCTGGAGCGCCGGCCGATGGACTGCCGCCATGCTCGTCGCGGCGGCCGTCGTGCTCGTTGCCTGCGGCGACGGCGACAGCACAGCGTCGACGGCGACGCAAACGCCTGAGGCAGCCGCGACAGAGGGTTCCGCCGCCACCACCCCTGCACCCGAGCCGACCGGCTGCACACCTGCTCGACCTCATGACTCTGGCAACCATTCGGCGACCCTGGCCTCAGGCGGGCTGGACCGCGAGTACATGCTCTACGTCCCGACATCCTACACAGGCGAAGACGCCACACCGCTGATCGTGAGCCTGCACGGACACGGCTCCAGCGCCGGAGAGCAGACCATCTACAGCGGTCTACCGCTCAAGGCGGAGGACGAGGGCTTCATCGTCGTTACGCCGCAAGGGACGGGGGACGAGCCGCACTGGAACTTCACCACGGTTGAGGCAGGGGCGCCTGACGACGTAGCCTTCATAAGCGATCTGCTGGACAAGCTGGAGTCAGAGCTCTGCATCGACACTTCGCGGGTGTATGTGGCGGGGATATCGAACGGCGCGGCCATGTCCGTGACTCTTGCCTGCTTCCTGTCCGACCGGATAGCCGCCATCGCACCTGTGGCAGGACTCTTCCTATTCCCCGGCTGCCCGTCGACCCACCCCGTGTCTGTCATCGCCTTCCACGGGACCGACGACCGGCTCGTTCCCTTTGAGGGTGGTTCCGTGAGCGGGTCGGCCCTGAACGTGCCCCCCATCGAGGACTCAGCGAATCAATGGGCGGCACACAACGGGTGCCAAGAATCGCCCATCGAGGAGCAAGCGACCGAGCACGTGCGCCTCCTGCGGTACGAGGGCTGCGATCAGGGCGCGGCTGTCGAGCTGTACGTCGTCGAGGATGGCGGGCACACGTGGCCGGGAGCGCCCATCGATGTCCCCTTTGGCGCCACGACCCACGAGATCAGCGCCACCGACCTCATGTGGTCCTTCTTCGAGGCACACGCCATACCGTAGACCGCCAGCCACCGCATACAGAGACGTCCCTCCCCTTTGACCCTCGTTCCGTAACCCTCTATCTTCTCGCTAGCCGCCGCCTGCCGACACCACCTCAACGGAGGGATAGCGATGACGGACAGGTCTCCCCTTCCCACCAGCGTCGACATAGACCGCCTGCGATTCGACCCTAGCGATGGCACCGTAGTCCGTGAGCCGCTGGGGACGGGCTACGGGTTCTGGGCGGGCGGTGCCAAGATCTCCTTCGACGAGGCCAGCGGCAACTTCGTTCTCTTCTATCGGCAGCGCTCCCCCCTGGAGAAGGGCCGCGGCGGCCACTGCGCCATCGCCATCAGCAACGACGGCGTCACCTTCAAAGATGTCTGGTCGGCCACCAAGGAGGAGTTCGCTGCCAGCTCCATCGAGGTGGGCCACTGCGTGCGCGATCCCTCCGGCGAGTGGCGTCTCTACGTCAGTTATGAGCTCGCCGGCGCGCCCCTGTGGCGTATCGACGTCATCCGAGGCTCCAGCATCGAGGCATTGCAGGCCCAATCCCGGCGCACTGTCCTCTGGCCCCTCGACTACGGCCTGCGCTCACTCAAGGACCCCGTCGTCTACCTCCGCGACGGTCGATACTATGTCTATATGGCCGGCCCGCATCGCCGTCCCCACGTCCCCGCGAGCGATACGCTGCCGGTCGTGCCCATGGAGGCGACCCTACTGGGCATCTCCGACGACGGCCTCTACTTCCCCAACCTTCGATACGTCTTCGAGGCGCCGAACGTCGACGCCTGGTATGGCAAGCGAGCCCGCGTCAACTCGCTGATCCCCGTCGAGGGGGGATACCTGGCGACGTTCGACAGCGGCCGCACCTTCTACGACACCTACGAGGAGTGGTGTGGCCTTGCCTGGAGCGAGGACGGCCTGGGCTTTGAGAGGGTGCCCATGGAGGAACCCTGGGTCAGCTCCCCCTACGGCTGCGTCCGCTACGTCTACGGCCTCCGCGTGGCGAACGAGATCTTCTTCTACTACGAGTACACCCGCCAGGACCTCTCGCATGACCTCCGGGTATCGCGCGTTGGCCTCTAGCCCCTCGCGGCCGGACGCCCACTGGCCGCCGCTCTTTCCCAACGAACATCCGAATGTGCCTCACGGCATGGGAGAACAGGCCGAGCGCACCTTGTCAGTGTCCTGCAGACGCCCCACGCTGTGCATCGAAGGCCACACGCGCCGGACGGAGCCTCTCCGGGGGCCGGTGCATGGCAGCCACTGAGAAGGGGGACCAAGGATGATCAGCAAGGCGAGGCTGTCGCGACGCGGCTTCCTGGGAGGGGCTCTGGCGGCTACGGGGCTGGCTATCGCCGGTTGTGGCGGCGGCGAGGATGAGGCCAGCGGAACGCCCCAACCCGTCGAAACGAGCGAAACCCTCCCCAAGCGCGGCGGTACGGTTCACCTGGCGTCCTTGACACCCGTCCTCAGCCTGGATCCTCACACTACTGAGGGTGTGTCGGTGGCCACCTACTTCTACAGCTACGTCGTCCACGTCACCGACTGGCAAGGCAACGTCGGCGACCTCGCAGAGTCGTGGGAGATCGTGGACGAGCTCAACTGGATCTTCAAGCTGCGCCCAGGCGTTCGCTTCCATGACGTTCCGCCCGCCAACGGCCGTGAGGTCGTGGCTGAGGACATCGTCTATAGCATCGAACGGATTAGGAGCCTGCCTGGCGCGTTCGAGCAGTGGAAGGACTGGACGGACAAGCACGAAGCCCCCGACGACGGGACATACATCTATCGAACGTCCAAGCCCTACGGGTATATGCTCATGACCCTGGGCAGCCCCCTGAGCGCCATCGTCCCCAGGGAGGCCGTGGAGGAGTTCGGCGACCTGAAATCGCACGCCATCGGCAGCGGCCCTTTCACGCTCGACAACTACGCCCGTGACGAGGGCCTCGAGGTGGTTCGGAACCCCAACTACTACCGCCCCGATATCCCCTACATCGACGGCACCAACATCAGGGTCCTGCCGGATGATTCCTCGGTCCAGGTAGCCTACCGCGCCGGCAGCATCGACGTGTACAACGCCGACAACAAGCTCAAGGCGGACACGGTACGCGACGTCGGCGGCACGAGCGTCCGGAGCTACCTGGGGCGGCCGTACGCGGTCTTCGTCCTCAACGCGGCCCGCGTTGAGGCGTTCAAGGACGAGCGCGTGCGGGAGGCGGTGGACATAGCGCTCGACCGCAAGGCTATGATCGACAAGCTCTACTTCGGCGGCGCCGAGCTGGCGGGGCCCGTGGGGCCGGTCTGGGACACGGCCCTTCCGCCGGAGGAGATCGAGCAGGCCTACCAGCGAGACGTGGCGAAGGCGAAGCAACTGCTCTCCGCCGCCGGCGCCGAGGATCTGCGCTTCACCCTGAGTTTCGGCAACATCAGCAATTGGGCCGACCGCGCCGCCATCATGAAGGATAACCTGGCCGAGGTGGGCATCACCGTCGATCTGCGACCCGGCGAGATCGGCTCCTGGCTGGCTGACATGCTGGGCGGCAACTTCGAGACCACCTCCTACTCACACCTGGCCTACCTCTCTGACGAGATCCAGCTCCAATCCCACCACACGTACGGATGGGGCCGCACAGAGGCAAGCTACCTGGGCATCGAAGACGCCGAGGTTGACTCCCGCCTAGACCAGATTCAGGAGACCATCGACGACGAGGAGAGGATACGGCTGTCTCAGGAAGTGCAACGCCTCGTACTCAAGCGGCACGGCCCGACCCTGGTGCTGTTCCAGCCCTACGGCTACTGGTGCGCCTACAACTACCTCAAAGGGTACACGCCCACCGCCTACGGCTTCGGCCTCTACAAGTACGACTACTGGATCGACAAGGGCTAGGCCCTCAGAACCCCGGTTCCAGCCCGAACCTCGCGCGACGCCCAACGCCACCCCGGTTCCTGAGGAAGCGCACCTCCTTCGGGCCAGGCTCACAAATCGTGCCGGGAAAAACAGACTCTACCTTGTCCAGGCCCTTGACGGCTGGTAGTGCAGACGTGCTACAATCCGCCGATCCTTCAGGCCAGCCCCGCCAAATAGGCTACAGGTTCGGGGCCAATGCAGACGTATCTCCTCCAGCGCCTCTTCCTCGCAGCCGTCACGTTGCTGATTGTTGTCGTGATGGCCTTTTCCGTCCTCAGAATCATGCCCGGAAGCGCCGCCGAGATGATGGTGACGGAACAGGGGTATGCCGAAGACGTGCAGGCTATGCGGGAGAAGCTTGGGTTGAACGAGCCCGTGCTCTCGCAGTTCTGGGACTGGTTGAGTGACCTGTTCCATGGGAGCTTGGGCGAGTCGCTGTACAGCGGTAAGCCCATCACAGAGGAGATCGCAAACCGCCTGCCCGTCTCTCTTCGCCTGGGCTTCTTGATGCTGATGACGGGTTGGATCGTCGGCGTGCCGCTTGGAGTCCTGGCGGCCGTGAAGCAGGGAACGGCCCTCGATGAGATGAGCCGAGCAACGGCCGTGTTCTTCCTGGCGATGCCGACCTTCTGGGTCGCGACCATGTTCCTCGTCTTCCCATCCATCTGGTTCGGGTGGGCGCCGCCGTTACGCTCCCCGCCCTTCATGGATGACCCGATAGCCAACACGAAGCACCTCATCTGGCCGGCCATCATCGGGGGCCTCCCCATCTCGGCAGCCATCGTACGGGTCACGAGAACACTAATGCTTGAGGTGCTGCGCCAGGACTACATCCGCACCGCCCGGGCCAAGGGCCTGGGCCAGTGGGCCGTGCTATACCGGCACGGCCTTCGAAACGCGGCGCCGCCCCTCGTCACGATGATGGGTCTCCAGGTGACCGCCCTGATCACGGGTGCCGTGATTCTCGAGCAGATTTTCGGCATCCCCGGCGTCGGGCGGTACATCATCCAGGCTGCCATCGCCCGGGACTATCCAGTGGTGCAGGCGCTATTGCTCATCACCGCCGCACTCCTTCTGGCCTCGAATCTGGCCGTAGACATGGCCTACGGGTATCTCGATCCGCGGATAAGGCTGAGGTAAGGCATGACGACCAACGGCTGGACGGCGGCCGCCGAGCCGGCTGCGGCGATGCGGAAGGTCGAAGGGCTCTGGCAGGCCACGCGCGTGTTCAGGCGCATGCCAATAACCGGACTCCTTGGTGGGCTCTTTCTTGTCGTGTTGGTGATCGGAGCGCTCTTCGCCCCCTTCGTGACGTTCCATGACCCCAACAAGATAGAGACGGCGAATCGGCTTCTCTCACCCAGTCTCACGCACTGGTTCGGCACGGACCAAGTGGGGCGAGACATCTTCACCAGGATAGTCTTTGGCACACGCTACACGTTGGGCGCCAGCCTGACAGTCTGTCTGCTTGCCGCGACCACCGCCACCGTGATCGCGGTTGTGTCCGGCTACTTCGGAGGGCTTATCGACCTGTTCGTGCAGCGCGTCGTCGACGCCTGGATAGCCTTCCCGGTATTCATCCTCTTGATCGCCCTGATCAGTCTGCTGGGACCTGACCTTGTCAACGTCGTTGTCGTGTTGAGCATCGCGATGGCCGGACGCATGTCACGGGTGATAAGAAGCAACGTCCTGGCCGTAAAGGAAGCTGACTACGTGGAAGCGGCGCGGCTGCTCGGGGCCACCCACCTACGCGTCATTGTCTTCCATGTCATCCCGCAGATAGTGCCCCTGGTTCTCATCCTCGCCTCGATTCAACTAGGAACCGTCGTGCTGGCACTTGCAGCGCTGGGATTCCTAGGGTTCGGCATCCCGCCGCCAACGCCGGAGTGGGGGAGTATGCTGAGCGGACGCGCGCGTGACTTCATGTACTCCGCGTGGTGGCTTGCCTTCTTCCCCGGACTGGCCATCACGCTGGCAGTGCTCAGCCTGAACCTCTTCTTCGACAGCGTGCGCGACGTTATCGATCCGCGGATGCGTGGTGCAGGCCGCGGTTTGTAGGGACGTGCAAACACAGCCCAGGAGTCAACGAGCAGCGGACCGGAATTGAGGAGGTTGTGGCGTGGCGTCACGAAGCTACTGGCAGAGACTAGCTATCCATCGCCGCCGGCTGAGCCGGCGGGTGTTCCTGGGAGGGGTCGGCGCTGCGGCAGCAGGTGTGGCGCTCAGCGCCTGTGGTGGCGGGAGTGAGGACTCCGACCGGGGAGAGACGCCGGCGACGGGCGAGACGGCCACCGCGGGGCCTGTGGGCGAGCCGAAGCAGGGCGGCATCCTAACATCCGTCGCGTCCGGCCCTGTAATGCACTACGACCAGCATCAGCACCCCGGAATCGTCGCTGATGGGCGCGTCTACAACCCACTGCTCAGGCTGGGCACACAGCAGGCGATCCTCAACGAGCTGGCGACGGAGTGGGAGACGCCCGAAGAGAACATCTACATCTTCCACATGCGGCAGGGCGTCAAGTTCCAGAACCGCCCGCCCGTGAACGGCCGAGAGGCCCTTGCAGAGGATGTCGTCTACACCATCGACCGCTCTCGCACCGACGACCCCGCCTTCACAAACCGCTGGATGTGGGAAGAGCTGGTATCGCTTGAGGCCACAGACGACTACACGGTGAAGGCCACCTTTAGCCAACCGTTTGCCCCTGCCCTCTACCACTTCGCGGCTTCGACCATGGGCGTCATCGCCCGCGAGGTTGTGGAGCAGTTCGGTGACCTCAAGCAGTGGGAGTCTCGCATCGGGACGGGCCCCTTCATTCTCGAGGAGGTCCGCCGAGACGACATCAGCAGGTACGTCCGGCACCCGGACTACTACGAGCCCGGCCTGCCCTACTTGGACGGAATCGACGTCCCGGTCATGCCCGACGCGTCCACCCGCATCGTCGCCTTCCGCGGCGGTCAGTTGGACATGATCCCGATGCAGAGAGGGCTAGCCAACGCGGACGAACCGGCACGGGGGCAGGACGACGTCACCGTACTGCTGCGGCCCGACGACAACTTCCACGCTCTCGGCTTCAGTCACACTCACGCGATACTGTCAGATGAACGGGTGCGGAGAGCGATATGCCTGGCAATCGACAAGAACGACTTGATCCGGGCCGCCGGCGGCGACGACGCCGGTGTCCTCGTTGGGATGTCTCACCCGCACGGACCGCCCTTCGCCCTCACTCAAGAGGAGCTCGAGGGCTTCGCGAAGCCGGACATCACCGAGGCCCAGAGTCTGATGTCGGCCGCGGGCTATGAGAACGGTTTCGATCTGAGCTTGACGGTGACGTCGACAGAGCCGACCGCCCTCGACGTGGCCGCCCTAATGAGGCAGCAGCTCGCCGAGATCAACATCGACCTCACCCTTGACACCCAGGAGATCGCGACATTCGTGCGAAAGCTCTTCGACAAGAGCTTCGAGACGATTCTCGTCCACGTGTGGACCCCTGCGCTTGACCCCGGTCAGAACTTCTACGGCAGCCTCCGGAGCGGCTCAGCGCAGAACTACTGGAACTCCAACGTGCCCGAGCTCGATGAACTTGCCGAAGAGCAGTTGCAGGAGCTCGACCTCGACAGGCGGGCGGAACTAGTGCAGGAGCTCGAGCGGCTGAACCACGAGAAGGCGGTTGCCTTGCCCTTGTTCGCGCTTAACGGCTGGATCGCCGTCAGGGACTACGTCAAGGACTACGACCACCTCAGAGCGTCCAATGCCGGGAGCTGGCAGGACAGAGAGGTGTGGCTGGACCAGTAGGTCGCCACGGGGCGGACCGGCGGGTCCGCCAGGCTTGAACAAGGCGGTTGCGCAGCGGAATCGGCGTCCGCAGAGGGACGGGGCTGGGCGCATCCTTGTGGCTCTGGCCGCCGCCCACCGCGACTTGTGCAGCGCTGTCCTCGACGGCGAAGAGCCCCCACCGGCCGTGTTCGCCGTCGTCGCTTCGTCAGGGCCGGGCCGGGGCCAGGCGCTGGACACCCCTCACGACGATTCACCACTTCCCAGGCCGCCTAGGACGTGACACACGCGGGGCTCCCGACGTACGCTGTGGGGGCGGTACCCCGATGATCTACGAGTACGTCCGCATACGCGTCACTCGTGGCGCCTGGCGGGAGGCAGCCAGTACCATCCACCGGGGCCTTCGACATGACGTCGAGGCCTGCGGCGGGCACCTGTTCGGGGCCTGGCGTGCCGTGATCGGCGCGCCCGTAAACGAGGGCGCGATCCTGACCGCGCACTCCGACATGGACGCGTGGGGGAACTATCGCCGCGCTGAGCGCTACCCGGAGGTCCCCGGCATCACACAGATCGGTTCGGCCTTGCTGGCACCGTCGGTGCGGCCCATTAGGGGAGCGTCGAGTACACAGGAAGGCGTGTACGCCCACCGTTGGTTCCACATCCGGCCCGGCTCCTGGCCGGACTTCGTCGGCCTTTCGCAGGCGGGCTGGTGGCCGTCAGTGGAGCGCGACGGCGCCAACGTTCAGGGACTGTGGTGGGCGCTCGGCGGCGCGACCGAGGGCGATGCGCTCCTGATCACGCGCTACGACAGCATGAGCCACTGGGAGGACCTGAGGTACGCCAGACCCGAGGCGCGGTCGCGGCTGACGGACGCGGCCCGGCAGGCGATAGCACAGCGGGCGGATCTGACCATGGGCTCGGTGGCCCGCATCATGCGGCCGCTGCTGCCCCCGTCCTGACCAGTAGCCACGGATCGCGGTACCAGTTCCGCAGGTGTCAGCAGGGAAGGTGAGGCGGATGAGACTGGGCGTCGTGTTTCCGCAGACCGAGATCGGCAACGATCCCGCCGCAATCCGAGACTACGTGCAGGCGGTGGAGCAACTCGGGTACCACCACCTGCTTGTCTACGAGCACGTTCTGGGCGCCCATCCTGACAGGCTACGACACCTCGGCTTCCGCCCGCCCTACACCCATCGGACGCCCTTCCACGAGCCTTTCGTGCTCTTCGGCTACCTGGCGGGGCTGACGACGACTCTCGAACTGGTGACCGGAATACTGGTGCTGCCGCAGCGGCAGACGGCGCTGGTGGCGAAGCAGGCCGCGGAGGTGGACGTGCTGACCAAAGGTCGCCTGCGGCTTGGGATCGGCGTGGGCTGGAACCCCGCCGAGTTCGAAGTGCTGGGCGAGGACTTTACGAACCGCGGGCGACGTATCGAGGAGCAGGTTTCTCTGCTGCGTCGCCTGTGGACAGGCGACCTGGTGGACTTCGAGGGCAAGTACCACAGGGTGCAACAGGCGGGCATCAATCCCCTGCCCGTGCAGCGCCCAATCCCGCTCTGGATGGGCGGCATGACGGAGCCTGTGCTCAAGCGCACCGCCCGGGTCGCCGACGGCTGGTTCCCGCAGTTCCGGCCGGGCCCGAAGAGCGCCGAGACAATCGAGCGGCTGCGCGGCTACCTGAGGGACGCCGGTCGCAAGGTGGAGGACGTCGGGATCGAGGCGCGGATCAATATGCTCAACACGCCGGAGGAGCAGTGGGGGCCGACTCTGGAGGAGTGGCGTGCTCTAGGCGTCAGCCATTTGTGCTTCAACACGATGGGGTTGAACCTGCCGTCCCCCCAAGGCCACATCGACGCCATCCGCCGCTTCAAGGCGGTCCCAGGGCAATGAGCACTGCTCCGCGAGGTCCTTTGCCCTGGTGGGTGAGAGAACGGAAAGCCTCAGCAACACAGTGAGGAGACGGTGGCATGGAACGACCGGCGGCGGGCAGTCCCGCAGCAGGCGCTGAGCGAGCAAACGGCACACCGGTGGTTGATCTGTCGCGGGTCAGCCGGGTGTTCCGCACGGGCGAGGTGAAGGTGCACGCCCTCCAGGACGTAAGCCTAAGGCTCGGTCGCAGCGAGCTGGCCGTCGTCCTGGGTCCCAGCGGCTCAGGCAAGACCACCCTTCTCAACCTGCTGGGAGGTCTGGATCGGCCGACCTCGGGCGTCATTCGCTACGGAGACGTGGACATTGCAGCCCTGTCCGACGGGGAACTGGGCCGCTTCCGCCGCAATCACATCGGCTTTGTCTTTCAGTTCTTCAACCTCATCCCCACGCTGACCGCGAGAGAGAACGTGGAGTTCGTGGCAGAGCTCGTGTCCTCCGAGCGCTCGGCCATCGATTCTCAAGTTGACAGGATGCTGTCCGTGGTGGGGCTTCAGGAACGCGCCGACCACTTCCCCAGCCAGCTTTCCGGGGGTGAGCAACAGCGGGTGGCCATCGCCCGCGCCTTGACCAAGGACCCCGACCTGGTGCTGTGCGACGAACCCACCGGCAACCTGGACTTCCGCACGGGGCGCCAGATACTTGGGTTTCTCCAGGAGCTGGCCGCCGAGCGCGGGAAGACCTGCGTGCTCGTCACTCACAACAGCGCCATCGCGCCGATCGGCAATCGCGTCATCAGGCTGCGTGACGGACGTGTGCAGTCGGACGACGCCAACCCTTCCCCATCACCAGCCTCGCAGGTCGAGTGGTAGCGCCGGTGGACGGAAAGTCGAATGAGCAGTAGGAAGATCAACCTCCTCGTCCTCCGCGACATCATGGCGCGGAAGTTCCAGTTCGGCGCCCTCATGGTCATCGTGGCCCTGGGCATCACGATCTACGCCTGCC
>DAOULP010000242.1:0-9836 GCA_034420175.1 Dehalococcoidia bacterium | reverse complement strand
GGGACCATGTGCTTCTGACCGGCGTCATCTACACCGCCCGCGACGCCGCCCACCGGCGCATGATCGCCGGCCTGGAGAAGGGCGAGGCTCTGCCCTTCGACGTCCGGGGACAGATCATCTACTACGTGGGCCCGACGCCGGCCCGCGAGGGGCGCGTCATCGGCTCGGCCGGACCCACCACCTCCATGCGGCTGGACCCCTACACGCCGACTCTGCTCGAGGCAGGCCTGAAGGGGATCATCGGCAAGGGGGGCCGCGGGCCCGCCGTCCGCGAGGCGCTGAAGAAGCACAAGGCGGTCTACTTCGCGGCCGTGGGCGGCACCGGCGCGTTGCTGTCTCAGCGCATCAAGAAGGTTGACATCGTGGCCTACGAGGAGCTGGGAACGGAGGCGGTCCGGCGCATGGAGGTGGAGGACTTCCCCGCCATCGTAGTCGATGACGTTCACGGCGCTGACCTGCCGGAGATGGGGAAGGCCAAGTACCGGCAGCCGGAGAAACTGGGCAGCTACGCCGCAGGCGGCTCGTAGAGCGCCCGGACGGCGACACTAGCGCGAAGGCCTGGCTCAAGCCAGGCCTTCGTGTTCGTTGCGACTCCCATGGGTCGGCCGGAAGCTCGGCCGCGGAGCATCTGGCGGCTACGGGCCCCCGGTGCAGTCGAGGCCGAACTGGGCCAGCACGGCCAGCACGTCTGCGATGTCGATCACGCCGTTGGGCTGGCCGGCGTCCCAGGGCGGATTGGGCTGGGTGCCGGCGGAGCGGTCGTAGCAGAGCCCTTCCTTGTCGGCCGAAGTGTCTCCGTCAAGGTCGCAGGAGCCCTTGACGGTGTCGTAGGAGACTCCGTTGGGGTTCGGTGGCGCGCCCTCATCCGCGAACACGTAGAACAGCACGCCGAGCACGTCACCGATGTCCACCACCTTGTTCCTGGGGCCGTTGGGACTGGGGTCGGCGATGGCAGGCACCGGCACGTCGTAGAAATCCCAGGCGTTGAGCGGGTCGAGGTCCATTGCCGGTTCCTCGCAGTCAGAGCAGCCATCGCCGTCAAAGTCTGGACATGGCGTGGGCGTGGCCGTCCCCGTGGGTGTGTGAGTAGGGGTGCTGGTCGGTGTTAGCGTCGCGGTGGCCGTAGGGGTGGGTGTGGGGGTCCAAGTGGGCGTTGGTGTAGGCGGCGGCGGCGGTTCATGGAAGCAATAGAAGCATCCGGTGTGCTGAGCATCTTGTTGGAACATCGGCCAGGGCACTCTGGAAGCATCATACGTCTCTGGCAGATCCCAAACGAAGAAACCCCCACCTCCAGTCCCAATCATGACTTCGATGTCGCCGTCGTGATCGATGTCAGCAACAGCCGGCGTAGAGTACACGTAGTCCTCCAAGGCGAATGGCCATCCCTCGACCGAAGAGCCAAGATACCCATCATGATGGAAAGCATGAAGCAGCAGATCGTCAGCAGCCACAAGCACCTCAATGTCCTTGTCGCTGTCCACGTCCGCCAGGGCTATCCCTGGTGTGCTCGCCTGATAGGTAAACGTGGGGCGCACCGGCCATCCGGTTGCCCGGGAGCCATCATGATGGAAGGCATAGACTCTGCCGTAGACATTGGACCTTACGAGAATCTCCAGATCGTCATCATCGTCGATGTCTCCCAGAGCGAAGTTCGAGTAGTAGGCCCCTCCATCTCGAGGCCAGCCAGGCAGGACCGAGCCGTCACCAGAGACCACATAGTACCAAGAGGACGTTCCCAAGACGATCTCTATGTCTCCATCTCCGTCTAGATCCCCCAAGACAGGCGGCGTATGGCCTCCAACTGATATCGGCCACCCGTCGACCAGCGTGCCGTCGTGATGGAAGGCGTAGGCCTCATCCCCCGTAGGAACGACGATCTCAGAGTCTCCGTCGCCGTCGATGTCTCCCACAGCGGGAGAGGTCTGGTTGTTCTCCAAGGGTACGGGCCATCCTGGTTCCAGTGAACCATCGTGGTTCCACACATAGACACCATCTGCCCCGGCGATCAGCTCAACGTCTCCGTCGTTGTCCAGGTCCACAGCCACAACGGACCCCCTCAGGTGTTGGGCGGTGGTCGGCTGGGGCCAGCCATCTAGCAGAGAGCCATCATGGTGGAAGGCGAACACATAGCCCGTAGAATACGAGCCGGCAATGATCTCCAGATCGCCGTCACCATCTATGTCGCAGATCGTCGGGCTCGTGAAGACATAGGTGCCCACATAACGTGGCCAACCATCCAGCGTCACAGCATCGTGATGCAGTGCGTATAGCCAGCCGTTGTTCGCGCCGAAGAAGATCTCCAGGTCACCGTCATTGTCGATGTCAGCGTAGGACGAGTCAGACACGATGGGGCTTCCAACCGATATCGGCCAGCCTTCCTGAAAGTCCTTCACGACAAAGATGCCTATGCTATCGTAATCGCTTGAAGCATCCTTGGAGGATGTCAGACGTATTTCGTACGACTCGTGCCCCAACAGCGAGGTGTCTATCGTTGCCAGGACGCCGTCTATGGTCTGTGGGCCGGAGCCTGCCGGAATCCAGGCGCCAGAGGGACTTGACCTGTATTCGACTACGTAGGAATCGCCCAAAGCCGTCCCGTAGATCTCAACAGTCTCATCTACGAAGATGGCCCCGTCGTACGGGGACTTGATCATGGCGTAGACTTGTGGAATTCCGTCTTGCAGCAGCGCTTCGTGTACGTTGACCCTTCCGCCAATGAAGAGGTCCGAGTCGATCTTGTCAGCCGTGTAGTCGATGATCAGCCTCACCACGTCATTGCTCATTCCAGGGTTCTTGGACAGGATGAGGCCGGCCAGGCCGGCCACGTAGGGAGCCGCAAACGACGTCCCGCTGCTGTCGGCATCGTAGCCGCCATCTCTGTTGGTGGTTAGGATCAGCGACCCAGGGGCGGCAACATCCACCCAGGGGCCGTAGCTGGAGTATGAGGCCCTCTGATCACTGCTGTCGGTAGCAGTGATGGCCAAGACGTTGTCGAGGCCAGAGGGATATCTGATGGAGTCATTTCCGGTGTTGCCGGCTGTGGCGACGAGGACCAGGTTCTCGTCGTAGGCCGCGTCGATGCTCTCTTTGACGATGGAATCCGGGCCGTACTTGTCCGACGCAGAGTTGCTGAAGCTCATGTTGACGACATGGGCGCCGTTGTCGGTGGCGTAGTCGAGGGCGCTCTTCACGTCTTCCGAAGTGTAGCTGACGACCAGGGGCATCATCTTGCACTGCCAGCAAGCCCCAGCTACTCCCAAAGCGTTGTTGGTGATAGCCGCGGCTACGCCTGCCACCTTAGTCTCATGTCCATCCGAGTCCAGTATCTCGTTGCTGCCGTCCTCGAAGTTCCAGCCGCGAACGTCGTCAACGTAGCCGTTTCCGTCGTCATCAACGTCGTTACCGGGGATCTCGTCTTCGTTGGTCCAGATGTTGGCTACCAGATCCTCGTGCTGCCAGTACACTCCGGTGCCGATGACGGCTATCGTGACACCCGGATCGCCGGTCTCGATGTCCCAGCCCAGCTCGGCCTGAGTGATGGCGTGAGAGTACTGGCTAGCGAAGAGAGTGTCGTTGGGGGTTACGTCCGGTTCATAGACGAAGTTGGGCTGGGCGTATTCGATGTAGGGGTTCTCCTGGTACTCGGCTAGTACCGCCTTGATACCTCCGGCTTCCCCCTCGAGGGGTTCTCTGACAGTCTCTCTCTGCCCAGGGAGGGTCACCTTGTACCATCGGAGGGCGTCGACGGCCCGCGGCAGTCTCTGGCCTTCCCTGCCGATCCTTTCCATCCCGACCACATGGTGGTCTTCGTTGAGCGCGTCCAAGGACGCCAGGCCAGTCGCGCGAGGCCTGGGAGCCTGTGCCTCCTGGAGCGTGTCGATGGCTTCTGGTCTGAGTTTGATGAGGATCTCGTTGGATACGTATGCGATTTCAGGCTCTTGCGCCTGGAGTGTGTCGGGGCAGAGGCCGCCCGGGCAGGGGTCGGCGGCCGACGTCTGCTGGGAGGCTCCGCCCAGCACCACGGCCAGGACTACCAGGGTCAGGATGACCTTCCGGGTCATTGCTTCACCTGCCTCCCTCGCGGGCGTGCGCCTCTCGTTGATGCGGGGCATCACGAGTATACCACGCGCTGTCAAGAGGGTCGGAGGGGAATGCTGCGCAGGCCACCCAACGTCTTTGGTCACCCAGGTGTGAGATCAGGAGGTGGCGGGCTCCAGGCCGCGCTGAGACTCAGTGGAGATTGTGACGGTCTAGGCGGCGCTGTTTGGTGTGATGTCGGCGAAGAGAAACCCTGTCCTCTCGACGCGCTCCCCGATCTCCAGACGCAGGGGCCGCTGGAAGTTGGGCCCATCGTACACGAAGGAGTGGAACTCGCCGTTCTCGCCGCAAGGATCGACGGCGGGCGGCAGGTCGGCCAGAAACGATTCGTCTAACTCCCTACCGACGAAGGAGGGATCCAGAACTCGGAGGTCCACACAGGTGACGACGGCCCTGAAGCCCTCACGGATGAAGTCGTGTGCGAGCCGCCCGGTGTCCATGTCCCAGAGGGGGAAGACTGCGCGCATCGATACCTGTGCCAGCCTTTCCTCGCGGTACCGGCGTACGTCTTGGAGGAAGATGTCGCCGAAGACAACATGATCCGTGCCGTTCCTCTTGCAGTCGAGCAGGGCCGAGAGCATCCGCTCATCGTAGGTCTCGTTGGACGAATCGCGGGGGATGTAGACCCGCAGCAGGTCCAGGCCAAGCGACGAAGCCTGTGCCTCCAAGAGCGCGCTCCGAACGCCGTGCATGCTCACCCGGTCGTAGTCCTCGGTCACGGTCGTGAGCAGCGTCTCGATTCGCCAGGCGCGGGAGCGCTGGAGCGCCCGCAGAGCGAGGGCGCTATCCTTGCCCCCGCTCCATGCCATGATAGCTCTCGTCTCCACGGTTGTACCCTCCGACTGCTGGGAGCATTCGAGGTCGAACTGGGCGGGTGCCGGGGCCCCCTCGGGGCGTCGGCGGCGGAAGGCGGCCCCGCCGGCGGTCAGGCCGGTGCGTCCTCGATGATGGACACCGTGTCGTCCGCGGAGTTGGCGACGTAGACGCGGTTGGTGGTTGGGTTGGCGGCCACGCCCGAGGGGAAAAGTCCCACGGGGTTGGCACTCACCTCTGTGTTGGCGACCCCGTTGACGACCGAGAGGGTGCCGCTAAAGGAGTTGGCCACGTAGATGTGGTTGGTGGTGGGGTTCACCGCCACCCCCAGCGGCCCGGCGCCCACGGGCACGACGGCGCGGACCTCGTTGGTGGCTCCGTCAATGACGGACAGGTCGTTGCTGCCGTGGTTGGCCACGTAGATGCGGTCGCTGGCGGGGTTCACGGCCACGCCATCGGGCTTGGCGCCCACGGCCACGCTGGCCGTCACTTCATCTGTAGTCCCATCGATGACCGAGACGGTGCCACTGAAGTTGTTGGCCACGTAGATGCGGTTGGTGCTGGGGTTGACAGCGACGCCCCGCGGCTCGAATCCTATGGGCACAGTCGCGACGATGGCGTTGGTGACCCCGTCGATGACTGAGAGGTCGTTGCTCTCGCTGTTGACCACATAGACCCGATTGGTGGTTGGGTTGGCGGCCACGCCATGGGGTCCAGTCCCCACGGGTACGGTCGCCGTCACTGTGTCCGTGGCCCCGTCGATCACCGAGACGGTGCCGCTGAAGGAGTTCGTCACGTAGATGAGGTTGGTGTCGGGGTTGACAGCGACGCACTGAGGCTCGCGTTCCACGAAGATCGCGGCCACCACGATGTTGGTGGCCCCATCGATGACCGAGACGCCGTGGCCGCCGCGCTTCACCACGTAGATCCGGTTCGTCGTGGGGTTGACGGCGACGCCCCAGAGCTGGAGCCCTACCCGCACGGTGGCAATGACGCTGAGCTGGGCGGCGGCGAGTCCTCCCACGAGAGCTGCTAGGGCGGCCCAAACCAGCGTCGATAGCAGTCGTGGCTTCGTCGCCAACCCCCGGAGCAACGGTGCGGCCACGCGTGAGCCGCGCCGTCCACTGCCCTTGACTGCACACCCAGCGGCAACGGCCGGACACACAAGGCACCCATCCGTGCTAGGGACACCCGCACAGGATGCCGACCGTCCCAAGTCTACCATCTGTGTCAAGGGAACAGAAGCGCAACCATGTGGCTTCCGGTCGTGGTTCAGGGCATTGCGCCAGGAGCGCCCGGCGCGGCCTGACGTCGCTCAGTTCCTGCCACGGGAGCGACAAGCGGCGGCAAAAGGGAACGCAAAGGCGCAGCGAACGAGGACCGTTCGCTGCGCCTGACGGGGCTGCGCCAAGTGGTCGCGTCTACTTCGCCAGCACCCGGGACATGACCTTCAGACCTGCCTCCATCCCCTTCCAGGGTGCACCGGCGTGGAAGGGGTTGCCCGCGTTGAAGCGGTAGGGAAGGTAGAGCCCCAGCAGGTTCTTCCCCAGCCGCCAAGCCGAGGACGTGCCCACCTTGTAGCGGTCGATGTCCTCCGGCCGGACCTCGACAGGAAGGTCGGGGCGCCCGGTGAGCCGGAGGGGTACCTGAGCGAAGGTAGCCTTGTCAAACATCTCCATGATGCACATGCTGGTGGGGTCGAAGGGCTTGAAGCCGTTGCTGCCCAGGATCTGCGTGGTCAGGTGCTCAGCGGCCGTGTCCGCCTGCAGGAAGGCCAGGAAGGCCTGCTTGACGGGGAAGTCGGCGGTGTCGCCAACGGCGTAGATCTCCGGGTGGCCCACTACCTGTCGCGTCTCGAACTCCGTCTGCACGAAGCCCCGGTCGTCGGCGGGAAGCGAGGGGTAGCGGCTCCCAGTCACGTAGGGCGGGAACGAGATCAGGAGATCGTAGGGCAGCCGCTCGCCGTTCTCGTAGATGGCCTCGTTCGGCCGGACCTCCGAGACGACGTGCTCCCTCCGGCCATCGATGCCACGCCGCTCGAACTCACTCTCGACGAGCTCGTTCAGTCGCGGTCCGAAGACTTGGATGTAGCCCTTCTCGACGGTCGTCCAAGTGATGTCGACGTAGCGGCGAACCTTCTTCCGTCGCAGCCACGTCTCCAGCATCATGACCATCTCGTATAGGGGGCCGGCGCACTTATTGTTCGGCGGGATGAGGAAGAGAACCCGCCTGCGGTCGCCCGGCCCAGAGGCGCTGACGAGCTCCTCGAAGGCCTGCCGCAGCCTCAGCATCTCCGCCTCGGTCCAGACGGTGAGGGCGTTCTCGGCCAGGCCGGGGATCTCGGCCGGCCGCATGCCCGCGCCCGTGGCGACCACCAGGAAGTCATAGGACAGGCGCTGATCGTCCACGCGCACGCTTCTGGTTTCGGGGTCGATCTCGTGTGCACTGCCCTGGACGAACTCGATTCCCCGCTGCTTCGTGGGCCGGAGGAGGTCAATGTGGAGCTTCTCCGGCTCGAGGCCGAAGGGGATGTAGATGGTATTGGGCTTGTAGAGGAAGTGGTCCTGGTCGGAGACCAGCGTGACATGGGCGCTGTCGCGCAGGCGCGAGCCCAGGTAGAATGCCGACTCCAGGCCAGCGAAGCCGCCGCCCAGAACTACCACTCGAGGCTTGCCGTTGACGCTCATCGTTTGATGCCTCCTGTCGATTGCCCGCCTTCCCTTACGCGCCGGCTGCCCTGCCACCGAGGCTCGGCGCGGCGACGCGCAACGGACGCAAGCGGGGGAACTGCCTGGCAAACGCCTGGTTCTGCTTGATGCGATCGGCGAGGAACTCATGGAAGAGGTCGCACGCCTGGACTATCCGCGGGTCCATAAGCGAGTAGTAGACGGTATTCCCATCGCGGCGCGTCGCAACGAGGTCCTGGCCCCGCAGCGCGGCGAGGTGCTGTGACACGTTGGACTGGGAGAGGCCCAGAAGCTCGGCGAGCTCGTGCACGGACCTTTCGCCGGAGTGGAGGTGGTCCAGGATCATGAGCCGCTTGGGCTGGGCCACCGTCTTCAGGATCCGGGAGTGTAGTTCGTATATCGCATTGGTCATCCCACGCATCGGTGTGTCCTCTAATATTCGACTATTCGCATCTTCCACCCTACGATAGCACCAGGCTGGAACCTTGTCAAGGGGGTCTGGCGGGGAATTTGGATGGAATTCTTGGTGTTGGAGGGTGGGTAGACCCGGCCTGCGGCGAGCAGTGAGCGCTGGCGGACCGGCGGGCAATCAGTGGGTGGGCGCAGGCCCCCTCAGCGTTGCTGTCGCTCGCCCCACTTCTCCCAGTAGACCACCTTCTCGACGGGCAGGCGCGTGGGCGTGCCGAACCGCCCCTCCGGCCGGCCGAGGGGTATGAGGGCCATCGTTTCGACCGGCTCGGGGATGCCGAGGAGCGCCTTGACCTCGTCCTCGTGGAGCTTGTGGAGCGTCGTGAGGGTGGTGCCCAGACCGAGGGCGCGCGCCGCCAGCATGAGGTTCTGGATGGCCGGGTAGATGGACCCGCCGGCCAGGGCGCCCACGTTCAGGCCATCTTTGCGGATGGTGGCGATGATCAGGACGGGCGCCTCGGCCAGATGGTGCGCCAGGTGCTCGGCCGAGCGATAGTTGCGCGCCGAGCGGGCGTCGGACTCCATGGCCTGGCCGGCCCCGGCCACATAGGCCTTGTTCCAGGTATCGAGGTAGTACTCGCCGAGCTTGCGCTTGGTATCCGGGTCGCGCACGACTATGAAGTTCCAGGGCTGGCGGTTGCCGCCGCTGGGCGCCTTGATGGCGGCGTCGAGGATCTTCCACAGGTCCTCGTCGGAGACGGGGTCTGGCTTGAGGCGGCGCATTGCGCGCAGCGTGCCGATGGCCTCGAATACGTCCATTCTGGGTGAACCTCCCTTGGTGGTGGGCCCAGTGTAGCGCATCGGGGGCCGACGTGGGCAGGCCGGCTAGGGCGCTACCCGGCCTCGCCCTCGACGGTGGACAGGAAGGAGCGGAGGGCGGCGTTGACCTCCTCGGGGCGCTCCAGGTTGGGCAGGTGCCCGGCGTCGGCGACGACCACTTTGCGCGCCCGCGACAGGTTCTCGGCCAGGATGTCGGCGATGATCAGGAAGTCGGGCAGGTCTCGCTCGCCGACGACGACCAGCGCCGGCGCCCGGATCTCGTGCAGGCGCTCGATGGGAGGCGGCTCCGGCGGCGGGTACTCCGCCTCGTCCAGGTAGTCGGCCGCCGGGTAGTCGAGAACCATGCGCTCGAGGGCGGCGAAGCGCTCCGGGTGGCGGCGTACGCCGTCGAAGAGGCAGTGGGTGAGCCAGAGGCGGGCCATCGCCGCCCGCGGCCCCTCGGCCCGCACCGCATCGCGCAGCCGCTCGATGTCCTCCTCGAACTCCGGCGAGTAGCTGAAGCCGGGCAGCGACGAGTCCAGCAGGGCCAGCGAGGCCACGCGCCCCGGCGCCTCCAGCGCGAACTGGAGGGCGATGCCGCCGCCCATCGAGATGCCCGCCAGGTGCGCCCGCCCTATCGACAGGTGGTCCAGCAGCCCTCGCAGGTCGCCCACGTAGTGCTGCCAGCCGTAACCCGTCGGCGGCGAGGAGCTGCGGCCGTGGCCCCGCACATCGTAGCGGACGACGCGATGGCCGGCGTCCAAGAGCGGGTCGATCTGTGGCTCCCAGAGGCGCAGGTCGGCGCTGTGGCCGTGGATGAGGATGACGGGCGTCTCCGGACGGGCGGAGGGCGGCCCTCGGCTCTCGTCCTCGTAGTAGGTCTCGATGTCGCCGGTGGTCACAAAGGGCATGGCGGCCTCAGGTTAGCCACAGACCGGCACAGATAGACACAGATTGCGGGGTGCCAACGAAGCAGGCAGGGCATATAGCATGCTGAGCTCGTCGAAGCAC
>DAOULP010000241.1:0-21554 GCA_034420175.1 Dehalococcoidia bacterium | reverse complement strand
TCAGCATTCAAGGGCCGCTTCAGGACTACCGGGGGGACGGAGGCGACGAGACGGGCGCCCGCTATCACCTGTTTGGCGTAGCCCTCTACACCTTCGCCTCGGAATACTGGCGTGAGCAGGGGGTGGGCCTCCTGGGCGAGACCATCCTGAATCCCGAGGTGCTTGTGACGGCCGAGGAGGCCATCGTGTCTGGCACCATATTCTCAGACATGAAGGAGTACCTCGTTGACCTCCAGGGTGTGGATCTAGGGCGTGAGCTTCACCGGCAGGTTGCGGGTCGCAACTTGGAGGAACTGGCGGCCGCCCACGGTGTCACAGAGCAGGATTGCGGGACCGCGGGAGTGAGCGGCGCTCCAGGCCCGGACTCAGCCTCCGATGTCGAGTTGGTGGAAGTCAGAGGCAGTTTCGACTCAGCATCCGTTGTGGAGCTCATGCTCGGAGGTCCAGGCGCCCTTCCCTCCGAATCCATCGGCGGTATCGAATCCAACGAGGTCGTTCTCCGCTTCCCTGTGGGAGGCGGCGAAGTGACCGGCGAATTCTCAATCGCGGCCAGGGTGGTGCGGACAATGGGCCCCGAACAGGAGGACTGCAACTACATAAGGTCGTATAGCGCAGACGAGGGGATGCTGCAGGGGACGCATGACGGTCAGGTACTCAATGGTACGGCCACGTTCTCCACGTCAGTCGAAGTGCTGTCCGGGTGTGATCTGCTGCGATTCAACCCAGGCAGTGGCCCGATCAACTGGTCGGGCAACTTCGACGGTCAGCAGGCTGCGGGGGCCTTTGTGATGGCGCTCAGCGGTTCTGAGTTGCCTTTCGCGGCCTCGGTCCCAGCCGCCGGAAACGGGGGGTCACCCTAGAGACCGCGTCGCACCCCCACACGAGCGGTGCTCTTGAGGCATGGCGCATGGCAAGGAGGTTGTGATGTTCCGATGGCCGCTATGCATGATTCTTGTCGCGGTGCTGGCGCTGACGTTGGGACTGGCGGCGTGCGGCGACGATGAGGACGAGGAGGTATCGGCGCCGACGACGGCGGCGTCTGAAACGGAGGTCTCCGAGATGACTCCCTCCGACGGGGCGGAAGGCCCCGGGAACGTCGTCACCCAAGAGATGGACCTGGCCGACTTCACGGCGGTTGAGGTGGAGAACGCCTTCGTCGTCGACGTCACGGAGTCGGACTCGTTCAGTGTGACCGTGCGGGTCGATGACGACGTGCTCGATCTGCTCGATGTGTCGAAGGTGGGCGATGCGTTGAGAATACGGCTCAAGCGGGCGTCGCGGCTCAGGAACCCGACCCTGGAGGCCAGCGTCACGATGCCCGCGCTCGAGCGCCTGACGCTGAGCGGCGCTTCCAGGGTGAGCCTGTCCGGCTTTGCCACGACCGACCCGGTTGACCTCGAGCTGTCGGGTGCCAGCACGCTGGACGGTGACCTTGAGGCGGGCAGCGTCGATCTCGAGGCGTCCGGCGCCAGCAGGGTTGCACTGGAGGGCTCGGCCGCCGAGATGAGCATCATAGGGTCCGGCGCCAGCACGCTGGACCTGGAGGACTTCGCTGTCGACACGGCCGAGGTCGACCTCAGCGGCGCCAGCGAGGCGACGATCAACGTGCAGGAGCGCATCGACCCCGTCGATGTCAGCGGTGCCTCGCGACTCCGGTACCTCGGCGACCCCGCCCTAGGCGACGTGAGCACGTCCGGCGGCGGAACGATCGACAAGGTAGGGGACTAGCGCTCGCCATCAGGAGTCCCACGATGATCGAGCGCGGAAGCAGCCGTCCAAGGTAGACGATCTCACCGCAGACCCAGCGGAGCCGGCCCTGAGGCCGGCTCTGTTGCTGTCATGCGTCCGCCCTCTTGACAACGGGCACGGCCCGCGTATGCTTCCAGCGGAGGTACGATGTCATGACGTGTTCAGGGCACTCCCGTTGGTCTCTTCTACAGATAGCAGCCGCGCTGCTAGCTGTGCTAGCGAGTGCCGCGCTGGCGCTGGGGATTCCCGGCCGGATTCAAGCCCAACCCGAGCCCACCATCGAGCTGCTGCCGCCCAGTGGCCCGTGCGACGCGCCGGTGCAGGTGACGGGCAGGGGGTTCCCCGTACCGAGCGGTCCCTTCCAGGACCAGGTGTGGCTGTATCTTGTCCAGCCGGGCACTGCGGACGTCCACGCTGGCAGCCTGAGCCGGGCGTCTGTGGACCCGGACGGCAGCTTCAGTCAGTGGGTGGGGCTGCGGCAGGGTGGCTGCGAGGCAGCGGCTCTGGATAGCGAGACCGAGCAGCCCAGCGGCCACCTCGTCATCGCTGCTACGTTGTCCGAGGCGTCTCTGCGACCTGGCGACCGTATCCCTGACATCATCGCGACGGCTCAATACACCTACACTACGACAGTGCCACACGTCCCCACGGAGACCCTACAGATCCTACCGGCAACCGGGCCGTGTGACGGCACGGTGGAGGTGACGGGGAGCGGATTCGAGCCGGGACTGGAGGTCGTGCTGCAGCTTGCCTCGGTTTCGGGGGAGTTCGGGCTGGGGCCGTTGGCTTCTGCCGTGACGGGTGCCGACGGCCGCTTGGCGGCGCGCTTCAGCTTCGGTGAGCTTGGCTGCGGCACAGCCGGCTTGATCGCCCAATACAGCTCGGGCAGGGAGCTGGTCGTGGGTGCCTTCCCTGCCGTCCACCCAACTCCGACGCCTCCCGGCCCGCCACATCCTCTCGCTGCGGTGCGGTACAGCTTCGCAACAACCACGCCTGCGGCAGGGCACCCGCCTCGGAAGCTGCCCGCCACTGGCGGCGGGCCAGGCCCATCATCGGGCTTGTCGGGGTGGGTGGCGTTTGCCGGAAACCTGGGAGGTCTTGGGGTCGTGCTCGTCATCGCTTCGCTGTACCTGGGGCGGAAGCGAACCTAGGAAGCAACAACGGCTCGCCGTCTGGTTCCGTGGGGGATTACGGCCTCAGCCGCGGCCAGCGGCTGCTCGCATACGAGCGACTGTCTACGAGGTTTCCTTCAGGATGTCCGTCACCAGCCGGTAGGCTGTGCCGACCGAGGGCAGGCAGACCGTCATGGGCTTGTCAGAGCTCATGAACTGCTTGATCCCCTCCTCGGTGGTCAGGTCCGTCCCCGTGAGATCACGACAGATGATGGTGTCCATCTCGGCCTCGAAGCGGCGACGGAAGTCCTCCACCACCTTCAAGCTAGCCAGGCCCGCCGCCATGTCCTGCGTGGGTGCGTCCCGCCCCTGCTTGAGGCCGATGGCCATCACGGCACCGACGACAGCGCCGCAGACGGCGCCCGTGTTGCCCATCCCGCCGGCGAAGCCGCTGCCGATTCGGGGTATGATCTCGTTCTCTATTTCGAGGTCCTGGCACACGGCCAGGAGAACGGCCTCAGATCAGACGTAACCCTGGGCCAAGAACTGCTGGGCTCGGTTCAGCTCCACGGTCTTCCACCCTTCTTCTTCTTATGGCTACACATCACGGTCAGCGGGTGCTGCGGGACCGGTTCCGTCTTGCCGCCGACTATACCACACGCTGCCGTGGAGCCGGTGCCACCCATCCCGTCGAGCGCACCGAATTCGGCCGCCCACGGCTCTGGGCACGCCCCCGCGTGGTGCCGGGCTCTGCTTCCGTGGGGACGAAGTTCACCGGAAAGACATTGACACGAGGAGCGGCGGTCACGGACTGAGTGGACCTGCCGATAATCAGAGTGACAAGTCGCCAGCAAACGCACGGCATGGCGTAGGAACCGGCAGGAGCACGCCCTGGTCGTGATGCCGGCCTCCGGCTTCGGTAGCTGCCCGGAGCCGGTCGGGAGGTAGGCTTGATGAACCTGAAGGCGTTCAACCCCAAATGGACCCTGGCGTTTGCGGGCGCGGTGGTGGTGGGAGCGGTCGGCGTGGTGCTGGTGCTGACCCTGATGGGCGGTGGTGGGGATGAGCAGGCCACCGCCCAGCCTGCAGCCACCCCGACGCCAATGCCTCGGGCCACGCACCCGCCTGCGCCAACGGGTGTGACGGAAGCGACGGCGACGTCCGGGACCACGGGGCTGCCCTTCCCGACCTACCCCGTGCGCGTCCCCACCGTCCCGCCCGACTTTACTCTGCCTGAGAAACGCCCCTGCCCCGAGGGCTGGCGGCGCCTGAGCGACGACGAGGCGAGCTACAGTTTCTGCCTCCCGCCGGGCTGGGGCTTCCTGGACCCAGGTTCCAGCGAGCCCAGCACGCGCACAATCATGCACTGGGAAAGCGCGGCCATTCTCAGCCCCGAGGCTTTCCCCTATCCGTACGTAGCGTCGGAGGAGAAGGGATACAGAGACCTCATACGGGATTCGGAGAAGAACATCATCTATATGCAGTTGTTGCCCTTCTGGGCTGACCAGCAGGACACTATCCACATGACGTGCTCGGCGGAGCCCTCCGGCCTCGCGGGAGTCCTGCCGAGCGAAAGATGCGAGAACCGACTCGACATGCCGGCCGGGACCCCGTCGGCTGTGGCAATGCCGGACCCGGCTGGCCGATGGAAGAGGCTCTTCGTCGTCGTCCCGCTGCCGACCACAGAGGGACAGCCGAGCCTCAAACGCAGCGGCCTTCCGACTCCGGAGGGGGGGTACTTCTTTGGCCTGGGTATCGTGTTTGAAGGCAGGAGTGAGGCGTTCGTCCACTACCAGGATGTCATAATGCAGATCCTGGACACGCTGGAAGGCCAGCCCTAGCGGACGACGTTCACCAGAAAGACATTGACACGAGAGGCGGCGGTCATAGACTGAGTCGACCTGCCGATAATCAGAGTGGCAAGTTACCGCCAAACGTGCAGCGCGGGCGCGGAGTGAGAACCGGCAGGAGCACTCCTTAGGGTGCTGCCGGCTCCCGGCTTCGATAGCTGCCCGGAGTCGATAGGGAGGTAGGCCTGATGAACCTGAGAGCGTTCAACCTCAAGTGGGCTTTGGCGTTTGCGGGCGCGGTGGTCGTGGGAGCGGTCGGCGTGGTGCTGGTGCTGGCCCTGATGGGGGGTGAGACCGATGGGCGGGCCGCCGCCCAACCCGCAGCCACCCCGACGCCAATGCCGCTGGCGACACATGCCGCTGACGCGGCGGCAACGGTGGTGACAGCCAACCCAGTCGAGCCCACTACCACATCCATGACGCCGGGGCCAACTAGGCAGGAGCCCTCAAGTCATGCCGTCGTGATCCCCACAGTACCGCCGGGTTTCGCCTTTCCGGAGAGAGCGTCCTGCCCCGATCAGTGGGGAATGATCAGCGACGACATGGCCAACTACAGCGTATGTGTTCCCCCGGGCTGGGGCGTCCCTGACCCAAGCAACGGCGAGGCGGCGGTTGATGTGGTGCTGCACTATGATTGGGCCTACATCTACAATCCTGAGGCATTCCCACGCCCGGTGGGCAAGGCTGCTGACAGGCCCGTGGATGAAGACGCTGACTTCCTCACCATCGTGTTGTTTCCCGTCCGGTCAGATATGACCATAGGCGGTGGCTGTCAGGCGGAGCCGGGCGGCATTCTCGCCGGGCTGCCCGCGGCCGTCTGCGAATACAAGTTCGACCGGGTGCCCTCCTTGGATGACATAATCCCCGGCCCTTCCGGTGCCTGGACTGCCCAGTACGCCTTCGTGCCGCTGCCCGGCGCAACGCCGCCGGTGGGTCTGGGCGGCCAGCCGCTTCCCACCCCCGAAGGAGGGTCATTCTTGACAGGACTCGCCATCAGTGTGTCTGGCAGGAATGAGGTGATGGACCGCTATCAGGACGTAGTATCTCAGATACTGGCCACCCTGGAGGTCATCCCCTGATGGGCAGGGGCCTGGCAACTTCTGCTGAGGTGAGATCAGCATGCGCAAACTCTTTCTCTTACTGATGGTCGCCCTGGGTCCCGCTCGCCTTGCCTACTCCTATGCCCTGCTGTTCCAAGACAGCACCTCGGCGTACAACACGTACGTCGACGAGTACCGTAAATGGCCCTGGCGTGCGGGAGTGTGGCATACGATTACCACCTTGCCTTTTCACGGCGAACACGCCCCACCCAAGTGGGTCCAGCACGACATAGATGTTGGTGGCAGCTTCCCAATCCACTCCGCCTCGTCCCGGGGCGTCGTGAGTCGCAAGGAGCTAATCCCACCCGAGCAGGGCATGGCGGGCTACATGGTGGCTATTCAGGAGCAGGATGGCCTGCAGTACCACGTCTATTACCTACACCTCGCCTTTCCCGGTGCCATTCCGGAGGTAGATGACCATGTCGTTCAGGGCCAGTTGATCGGCTTGAGCGGAGAGACCGGGTGTCCGGGCTGTGGCGCTCACCTCCACTTCGGGATGTCCACGGGGCCCTATAGTGGTGAGAACATCTCGATATTCCCGCTCGCTGGTTTTGACGACGAGGGCGATCCAGAACACGAGGGCGACATACACCTGGAGAGTTACCCCAGCGACAACGCCGGCATCGGCGACGCCTGCGGCCCGCCCTGCGATGAGACAACACCTCTCGGTAGCACGCACTACGAGAGCTTCACGCAGGTCTTCCAGTCCTACGGCGGCTACGATGGGATGGGAGTGACCTGGGACCCCTGCGGCGACGGCACCTGCTGGTGGGTACACCGCTGGGACAGCGAGCCTCCCTTCACGGGGGTGGTTCAGGACTTCGACAGCCCCGATCCTACATTTGGGGCCGGCGCCATAATGAAGGGAGACAACCTGACCGCCGTTCCCGTGTTCGGCGACTTCTGGCAGAAGTACGTCAGCTCCTGCGGTGACCTCCCGTACTTCGATTACCTCGGTTACCCCACCACCGAGCAGTACGAGTTTGACTACCTGGGATATCACTGGTGGTGGCAGAGGTTTCAGGGCGGCAACATGTATAAGAACAACGCCGATGGCGAGGTTCACGTCCGTGGCCCCACAGGTGAGCCGGTTGGCTGGATGTGCGATGACCCGGACTCGGACTGGGATGGCCTCGGCGACGAGGACGAGGTCAACTTCTACGGCACCGACCCGAACATGTTCGACACTGATGGCGACGGCTGCCCCGAAGGGTACGAGGTGAACATCGGATCGAATCCGCTCAGCCCGTGGGACGTCTATGACGTGCCTGTCCCTGCCAATCCGGACCCCACGCCCAACGGGGAGCGCAACCGGGTGATAGACATAGGTGACGTGCTGGCAGTGGGGTTCTACGCCTTTGCCGATGACGACGGCGGGCCCAACGCCAACGGCGTGGACTATGACAGCCTCAAGGACGGTGACTGGACAGGCCCGACCGTGATGTACCCGGACGGCAGCCTGGACGACGACGACGCGGGGCGGCGCTATGACCGGAGCGCTGGTGACCTGCCCACACCCCACGGGTTTGACCCCGCGGGGCCACCCAACGGCAGCGTCGATATCGGCGACGTTCTTGCTGTGGTGGCTCAGGCCTTCGCCATAGACTGCCCCGGACCACCGGGTATGCTCGATGGGTCGGCGTCGGGGCCGAGCGGCCACGGCGCTGCCCTGTCGTCGGCTCCGAACGCCATGGCTGTGGACGCGGTGCCCGGCGGTGCTCTGGACTCCGCCCGTGCCGTAAAGAGCGGGGGGGCCTTTGACATCGACATACTGATGACCGCAGCCGGGAAGGCCTACGGCGGCTACCAGTTCGCTCTCAGCTATGATGACGGGGTGCTGGCGCTGCTGCCTACCGCTGACCTGGACAGCGATACCACCCTCGACAGTTGGGCGTACAACGAACTCGACGGCACGGCCCTCAACGCCGAGGTTGTCCAGCGGGACCGTGACGGAGACGCCGCGCTCGACCAGGCGTCGGGCGGGTCCGCTTTGCTCTCCGGCGCCACGTCTGCCACGGGAGTCATCGCCACGGTGCGCTTCCAGTGCGTCGGCGACGGCGTCAGTGCCATCCACCTCGTGGTGCCGGGCGAGGCCACCTTCGGCACGACGACGCTCGCAGAGGGCGGCGGTGCCATCGATACACGCCTCGAGGATGCCTGGATTACGTGCTCGGTGGACTGAAAGCGCGCTCCTGAGGGGGACGTGAGGAGGGCGGCCGTCGGGTCGCCCTCCCTGCTTTCGGGGCCTAGTCCACCGCCATGGTGAAGATGCGCTCGGGCGCGATCTTGAGGATGATGCGCCGTTCGCCTGGGGCGCGGTAGGGGTACGTGTCGCGGCCCATGTACTTCTTGGCCATGCGGTCGATGTGCTCCTCCGCGCCCTCAGCCGTGATGTCTACCACGCGCCCGCGCACCTCGGCGTACGAGTAGGGGTTCTCGTGGTTGAAGACCGAGATGGAGACCCGCGGGTCGCGGCGCACGTTACGGGGCTTCTGCCGAGCCTCGGCCGTGTTGACCAGGACGTGCGTCCCGTCGAAGTCCACCCAGACGGGCGTGACCTGCGGCGATCCGTCCGGCATCAGTGTGGCCAGGTTGGCAAAGTTCGGCGCCTCGAGCAGCTTGCGGACGCCCTCGGATATCTTGGCGGTCATGGTCTCTCCTCCCTGATTGGCAGCCATTTCACGTAGTCGCGAGGCGGTCCTCCGGCGTGCCGCCTCGACCTTCCAGTGTATCGAATGGCTCCTGCGTTCTCAACCGCCCCGAATGAGGGGTCACTGGTTCATGGTTGGTGGGTGAATTGGCTACAGATCTCATGGTACCGCCGACTGAAGTCGGCGGCATGGTTGGCGAATCTGGAAGCCGCGGACTTTCAGTCCGCGGGAGTTGCTCCAAACCAAGACCCACCGACAACGCACCAGCTACAGATGAGGGTCGTGCCCTGCCCATGTGGTCCGCTCATGGCGAGCCTGTCGAACCATGAGCGGCGCTCGGCTCTTGCCGAGGGAACCCGTGCAACAGCAGAGGGCATCCGGCAGCCGCTCGTCCTGAGCCTGTCGAAGGGCGGGCGGCGTCCTTTCCCTGCGTCATTGGCCACCCTCCCACCGCTCGTGGTGCACCAGCTCGTCGAGGGGAAGGCGGGGGCTCGTGCGGCGAGACTCGGACGGCGCCGGGTAGGCGAAGGGCAGGACAATCGACACGCGATGCGTATCCGGCAGGCCCAGGACGCGGCGGGCGCAGTCGACGTCGTGCATCGTCACCGGGCAGGAGGTGATGCCCTCGGTCCAGGCGGCGAGCATCATGTTCTGGGCGCTGCGCCCTGCGTCGAGCTCCCGCCCGTCGTTGGGCACGACGATGGCCACGACCACCGGCGCCGTCGGTATGTAGGCGGCGAACTGGCCGCAGGCCGCGAGTTCCTTCTTGCGCGCCTCGTCGCGCAGAACGATGAAGCGGCAGGGCTGCAGGTTCTTGGCGCTGCCCGCCATGCGGCCGGCCTGGAGGATGCGGTGCAGCGTGTCGTCCGGCAGGTGTGTGTCCTGGTAGGCGCGTGTGTCGCGCTTGGTGCGGATACAGGTGTAGGTGTCCAAGGGTGTTACCCCCTCTCAACCACGGTACGGCCGTCTACAGGAGTTCAGCCCCTATCATAGCGCGTAGAACCCAGAACCCAGAACCCAGAACCGGCAACAACGGAGCAATGGAACAGTGGAACAGGGCGAAAGAGCCGCTGTTCCATTGTTCCACTGTTCCAGGCATTGACAGGATCAGATGTCATATGTAATGATTTCCTTACATGTTACCGGAGGGTCGTCATCCCTGACTCCAACCTCTCGGGCGATGAACTGCTGCGCATGCTGGCGGCCCTGGCCAACCCGCATCGACTGCGGATCATGGCGGCACTGACACCCGGGCGCAACTATGTGAGCCAGCTCGCGCGAGAGCTCGGCATCAGCCGCCCCCTGCTCTACCTGCACCTGCGACAACTCGAGGCGGCGGGGCTGGTGACGGGCACCCTGGAGCTCTCAGCGGACGGCAAGGCGATGAAGTACTTCGAGGTGGTGCCCTTTGCTTTGGAACTGACGCCGGCCGCCATCGCCGAAGCCGTGAAGACGTTGACCCAACACGACGCCGCCGCGGGGCGGCCGGGAGAATCACCGGAGGAGGTTCGCTGATGGAATGGGGGACTGTGCTGCTGCAGGCGGGGTGCGACACAACCGGGGCCGAGGCAGCGATTGCGGTCACGGGAGTGGCTTTCGGCTGTCTTCTGGTGATTGTCGCCGTCTGGCAGATCGCCAGCGTGTTGAGGGCGCGTATGTCCGGGCCCCGCGAGGAAGCCTATCGCAAGATGGCCGAGGAGGTCGTGGCGGTTCAGCGGCAGACCACCGAGGCCCTGGACCGGATGACGTCAGAGCTGACAGAGCTGCGGGAGCGCACAGCGGAGGTGGAGCGCCTGCTCAAAGAGGTGGGGTGATGGAGAGGGGGACTTGGAACCTGGAACTCGGAACTAGGTGGTTGGGCGCGGTCTAGTTCCCAGTTTCCACTTCCCGGTTCCTCTTGCGTTGGGTTCCAAGGTTCCAAGGTTCGAGTAGCTTAGAGACTCCAGCCACTCAAAGAGACCCGCTAGAAAGGCAAATCCCCATGTTCAAGCGTCTTGCTCAGTTCTGCTATCGGCGGCGGCGATTGGTGGTCGTTGGATGGGTTATCCTGCTGGTCGGGCTGTTCGGCCTGACCCGCGTGGCCGGCGGCCAGTCGCGCACCGACTTCCAGATCCCGAACTCCGAGAGCCAGGAGGCGCAAGACCTCCTGAAGGAACGCGGGTTCTCTACTCGGTCGGGCGATCAGGGCGAGATCGTGTTCGAGGCCCAGTCAGGCGTGAACGACCCGGCCGTGAGGCAGGCTATGGAGGACCTGTTTCGGAAGATTGAGGAGAACGTGGCGGGCATCAGCGTGGTGAGCCCCTACGATGTCGAGGGGGCTCGTCAGATCGCCGAGGACGGCACGATCGCGTACGCCGAGATCAACTTCTCCAGCCGCCCGCATGAGCAATACCAGCCGGCGGCGGACCAGATCAAGGAGTATCGCGATGAAGTGAGTGTGCCGGGCCTGCGGGTTGAGCTCGGTGGGGATATGTTCGCCGACTTCGGCGCGCCGGCAAGTGAAATCATTGGCGTGGCCGGCGCGGCGATCATACTGCTGATCGCCTTTGGCTCTGTGCTGGCGATGGGTCTGCCCGTGGTCACGGCGCTCTTCGGCATCGGCTGCGGGGTTGCGTTGGTCGGGCTCGCCAGTCGGCTTCTGGACATGCCGCAGTTCACCGGCCAAACGACGGCCATGCTCGGCATCGGCGTGGGCATCGACTACGCACTCTTCATCGTCACCCGCTACCGAGAGGGCCTGCGCGACAGCCTGTCGCCGGAAGGGGCTGTTGCACGTGCCGTGGACACTTCCGGGCGTGCCGTGCTCTTCGCTGGGACCACCGTGGTGATCTCCCTGTTCGGCATTTTCGCCATGAACTTAGCCCCCATGCGGAGCCTGGCCATCGGCGCGTCGCTGGGGGTGCTCATGACCATGCTGGCGGCGGTCTCCTTGCTTCCGGCCGTGCTGGGCTTCGTCGGCCACAACATCGACAGATTCGGCCTGCCCCACCGGGCCCACACGAGCACCACCAACGGCCGCCAATCGCTGTGGCATCGATGGAGCCGGGTGGTGCAGCGTCACCCGTGGCCGGCCCTGGTCGTCAGTCTGTCCCTTCTGGTGGTCTTGGCCCTGCCGGTGTTCTCGATGCGTTTCGGCTTCGGCGACGCCGGGAACCGGCCCACTTCCGACACCAGCCGGCGCGCCTACGACCTGCTATCCGAGGGGTTCGGTCCCGGCTTCAACGGCCCTTTCCTCCTGGCCGCCGAATTGCCCAACGGCTCAGCCGACCTCGACGCGCTACGGCGACTGTCGGACGACCTGAATCAGGCCGTCGGCGTCGCTTTCGCCACTCCTCCGCAAGCGAACCAGGCCGGGGATGCCGCGATCATCCAGCTCTTCCCCACGACGTCGCCTCAGGACGCGGCTACCACCGACCTGGTCCACCGGCTGCGCGACGAGGTGGTTCCTCTGTCGGTTGGTGACTCGGGGCTGGACGTCAAAGTCGGGGGGTCGACGCCGGGCGTCGAAGACTTCGCCAGCTACACCTTTGACAGGATGCCCGTGGTTATGGGTTCCGTCCTCGTGCTTTCGTTTCTGCTGCTGCTGATGGCCTTCCGAAGCTTGATTCTCCCGCTGAAGGCGGTCGTGATGAACCTGCTCTCCATCGGCGCCGCCTACGGCGTCCTGGTGGCGGTGTTCCAGTGGGGCTGGGGAAAGGGCCTCGTGGGGGTGGGCAAAGAGGGCCCGATAGAGGCCTGGGCACCCTTGATGCTCTACGCCATTGTGTTCGGGCTCTCCATGGACTATGAGGTGTTCCTCCTGTCGCGCATTCGCGAGGAATACGACCGCACTAGGAACAACGGGCTCGCGGTGGCCGACGGGCTGGCCGTGACCGCCCGAGTGATCACGGCCGCGGCCGCGGTCATGGTCTTCGTGTTCCTCAGCTTCGTACTGGGTGACAGCAGAGACCTCAAGCTCTTCGGGCTCGGCATGTCCGTCGCCGTCTTCATCGACGCCACCGTCGTCCGCACGGTGCTGGTCCCAGCCGCCATGGAGCTCCTGGGCGACCTGAACTGGTGGCTGCCCGGGTGGCTGAAGCGCGTCATCCCTGCGGTACACATTGACCTGGTCGAAGAGCCCCAGGCAGAAGCAGTCGAAATCTGAACGCCCCGCTCCAATGCGGACCCTGGAACCCAGGGACCTTGAGACCTGGTGACATGGCCCTAGTTCTAGGTTCTAAGGTTCTATGGTTCTGGGGTGGGGGGTGGAGACCGGGTGACTGGCCGTGTAAACTAGCGTCACTCCTAGGATTACGCCTTCGATGAAAGGAAGTGATGCCGTGGCCTACGAACAGATCCTCACGGAGACCCGGGGGCGGGTCGGGATCGTGACGCTGAGCCGCCCAGAGCGGCTGAACGCCCTGACCACCACCATGGACCGAGAGATGCGGGAGGCCATCGAGGCGTTCAATCAGGACCCCGGCATCGGCGCCGTAGTGTTCACGGGCGCCGGCCGTGCCTTCTGCGCTGGGGCCGACATCGGGGGCTGGAAGCGGGGCATCGAGGCCCGCGAGCGCGGCGAAGGGGAGCGGGACCGGCTGGGTCGCGGCGTGGAGAACTGGGTGCAGTTCGTCCAGCGCTCCAAGCCCATCATTGCCGCCATCAACGGTCCGTCCATCGGCGCCGGCCTGACGATCACGCTGCCCTGCGACATCCGCATCGCCTCCGACCAGGCGCGCCTGTCGATGCGATTCGTGCGCGTCGGCGTGATACCGGAGCTGGCCAGCACGCGCATCCTGACTCACATCGTGGGCCTGAGCCAGGCGCTGGAGCTGATGCTGTCCGGTCGCATCATCAGCGGCGAGGAGGCGGGACGCATCGGGCTGGTGAACCGCGTAATCGCCCATGCCAGCCTTCTCGACGCGGCGGTGGAGACGGCGGCCGAGATCGCCTTCAATCCCGCCGAGTCTCTGCGGGCCATCAAGGGGCTGACCTGGTCGGGCCTGGCGCAGCCGGACTTGATGGAGGTGATGAAGCAGGAGATGGTGGAGTTCAACGCCGCCATGGCGCGTCCTACCTTCAAGGAGGCGGTGAGCGCCTTCACGGAGAAGCGGCAGCCCGATTTCCACGAGTTCTAGGCGGGGTGCGCTGCAGAACCCCGTCGGAGCCGCCCGAGTCGCATGAAGCGGGCGGCAGCCGTCCACTGCGCCACAGCGCGCAACTAGCCCACTGTTGGAGGTGAAGAGATGCCTCAACCGCAGGAGTCCCACTATCGTACGCGCTCCTTCTGGCACGAAGTGGCGCCATCCTACGAGCCGATGCCGCCCCTGGAGGGGGAGCGGCGCGCCGATGTCGCGATCATAGGGGGAGGCTACACCGGGCTCTGGACGGCCTATCACCTCAAGACGGAACAACCGTCGCTGGAGGTGGCCGTACTCGAGCAGGAGGTGGCGGGCTACGGCGCCTCCGGGCGCAACGGCGGCTTCGCGATGACCCTGCTGAGCCGGTCCCTGCACGATTTGAAGGAGCAGCTCGGGCCGACGGAGGCACTGGCTGTGCACAAGCCGGTCGCGGCGGCGGTCGACGCAATCGGCCAGTTCGCCAAAGAGAACGGCGTCGACTGTGACTATGAGAAGACCGGCATCATTACTACCTCGACCACCGCCTGGCAGGACGCCATCATCGAGAACGATGTGAAGGCGGCGCAGGAGATGGGCATCCAGGACATCCGCTTCCTGGATGGGCAGACGGTCCGCGACATGGTCCACAGCCCCACCTACCGCTGCGCCCACGAGGAGGGCGCCTGCGCCATCCTGAACCCGGCCAAGCTGGCCTGGGGCCTGGCCCGGACCGTGCGCAAGAAGGGGGTCGCTCTGTACGAGGGGACGCCTGTCCGAGACGTGGGCGCGGCCGATGGCGGGGTGCAGGTCAGGACCGACGGTGGGCTCCTGCGGGCCGACAAGGCCGTGCTGGCGACCAACGCCTACTCGGTCCACTTCCGGCACATCGCCAAGTGGGTGGTGCCCCTGTACACTTACATCGTGCTCACGGAGCCGCTGACCTCAGAGCAGTGGGAGTCGATCGGCTGGAAGGGCCGCCAGGGGATCGAGGACCGGCTCGGCGGGCTCCACTACTACCGGCCCACCACCGACGGCCGCATCGCTTGGGGCGGCGATGCCTTCCCCTATCACTTCGGCAGCCGGATGGGACCCCGGTTCGATCAAGACGAGAAGGTGTTCGCCCGCCTGCGCGCCTCCTTCGCCCGCACGTTCCCTACGCTCGCCGGAGTCAAGTTCACCCACGCCTGGGGTGGCCCGGTAGGGATAACGGCCCGATTCGTGCCCACCTTCGGCACCCTGGAAGGCGGCCGGGTCCACTACGGGATCGGCTACTGCGGTCACGGCGTGGCGCCCACCTACGTCGGCGGCGAGATCCTGCGGGACCTCGTGCTGGACAGGAAGACGGAGCGCACCGACCTCGCCTTCGTCGCGAAGGAGGCGGTCGCCTTCCCTCCGGAGCCGTTTCGACACCTAGCGGTCACGGCGACCCTCCGCTACATGGACCGGCAGGATCGCACGGAGACGGTGGTGAAGCCGCCCTTCTTGATGCGTCTGGTGCAACGCCTGGAGGCCGGACAAAGGTAGGGCAGGCACGGCGTCTAGAGCGGCAACGTGAGGCGGGCACTCGCAAAGCTCCCCTACAGGCTCCCCTTGTGCAGGGTGGTACACTAGATATGGAAAGGGGGTAGTCTGTCATGACGCAGCAAAGTATGACCGGCGGAGACAAGTACTGGCCCCTGAAGAGATACTTCGAGGTACACGAACGGTCGCTGAGGGATCCTGAGGCCTTCTGGGAGGAGGAGGCCCGGAAACTGGACTGGTCCCGGGGCTGGGACCGGGTGCTGGATTGGTCCATTCCGTTCAGCAAATGGTTCGTGAATGGGGAGCTGAACGCCAGCCAGATCTGCGTCGACCGCCACGTGAAGACGTGGCGCAAGAGTAAGGTGGCGATGTACTGGGAGGGAGAGCCCGGTGACACGCGGGTGCTCAGCTACTCAACCCTGTACCGCGAGGTGAACCGCTTCGCCTCCGCCCTGCTGAAGATGGGCATCCGCAAGGGCGACCGGATCGCCTTCTACCTGCCGATGATCCCGGAGCTGGTCATCTTCATGCTGGCCGCCGGGCGGATCGGGGCCACTCACACGGTCGTCTTCTCGGGATTCAGCGCCCAGGCCGTGGCCGACCGGGTGAACGACATCGGGGCACGGATGGTCGTCACAGCCGACGGCGGGTATCGTCGGGGCTCAGTGCTGCCCCTCAAGGAGACGGTGGACGAGATGCTGACCATGACACCTTCGGTGGAGAAGGTGATCGTGGTGAAGCGCGTCGGGCGCGAGGTCAACATGAAGGCGGGGCGCGACGTCTGGCTGCACGAAGCGCTGGAGGACGTGGATTCGTATGTAGAGCCGGTTCCTGTGGAGGCCAGCCACCCTCTGTACGTTCTCTACACCTCGGGCACCACGGGCAAGCCCAAGGGCATTGTCCACAGCACGGGTGGCTATCTGGTCTGGAACCACTCGGCCTACCAGTGGGTCTTCAACATCAAGGAGGAGTCCGTCTACTGGTGCACCGCGGACGTGGGATGGGTGACCGGGCACAGCTCTATCGTCTACGCGCCCCTGGCCCATGGGGCGGCGATCGTACTGTACGAGGGAGCGCCTGACTACCCGGCGCTTGACCGCTGGTGGGAGATCATCGAGACCTATGGCGTGACCACCTTCTACACGTCGCCCACCGCCATCCGGATGTTCATGCAGCACGGGGAGAAGTGGCCCGAGCAGCACGATCTGAGCAGTCTGGAGCTGCTGGGCACGGTGGGTGAGCCGATCAACCCAGAGGCCTGGCTCTGGTACTACAAGCACATCGGCGGTGAGCGGTGCCCCATCGTGGACACCTGGTGGCAAACGGAGACGGGCGGCATCATGATCTCACCCGCCCCCGGTATCGAGCTCCTGCCGCTGAAGCCGGGCTCCTGCGGCTTTCCCCTGCCGGGAGTCGACGCCGCGGTGCTCAACGAAAAGGGCGAGGAAGCCGCCCCCGGCGAGAGGGGTCTCCTGGTCATCCGCAAGCCCTGGCCCGGTATGCTGGTCACCCTCTACGGCGACCCCGAGCGCTACAAGGAGACCTACTGGAACCGCTTTCCGAACCAGTACTACACAGGGGACTACGCCGTCAAAGACGAGGAGGGCTACTTCTGGATCCTGGGCCGGGCCGACGAGGTGCTGAAGGTCGCCGGGCATCGTCTGGGCACTCTGGAGGTGGAGAATGCGGCCATCTCCTTCCCGGCGGTGGCAGAGGCGGCGGCTGCCAGCCGGCCCGACCCAATCAAGGGTGAGGCGATCGTCATCTTCGCCATCCTGCGCGACGGCTACGAGGCCTCACCGGAGCTGGCGAAGCAGCTTGGCCAGCACATTCGCAAGGTTGTGGGACCGGTGGCCACGCCCGAGCAGGTCTTCTTCGTCGAGAAGCTGCCCAAGACCCGCAGTGGCAAGATCATGCGTCGCGTTCTCCGGGCAGTGGCCAGCGAGTCACCGATCGGCGACGTGACCACCCTGGAGGACGGCGCGTCCGTGGACCAGGTGAAGTCTGCCTACGACGAGCTGAAGCGCCAGATCTAGAGCGGCCGCAGGAGACCACAGGCAGCTCGAAGCGAGTGCTGTACCGAGGCCGCGGGTGGGAAGTCACACATCCCTCGCCGCGGCCTCAACCGTCTCTACGTTGCATACGGCCCGCACGCGCGACACTCACACCGTGGTCCGCCGGTCAGCGTCGCGGCGGCTGTGAGCGAGAGAGCCTCACCTGCGAAGGCTCTCTCACGGTCCTCAGATGCCATCGGGCTCCGGCGCGAACCGTCGTGCGTGACTCGTCGCAGCCTACCTGGCGGCACCGACCGGCAGCACCTGTCGCCCCCAGGTCTCGTTCACCACTATTGCGAAGGAAGCGTAGAGTGCTGTGCCGGCGCAGATCATCCCCTCCCAGCCTGCGATCTTCTCCCAGGTCTCGTCGTGGGCGCCGATGGCCAGCAGGAAGAAGAGGATGGTCAGGGTCACAAAGACAGCCTGTACCGCTCGCGAGATCTTGAGTGTGGCCACCGTCATGTAGGCGGTGAAAAGGCCCCAGGAAACGAGGAAGAGTGATGAACCTTCCGGCTGGACTTGTTCTATGGTTCCCGTGTTCTGGAGGATCTTGGTCAGCGCCAGGAACATCCAGAAGGCGCCGAAGGAGCTGAACGCGGTGAAGCCGAATGTGTTGTTCTTCTTCGCCTCCCACATGCCGGCGGCGAACTGGGCGAGGCCGCCGAAGAAGATGCCCAAAGGCCAAACCAGGCCCTCGCTCGCCTTGTCAACGAGACCCGCATTGAACGCATTGAGTACCAGAGTCGTGAGCCCGAAAGCGGCCAGACCGAGAGGCGCCGGGTTGCAGATCCTCTCTGTCGTTTCGACAACCGTCGCCCTATCCTTGAGAGACGCCACCTCCTGCTTCAGCTTCGCCAGAGCCTGACTCAGGTCTTGCTGCCCCTCTGCCATGATCAGCACACCTCCTATTGCCCTCGTGTCCATGGGGTGATGCCGCTGGGGTCTGTATCCCCGCGGGTTGGGCATCTGACAAGGCGAGCGGATCCGACGCCCGGAAACCGGGCCGTTGTGGCTCGGCCCTTCGTGGCTCGGTGACGGTTACGTCGGGATGCTCCCTTGAACCGCGCGGCGCATGGTGAAGGGGCACGCCGTGTTCCAATGCTCTGTTGGCGAGCTGGGGGAGGAGCCATCGTGCCAGGCGCAAGCGACGTGGCATGGTACCTCCGATCTAAGTATAGCCTGTCTGTCAACGAACGGGACGGAGGACTTGGGCATGACAAGCCGAGCCGGAAGGCGGCCGGCCTTGCCTGCTCATGACGATCCCAGCAGGAGGCCTACGGTTGCACGAGGCTGGCGCGGAGAAGATGAAGGGAGGCCCGACCTCGGGCCTCCCTTCGTGCTTGACTTGGTGATGAGCTAGTGCTGCCAGGAGGTCATCCGGCCGAGCATCTCAAAGAACTCGGGTTCCTTCGTCAGGAACTCCGCAAGGCGGCCCTCGTCCTCGTAGCACGTCCGGACATATCTACGCATGCCGACGACCCGGTAGAAGTCGCCGTCGTCGCCCTGCAGATTCCCCTCCTGCAGCGCCACCCAGTATGTGGCGAGAACACCTTCGAGCCCTACGTAGATGGTGCGGGCGACGTCGGTTGTGGCACAGCCAGCTTCGATGGCCTCCCGGACCCGCTCTGTCGTTTGGGGGTTCAGGGGGTCTTCTTCTATGCTGCTCAGGAGTTCATCGCGGACGGAGTCGTCGACGTATTGCCGAGTCGACATGGCCATCTCCCTCCCCAGCCGTCTCTGGCCAGCCTGCTCGCTCCGAGAAAACAACGACAGCCGGCAACCGCCGGCTGCACTTGCCGCTAGTATACCACTGCGAAGACGCATGTCAAGTGGCTGGCGCGGTTGGGCCTGCCGTGGGGCCGCCGTGCTCCGTCGCGCTGGGCCACGCGAAGGTACCTGAGGAATGGAGATCCTCGCTCCGTTCAGAATGGCGAGGGTGGGGGAGGGAGTCGTGCAGCAGGCTTCGTGCCAGTAAACAGCGGACGAACTTGTTCTATCCTCGCAACCCGTACGGCAGACAGGGACATATGTTCTTAGAATGTGTGGGAAGGCTACGGTGTGCCATCGCGTCCGCCCACGGCGATCGGAGGCAGAAGGCCGGATCGATGGGCCCAACACACAGAACGAGGGCTCGGCTGTTGGGTCGCAGCCGAGCCCTCGAGACTTGCCGCCAAGCCCTGGCAGGGCCTAGCCTGCGGGAGGATAGGCGGCCTCGTGCAGCAGGCCGAGGAGTGGGTAGCTTCCACTCCGCAGCTTCAGCAGGGCGCCACGGAGCTGGTTCCGCTCGCTGGCCGGGAGTGCCTTGAAGTACGTCTCTGCCGTCTGGTCTGTGTGCTTCGCGGCCTCCTCGTACTTCTCGCGGCCCTTGGGTGTTATCTGCACCCTGATCTTGCGGCGGTCCTTGGGGTGGCTGAGGCGCTTCGCCAGACCCTGCTCTTCCAGTCGGTCGATCAGGCCGGTGAGGCTCTGTGCCTCCACCACTAGGGTATTGCGCATGCGCCGCGGAACGAGGGCCCGGCCGTCCCAGTAGAGCATACCGAGCAGCATCATCTGGGGGGCGCTCAGCCCCGACTCCAGAAGGGACCGCTCAGTCAGCTTGAGCAGGCTGGTCTGGGCCTGGTAAAGCAACATGGCGTCTGAGATGGGTGTGGGTACACCTGTTGGCATGGGAGTGCGTTTTGCCTTGGCCATCTGTCTCCTTATCACCTCCTAATGATAGCTGTGACCCAATGCACTGTGGTCAGAATGACCTCATTCGACTACATCATACTAACCGCCCGATATGAAAGCGGCGTGAAGACTTGAGCCCGCGGCATGAAAGAACCATGAACGAGGGGGAATTCAGTGATTCCTCGTTTTCTACCTGCACCTTCTCCGTCGCCGCTCGTCTCGGAGGAGGCGCAAGGGATCGCCTGAGTGCCTGCTGTCGGCCTGTGCTGATCCCGTCCAGAGAGCATCTGCGCGATTGGTTCGCGCCTGGAACCGTCTTCCCTGGAGTCGTAAGGTCGGCGGTTGACAAACCTGACGGGGCGATCAGGCACGAACACTGTGGGATCCGACAGGCAACTGCTCACTTGTCGCGTGCAAGATGCCGCGAGCGGCTCCTTAGTGAACTAGTCTTTGGGAAGCACAATGCATAGGGCGAAACGTACTGTTCTCTTCGTCCAAATGGCCCGATCCAGAATTGCATTTCGTGCATCTCAGTCAGCGCGAGGCTGATCGAGGTTCGACAGTTGCCCCCTGCCTTCGCGCACGAAGCCAGGATACCTCCCAGTGGGCCATCCTTGTGGCGGCCGGAGGCGAGGCATGCATGACGCGGTGTGCGGAGGGCCGGTGGAGGACAGTGGTCAGGGCGGCTAGGGCCGGGTGTCCGGGCAAAGGGAACGGTAGATGATTCTAGCGCCCTCGGCAGCGGGTCGTGGTTGTGGGTTGCGCCGGGCAAGGTCGGCATGCCGGTCCTGATGGAGGCCCCCCTCACGTACTACGGCACCGGCCTGGAGGCTCACCGCTCCTCGCGTATCCAGCGTCGTCAGCTCGACGGCCCACTTGTACAGGGTCAAACGGCCCTTGCCAGCGCTTTCTTTCGGGGGGAGAGTTGAGCGGGAACGGCGGCGGCCGCCGCGGTTCGTGTCGCCCGTTTGCCGACTAGCTGGCCCGCCTCGCCGGGCAGGAGGGAATGGGTTCATGGACTTCAGGTTCAGCGCGGAGGAGGAAGCCTTCCGCAAGGAGGTTCAGGAGTTTCTGGCGCGGGAATGGACGCTGCCCGAATGGGACCCCGAAGACCCCGAGGCCTGGGAGGCTGGCCGGGAGTTCGAGAAGAAGCTGGTTCAGAGGGGCTGGCTCACCCTGGCTTGGCCCAAGCAGTACGGCGGCCTGGAAGTCGGGCACATGACTCAGCTCATCTTTCGGGATGAGATGGCTTACGCGGGGGCGCCCATTCTCGACGGGCAGGGAATCAACATGGTCGGGCCGTGCATCATGGTTCACGGCACCGACGAGCAGAAGCAACGATTTCTGCCCCCCATTGCCAAGGGGGAGGTGGTCTGGTCCCAGGGCTTCAGCGAGCCGAACGCGGGCTCCGACCTGGCCAGTCTCCAGTGCCGTGCGGTCCGCGACGGCGACGATTACGTTGTGAATGGGCAGAAGACCTGGACAAGCGCTGCCGCACGCAGCGAGTGGATCCATGTGCTGGTGCGCACCGATCCCAACGCGCCCAAGCACCGCGGCATCAGCTACCTGCTGGTGGACATGAGGTCGCCGGGTATTACCACCATGCCCATCGTCAACATGGCGGGGCGCGCCGGCTTCTACGAGACGTACTTCGAGGACGTGCGGGTGCCCGCAGCCAATCTCCTGGGCGAGGAGAACCGCGGCTGGTATGCGGCGATGACCACCCTCTCCTTCGAACGGTCGAGCAT
>DAOULP010000240.1:0-15000 GCA_034420175.1 Dehalococcoidia bacterium | reverse complement strand
AGGGGGCGGGGCTCGCCTGCTACAGGCAGGGAACTCACTCGCACTTCGAGCAAGGAGGAATACCGTGGCCGACAGACTAAAGGGCAGGGTTGCCATCGTGACGGGCGCCGGACGGGGCATCGGCAGGGGCGAGGCCCTAGCGCTGGCCGGTGAGGGCGCCATCGTCATCGTCAACGACTTCGGCGGGGGCGCCGACGGGAGCGGCGAGGCTAAGGGCCCCGCGGACGAGGTAGTGGACGAGATCAAGAAGGCGGGCGGCCAGGCGGCGGCCAACTACGACAGCGTCTCCGACTTCGCCGCAGGAGAGAGGCTTGTCAAGCAAGCCCTCGATACCTTTGGCAGGCTGGACATCGTCATCAACAACGCCGGAATTCTCCGCGACCGGATGGTCTACAACATGTCGGAGGAGGAATTCGACAGCGTCATCGCCGTGCACGCCAAGGGCCACTTCAACCTGATGAAGCACGCCTGCGTGCACTTCCGGCAGGGCCGCATCCCAGGTGTCATCGTCAACACGTCCTCCACGTCGGGGCTTGGCAACCCAGGCCAGACCAACTACGCCTGCGCGAAAGAGGGCATCGTTGGCATGACCCGGACAGTGGCCCGGGAGATGGGACGCTTTGGGGTACGGGTCAATGCCATCCGGCCCATGGCCGCCACGCGCATGACCCTGAGCGACGAGATGAAGCAGCGCTTCGCCCGGGGCGGCGAGCCAGGCATGAAGATGCTCGCCGAGCTGGAGAAGCAGGTGCCGGAAGAGATCGGCCCCTTCGTGGCCTGGCTCTGCACCGACGAGGCGGCGAACATCAACGGCCGCACCTTCCTGGTGCGCGCGGGCCTCGTTGGCCTGTACTCCGAGCCGGAGATCATAGCCTCCGCCACCACCGACAAGTCCTGGACGGTGGACCTTGCATCCGAGCTGGTCGGTAAGCAGGTGACGGCCAAGCTCGTGAACGACTGGCCTCTCCAGCCGCCGAAGCAGTAGACCTCACCCAAGCCAATCGCAGAGCGAGAGCCCCGGTCGCGCTGGCCGGGGCTCTGGCTACGTCCCACAGCGAACCCTGCCCATCGCATTCATGCTAGAATCGATCTACTGTGACCGTGGATATCGACGCCATCAACGCTCGTGTGCGGGAGGAGAGCCGCTTTGTCGAGGCGGTGAAGGCTCAGGTGGGCCGCGTCATCGTCGGCCAGGAGTACCTCATCGACCGGCTGCTCATCGCCCTCCTCTGCAGCGGGCACGTCCTCATCGAGGGGGTGCCGGGGCTGGCCAAGACACTGGCCGTCAGCACCCTGGCCCAGGCGATCAGCGCCAGCTTCGTACGCATCCAGTTCACGCCTGACCTCCTGCCCGCCGACCTCACCGGCACGACCGTCTTCAACCCCCGCGAGGGCGAGTTCCACGTCCGTCAGGGGCCCATCTTCGCCAACATCGTCCTCGCCGACGAAGTGAACCGGGCGCCCGCCAAGGTGCAGTCCGCCCTGCTGGAGGCGATGCAGGAGCGGCAGGTCAGCATCGGAGGGACCACCTTCCCCCTGGAGGAGCCCTTCATGGTGCTGGCCACCCAGAACCCCATCGAGCACGAGGGCACCTATCCCCTGCCGGAGGCGCAACTGGACCGCTTCATGCTCAAGGCCGTTGTCACGTACCCCAGCCGTCAGGAGGAGAAGACGGTGCTGGAGCGCTTCGTCGCGGCGCCGCCGGCGGAGATCGAGGCTGTGGTCGCTGCCAGCGATATCCTGAGCGCCCGAGACGCGGTCCAGGCCGTGCATCTGGAGGATACTCTCAAGGACTACATCCTCCACCTGGTCTTCGCTACCCGCGAGCCGCGCAGCTACCGGCTGGACGGCCTCACCGGCCTCATCGCCTACGGCGCCTCGCCCCGGGCCAGCATCTACCTGGCACAGACCGCGAAGGCCCATGCCTTCGTCCACGGTCGGGGCTACGTCACGCCGGACGACGTGAAGGCCGTGGCCATGGATGTGCTGCGCCACCGCGTCATCGTCACGTACGAGGCGGAGGCCGAGGAGATGTCCAGCGAGGACATCGTGCGGCAGGTGCTGGAAGGGATCCAGTTGCCGTAGGCGCCCATGACCTCGACCTATGTCCCGGCTGTCCAACGCCATGGCTACCCAGAACGCTGAACAGGCTCCCATCCCGCCGGAGCTGCTGCGGAGGATCCGACGCATCGAGATCCGGGCCCGCCGCTGGGTGGACCACCTCTTCCTGGGGCAGTACCACAGCGTCTTCCGCGGCCGCGGCCTCGAGTTCTCGGAGGTGCGCGAGTACCAGCCCGGCGACGACGTGCGCATCATCGACTGGAACGTGACGGCCCGCATGGGGACCCCGTACGTCAAGAAGTTCGTGGAAGAACGAGAGCTCACCGTCTACTTGGTCGTTGACGTGAGCGCCTCGGAGGGCTTCAGCACGGCGCCCCAGACCAAGGCCGAGCTGGCCGCCGAGATCGGCGCTCTCCTGGCCCTGGCCGCCGTCCGTAACAACGACCGCGTGGGGCTCATCGCCTTCACGGACCAGGTGGAGCGCTTCCTGCTCCCCCGGAAGGGGAGCCAGCACGTCCTTCGCCTCATCCGCGAGCTGCTCTACACCCGCCCCCGCCGTCGCGGCACCGACATCGCCGCTGCCCTGGGTTTCCTGACCAACGTCGCCCGGCGCCGCAGCGTGGCCTTTCTAGTCTCGGACTTCCTGGCCGGCGGCTACGAGGCCGCCCTCCGCGTCGCCGCCCGTCGCCACGATGTCATCGCCATCAGCCTCAGTGATCCGCGGGAGATGGGACTGCCCGACGCCGGCCTCTTGGAGCTGGAGGACGCCGAGACCGGCGAGCGCGTGGTCGTCGACAGCGGCGACGCGAACGTGCGGCGGCGGTACGCCGAGGCCGCGGGACGCCGCGTCGACGAGCGACGGCGGGTTCTGAGCGCCGTCGGCGTGGACGAGATCGCCGTCTTCACGGACCGCCCGTACGTTCAGTCGCTGATGGCCTTCTTCCGCGCCAGGCAGACGGAGACCCGCGCGCCGCTCGTGGGAGTGCGAAAGCCGTGAGCATGCTGATGAGCTGCGTAGGGGAGGGCTTCAGCCCTCCACAAACGTCCTGGAAGGCTAAAGCCTTCCGCTACATTGCTCAATCCGTCGGAGGGCTCATCATCGTGCTGGCCGCTGTGATACCTATCGCGGGGGACGCGTTCGCCGCGCCGCCGGAGCCGGTGATCGTGCGCGCCAGCGTCGACCGCGACCACGTCACGGTCGGCGACCGCATCACTCTGTCGATCGTTGTCGAGCACGAAGACAGCCTGACCCCGGCCGCGCCCACCGCTACCACGGCGGTCGCTCCATTGGAGGTGCTGGACGCCGAGCAGCCCCGGGTGCGGTCGTTGGACGGCGGACGCACAGAGACCGTCTTCGTGTTCACCGTGGCCGCCTTCGGCACCGGTGACCTGGAGATCCCCCCGGTCGTGATCGCCTACGAGCACGCCGGGACTCCGGCCACGGTGAGGGCGCCCGCCATCCCGATCACCGTGTCGAGCATCATTCCCGCCGGCGAATCGCCGACGGACGTGCGCGACCTCAAGCCGCAGCTCGACGTGCCGGGTGGGACGCCAGCGTACGTGACGCCAACCCTGATCGTGGCCGTGGCGGCCGCCGTCGCCGGGCTGACGGTGCTGCTGGTTCTGGCCGCCCGCCGCCGTCGACGTGGCCCCGCGCCTTCGCCGACTGTCCCACCCCCCGCACCCGAGGACGAGGCCCGCGCTGAACTGGAACGCGTCGCCGCTCTGGGGCTGCCGGGCGGAGGCGACCACAAGGAGCACTACCGGCTCCTGGGGCGTTGCGTCCGCCGCTACCTCACCGGCCGCTACGGCTTCCCGGCCCTAGCCCTCACCACCGCAGAGCTTGAAGGGCAGATGGTCGGTCTCGGTGTCGATCGCTGGCAGGCGCGTCTAGTGTCCGGGCTCCTCCAAGAGTGCGACGATGTCCGCTACGGGCAGTACGTCCCGGCCGCCGCCCGCGCCGACGCCGACCTGACGGCCGCCTTCGAGATCGTCGAGATGACCAGGCCGCGGCCTCCGGAGGACAGCGAAGCAGAGACGGTGGAGGTAGAACCGTGAACCTCCACTTCGAGAGCCCGTACCTTCTGCTGCTGCTCCTTCTGCTGCCACCCCTGGCCGGCTGGCGCTTCCGCCGCCGACCCTCTGGAGCCCTAACCGCCCCCAGCCTCCGCCTGGCGAGCGACTTCCGCCCGACCTGGCGGGTCCGCTACCGGTGGGCCCCGGCGGCGCTACGCCTCCTTGCCCTGGCTCTGCTCGTCGTGGCGCTGGCCCGCCCTCAGACGGGCCAGGCCGGCGCCGCAGTGCCAGCCGAGGGCATCGACATCGTCCTGGCACTGGACATCTCCAGCAGCATGACGGAGTCCTTTCCGGACGGCGACACGCGCATCGAGGTGGCCAAGCAGGTCCTGCGCGACTTCATCGAGGGCCGTGAGAACGACCGCCTGGGACTGGTGGCCTTCCGCAGCCAGACCCTGGCCCTCAGTCCCCTCACTCTCGACTACGAAGCTCTCAAAGCGCTGGTCGAACAGGCCGACGGCAGCCCTCTCCCCGACGGCACCGCCATCGGTCTGGCCGTGGCCGACTCCCTGAACCTTCTCCGCGAGTCGCAGGCCCGCAGCCGCATCGTCATCCTTCTCACGGACGGCGAGAACAACCGCTTTGAGGTGGATCCGCTGGCGGCGGCGCGGATCGCCGCGGCGCTCAAGATGCCCGTCTACACCATCGGCTTAGTCGACGAAACCTCCTGGGGTGCCGACGGGCTGGGCGCCGACGGACTGTCGGTGCGTCACCCGGATGTCGGTGAGGCAGACCTGCGCCACATCGCCGAGGTCGCAGGCGGCCGCTACTACGAGGCCGAGAGCCCGGACACCCTCGCCGGGATCTACGACGAGGTCGCTGCGCTGGAGAAGTCGCGGGTGGGGGAGAAGCACTTCTCCGCCTTCGATGAGCGAGCCGTGCTCCTTCTGCTGCCGGGACTGGCCCTCCTGGGCCTGGAAATCCTTCTGGCGAGCACAGTGTTTCGGAGAGCACCGTGAGGAGGCAGGTGTGAGCTTCGGCGCGCCCGAGTTCCTGGCTCTGCTCGCTGCCGTTCCGGTGGCGGGGCTGGCAATGGCCGCCCTCTGGAGCCGGCGCGACCGGGCCGAGGCCGCATACGCCGGTCACGGCGCTCTCGCCATCCTGAGCCCGGGCCGCAGTCCCGCTCGACGGGCCCTGAAGGCGGGGCTGCTCCTCGCGGCTGTGGCCCTCCTCGCCCTGGCCGCTGCCAGGCCCCAGTTCGGCAGCCGCGAGGTGCCCCTGGAGCGCCGAGGAGTGGACCTCATGATCGTCCTCGACGTCTCCGAGAGCATGGAGGCCGACGACGTCGCCCCCAGCCGGCGCGAGCTAGCCCAGCAGGAGATCAGCGCCCTGCTGGACCGACTCCAGGGTGATCGCGTCGGGCTGGTGCTCGTCGCCGACAGCGCCTACTTGCGCTCACCACTGTCCTCAGACCTGGCGGCCATTCAGCAACTGGTGGCCTCAGCGTCCCGAGAGCGGCTGTTGCTCGAGGCCGGCACCGCCCTTGGCGACGGCTTGGATGTCGCGGCGGACGCCCTTGCTGAGAGCGAGGCGACGAGCCGCGTCATCCTGGTCGTCAGCGACGGCGAGGACCACGGGGGCCGGGCCATCGAGGCCGCCCGCACCGCCGGCCGGACCGGCCTGCTCGTCTACGCCGCCGGTGTCGGTACGACGCAGGGCGGTACCATTCCCCAGGTTGACCCCTCAACAGGGGAGGTCGGGCCCAAGGTCGATCCCACAACAGGCGCCCCGCTCATCACGCGCCTGGACGACGCCCTCCTCCGAGGCGTGGCCGCGGCCGGCAGCGGCCGTTACGTCAACTTGGGAGACGCAGCCACGCGGCTCGCAGACCTCGCCGACGACTTCGCCCGTCTCCGAACCACTGTCTTCACCACCAGCACGGAACGGCGTGCCGAGGAGCGCTTCCAGTGGTTCGTCGCCGGCGCCCTCCTCCTGCTTGCCCTGGAGCTGGCCCTTCCTGACACGAGACGGATGCCCCGCTCACCGCGGCGCGAGGTGGCGACCCTCGCCTCTCTAGCCATGATCGCCGGGCTGCTGGCGGTCGCCTGCGCCAGTACCGTCCACAACCTGAACGAGGATGGAAACCGGTTCTTCGCCCAGGGCGAGTACGACCGCGGCCTGGAGTCCTACCAGCGCGCCCGCACTGAGCGGCCCGACCTGCTCCGACTCGACTACAACATCGGGAACGCTCTCCACCGCCTGGGAGAGTACTCGCGGGCCGTCGAGGTGACGCAGCGGGCGACGGCGGCGGTGGAGTCCGATTTGGCGTTCCTTGCCTACTACAGCCTGGGCAACCACTACTACCGCCTGGGACGCCTCCAGGCCGCCTTCGACGCCTACAAACAAGCCCTGATCCTGAAGCCAGACGACCTCGACTCGAAGTACAATATAGAAGTGGTGGCGCGCGCTCTGGCCGAGCAGCCGGCCCCGCCGCCCGAAGCGCCGATCCCCTCAGAGGGCGCGGACTCCGGCGAGGATGCGCCGGTTCCCTCAGACGGCGCGGACGGCCAGGGCAGGTCCGAGGACGGGCAGGCGCCGCCGTCGGGCAGCGAGCGTGCTCAGGCCGATCAACTGGATCAGGCCCTGGGCGAGGCGCTCGCCGGCATCGATGAGGAGTTCACGATTGAGGAGGCCCTGCGGGTCCTGGACATCCTGCGTGAGCAACAGAGGCTGCAACCGGAGCCGCAAAGCCAGCCCGGAAGCGGCCAGGGACTGGACTACTGAGGCGTGAGACGTTGAGTGCTAGGAAGCAGCGCTGGGTTCACGTGGCCACCGCGCCGGACCAGCTCAGCGCTGAGATGTGGGTCGAGCTGCTGCAGGGCCAGGGCATCCCGGCCATGATCAGGGCCGAGGACACCGTGTCCTTCCTCGGGGTTTCGGGCATGGCCTGCCGGGTGCTGGTGCCGAGAGAGCACCTGGCGGAGGCGACCCAGGCTCTCCAGCAGGAGACGGAGGGCTCGGGACTGGTCCAGCCCTAGGGGCGACCGGCCCGGCGGCGCGGCACGCGCACCCCCTCGAGTCTGAGGAGGTCCTCCTTCATCTCCAGGTCGCCGCCGAACCCACCCAGGCTGCCGTCGGAGGCGACCACCCGGTGGCAGGGCACCAGCAACCCAAGCGGGTTGGAGCCCACCGCCTGCCCGACGGCTCGCAGCGCGCGCGGCCGGCCGATGCGCTGCGCCACCCAGGCGTAGCTGCGGGTCTCACCGTGCGGAATCTCCGCCAGCGCCTGCCACACCTGGCGCTGAAACGGGGTTCCACCGACGATGCGCCACCCGCCGCGGAGGTCCACCGCCTCGCCTTCGGCGTAGCGACGCAGCCGCTCCGGGAGGTCACCGACCTCCGATGGGTCGGCCGGCTCTAGGGCACCCCGGCGCATGATCGCCTCCAGAGCCTCCTCCTGACTGGGGCGAGGAAGGGTGCAGGCACACACGGCGCCGTCCTTCACGCCCAGACCCATCCAACCGATCCGAGTCTCACAAAGGTGGAACCTCACTGTGTCGATCCCTCACCAGTCCGGCTCGTCCGAGTCCGGTCCTGCTCTTCGTCGCCGCAGAATCCGGGCAGCGAGCCTGCCGCGCAGCACCCGCCAGATCGCCTCCAGCCGCGCCTCCTCCGCCTCGGAGGAGGCCTGGTGCCCGAAGCGGGAGCGCCCGTAGCTGTCTGCCAGGAGGTCCAGCCCGTCGACGCCGCCCAGCTCAGTTTGCAGGTCGCGGGCGAACTCCCGGGGCGTCTGGTCGGGTCGCGGGGCCAGTCGCGCCCAGGAGGCCAGCCGAACCGTCTTGGCCCATGTCCGGCTCGTGTAGTCCAGATCGCCCAGGCCCCACAGCCAGGCCCAGCGGGCGGCGCCCGCGGTCGTCAGGGCCAGGACGAAGAGCCCCAGCAGGACACCGATCATCACCCATCCACCACGGCCGCCCTCCTCCGGGGACACCTCCTCGACCGGTGCTCCCGGCTGGATGAGCGGGCCGCCGAGCCCGAAGGGGAGGTCCATCTCGCCGGGCTCGCCGGGCGGGGGCGGCGCGCCATCAGGCGCCGCGACCTCCTCGCCGGGTCGCTGAACGAGCGGCTGCGTGGGCGTGGGGTTGAAGTCCACCCAGCCCAGGCCGGGGAAGTAGGCCTGGGGCCAGGCGAAGGCGCTGCTCTCCGTCACCGCGTATGTGTTCGACTCCGGGTCGCGGGCCGCCTCCTCCAACACGTGGCCGACGGCCAGGCGGCTGGGGATGCCGATGCTGCGCAGCATGACCACCATCGCCGAGGCGTGGTAGTCGAAGTAGCCGCGCCGCAGCTCGAAGAGGAAGTAGTCCACCGTGTCGCGGCCAGGCGGAGTGAGCGGTATGTCGAAGTCGTTGGGGTAGGTGCGCACGTAGCTCTCGATGGCGCTCGCCTTGTCGTAGGGATTCTGCGCGTACTGGGTGAGATCGCGGGCCAGCCCGGCCACGGACGGCGGCATGTCATCCGGCAACTGCAGGTAGGCTTCGGCGATGCCGGCGGGGTAGTCACCGCCCGCCTCCCTCAGCTCCTCAACGGTGGCAGCCGAGACTGAGCCCACGACGACGTACCTGTCGCCCCCCTTGAGGCTGCCGGCGGGCCGAAGGGCGACGATGTCCGTGGCTGAGCCGCCGACCTCTGCCTCGGACGGGACATCGACGGCCACCGGTTCCCCAAGGGTGAAGATGGAGTCCCTAACGGCGTCCGCTGTCACCTCGATGGTCACCGCCCGCCTCTGATCGCCATGACTCAGGACATCGGCCAGTGTGACCTCGGCGGGGTCCTCAACCTCCGTTTCCTGGCCGCGCTCTCCCGTCTGCCAGCCCATCGGCGTATAGATCTCGTACACCTGCGCCCGCACGAAGCCCCCCTCGTCAGACCGCACGTCCATCACCGGGCTCTGTCCGAGGGCTATCCTGCCCTGGAACGGCAGCGTGGAGCCGAACTGGTGCACGCTGAGAGGCTTCTTGCTGTGTACCCCGGCGAACACCCGGCTGAGGCTAGAGGTACGCTCGGCAATCGGGGCAGTCAGGCGGTCCCAGGCGCCCACGAGCGCCTCTGACTCCGGTGCCAGCGGCATCGCCCAGGCGGCAACCAGCAGGAGCAGGGCAGCCCAGAACGTGAAGTGCAGGAAGGACAGGCTCAAGAACTCCGGGTATAGCACGCCGTTCTCGCGCCAGCGGCGCATGCCGTGCAGAAGCTGGACGCGCATCACCAGCAGCACAGCACCAAACAAGAAGACGACGAAGGAGAAGCTGAACTGATCCGGCAGGTAGGAGATGTTGGTCAGGAGGGCCAAACCGCCGGGCGCTACTCCCAGCCAGGCGTTGTGCCAGCGGAACACGCTCCAGGCGGAGACGTAGGCGGCCAGCCAGGTGAGCACGACTACCAGCACGATGAACGGCAGGGTGTCGGTGCTGATACCCCCGCCCGTCGCGGCGCTGAACCAGGCGTGCATGCGGTCGACGAGGTTGTCCACGCGGGCGGCCGGGCTGCCCCCGGGCACCACGGAGAGGACCGTCACCAGACAGGCGCCGCTCCCCAGGAGCAGGGCCAGCGCGTGGGCAAGCAGCTCGCCCGCGGGCGAGCGCGCCAGGACCACGCCCAGCACAAGGCCGGCCAGGGCAAGAGGGTAGAGCGACGGCATGTCGTCCACCCAGCGTGCGTGGTCAATGGAGCCGACGACGCTCAGGAAGAGCAGCAGGACGATCCCAAAGGTGATCGCGTCCTCCCAGGAGAGGAGACGCTCCTCCCGCTGGGGTTCTGGAGTGGGCCGGGCCGGCCGAGGCGTGAAGAGCTCGTTCCAGGAGGCCTGCCTCACAGCCGCACCTCCGCTCTCCAGCCGGTCCCGGGCTCGCGGCTGTCGATGCCGCTCCCGAGAGCTTGCATGAGGTCGTCGGATCGCTTCACGAGGTACGTGTAGATATCGCCGGCGGCCAGAGAGCCGAAGACCAAGAGCGAGTTGTCGGCGGCGCCAAAGGTGCTGGGCTCCAGCAGGATGGCGGCCACCTTGACGCCCCGGTGGGCCAGCGACTGGAGGGTGAGGACCCAGCTCTCGTCCGTGGAGGGTGTGACCACGACTACCGTCGTGTGGCGGCCGAAACGGCGTGCCGAGGCGGCGAGAAGGTCGGCCAGAGGGGACTCCCCCTCGGCGCTGGCCAGCGCCAGGTGCTCCAGGATGCGCATGTAGTGGCGGGGACCGCGGTCGGGCTCTTCGAGGTCGAATGTGCTCCCCAGGCCCAGATAGCCCACCGAGCGGTTCGCCATCAGGAAGTAGCGGGCCACGGAGGCGGCGATCTTGACCGCGTACTCCTCGGTGCTATCGTCGCCGCTGCCGACGTGGACCTTCTTCTCCAGATCGAGCACCACCCAGATGTCGCTCGCAGGGTCCAGCTCGAAGAGCTTCACCATGAGCTCATTGGTGCGAACGGTGGTCGGCCAGTGGATGCGGTTGAAGCTGTCGCCGTACTGGTACTGGCGGACGCCGGAGGCGCTGGGCGTCACGTAGTGGGTGCGGCGGCGGAACCGGCCCTCCCCCGGCAGGTTGGCCGCGGGCACGTAGAAGTTCGGAAGCTCGACGGCCCGCGGGTAGACGAGGATGCGCTGTCGGTAGCCGAACGTACGAGTCAGACGGAACAGGCCGAAGGGGTCGCCCGTCGCGACGGTGGGCGGGCCCATGTTGAAGAGACCCCGGCGAGTGCAGACCGTGGACACGCGCCAGGATCGATGGCTACGAGCCCCAAGGGTCACCACCCGCTTCACCGCCCGCCCCGGCAGATCCGAGGGATCGTCTACCTCAAGCCAGAGCTTAAAGAACCAGCTCCGGTTGCGGACCGTTATCCGGTCCTCCGTGGCCTGTCCCTCCTGGAGGCGATCCGCTCGCCTCTCCACTGTCACTTCCAGGCCTCGCAGGTTCATCCGTGCCCACAGGTAGGAGAGAGGGATGGCGGCCAGGACGACGTAGGCAAGCCGGAACAGCAGCCAGAAGCCAGTCGCGAAACCGCAGACCAGGGCCACGACGAAGATGACGCTCAGCGCCGTCAACGAGCGGTTGCGGACGAAGTAGAAATCGTAGAAGCGGCGGAAAGCGCTCACGGCCTGCCTCGGGTCAGGGCGCCGGCGCTCAGGCCCGGGAGCCGCCGCGGGCGCGGGTGCCGGGCACCGGAACGCGCTCCAGGCAGCCGGACAGGATATCGGCCGGCGTGACGGTCTTCACCCGAGCGGAGGGGCTGATGATGATCCGGTGGCCGAGCGTAGCGTAGGTCAGCTCCTTGACGTCGTCGGGCAGGACGAAGTCGCGACCGTCCAGCAGGGCCCGTGCCTGGCAAGTACGGTGGAGGGCGAGCGATCCGCGCGGCGACGCGCCCAGGTAGACCGACTCGTGGCGGCGCGTGGCGTCCACAATGCCCACGATGTACTGCTTGATGAGAGGATCGACGTAGATCTCCCGGATTGCACGCTGCACGCCGAGGATCTCGGCCGGCTCCGCCACCTGCTGTAGCTCTTCGATGGGGTGAGTCGTCTGCTGGCGGTCCAAGATCAAGACCTCGTCGGTGCCGGAGGGGTAGCCCAGGTGGACGCGAAGCAGGAAACGGTCGAGCTGGGCCTCCGGGAGGGGGAAGGTGCCCTCATACTCAATGGGGTTCTGGGTGGCCATGACCGTGAACGGCTCCGGCACGGCGTGCGTCACGCCATCGACGGTGACCTGCCGCTCCTCCATGCCCTCCAGAAGGGCCGACTGCGTCTTGGGGGTGGCGCGGTTGATCTCGTCGGCAAGGACCACCTGCGCCATGATGGGTCCCGGCCGGAACTCGAAGTCACCCGACTTCTGGTTGTAGATGGAGACCCCTGTGATGTCGCTGGGCAACAGGTCCGGGGTGAACTGGATGCGGCGAAACGTGCAGCCCGTGGAGCGGGCGAGGCTGCGGGCGAGGATGGTCTTGCCGACGCCCGGCACGTCCTCGATCAGCATGTGGCCCCGACAGAGTAGAGCGATGACAGCCAGCCGCACCTCATCGTGCTTGCCGACGATCACCTTCTCGACGTTGTCGATGATTCGCTCGGCGACGATCTTGGGGTCTTCCACCGGCTCCGCTGCCCTCCGAGGCCGTCCGCCTGCTGCCAACCCCCGCCGTGGAGCCCTGGCTCTCACCAACGGGGGTTGTTCTCGATTATATCAGCTTGGCGGGCCCGCCGTAACCTTGTAGAGTACCCACGACTGGGTCACCGGCGTTGCGCCCCTCTCGCTCGGCGCGTGGGCCTGGGTTGACAAGGTCGACATGAACCATCTCCACCGCTGCCACCCGTCCGGACGGCCTTTCGACGAACGACGAGGCCTGTTGGCCGCCTGCCTCGCCGTCTCCTTCCTGGCCATGGGTGTGATGCTGCTGACAGCCTGCTCCGGCTCCTCCGGCGAGACGGACGCTGGTCGGGAGTCGGACGACGAGGTGGCCGTGCAGCGACTGGCCACGTCGACGGCAACGGTGCGGGCCGCGCCCAGCGCGACACCCAGCCCGGTGTCACCCACGCCCACGGTGCCCCCGCCGACCGCCACGCTGGCCCCGGCGACGCCGACGGCCCCACCGACCGCTCCGCCAGCCCCCGTGGAAACGCCCTCGCCGCAGCCACCCACGCCCATCCCTCCACCGCCGGTGCCCCCAGCCACGACGGGCGTGACGCTGACGCCGACCCAGGTGCTCCAGGGCGGCGCGACGGTCGTGCAGGTGGTGGCCGCCTCTGCGGCGACCGCCGGAGCCGACTTCGCGGGGCGGCACTATCCGCTGCTGGCCAGCGAGGGCATCTTCTGGGGGGTCCTGGGTGTGGCAGGCAATCAGCCGCCCGGCGCGTACCCGGTCGTGGTGACCCTGGAAGCGGCCGACGGCCGCCCGCTCCGCCAGATGGAGGCCACGCTTGAGGTGACGGCGGCGGGCTTCCCCGTGGAATACGTACAGTTGGACCCCTCGGTCGCTGCCCTCCTCGATCCCGCGATCGTGCAGGAGGAGCTCAACCGACGGGCCGCCATCTATGCCGCCTTCACGCCGGAGCGTCTCTGGTCGGGGCCCTTCCTCCTGCCCGTGCAGGGGCCCATCGGCGGCGTCTACGGCGCCGGCCGCAGCTACAACGGCAGCCCGGTCACGGACTATCACCGAGGCACGGACTTCGCCGTCGTGGAGGGGACGCCCGTGATCGCTTCCAACACAGGGCGCGTCGCCTTCGCGGGCGACCTGATGGTGCGTGGCCGCAGCGTCATCCTGGACCACGGGGGAGGTGTCTTCAGCGCCTACCACCACCTGGCGACGCTCGCGGTGGTCGAGGGGCAGTTCGTCACCAAGGGCGACCTGGTGGGCACGGTCGGCCAGACGGGCCTGGCCGAAGGGCCCCACCTGCACTGGGAGATCGTCGTGCGTGGAGTGGAGGTGAACGCCCTCGCCTGGACCCAGGTCGAATACGGTCCCCTGCCACCGGGGTAAGCCATAGGACAAAGGCTCACACTCCCAGCCCACAGAGGACAGCCGTGGCGACGGTGGGCCCTCCCACGCCGGGCGCACCGCACGGCGGACACCTACGCGGTCGTGCAAATGAGCGCACACCAGCCGTCGCGGCTGACCGTCTCGAGGGAGCGGAGCCCGACGTTCTCAAGGGAGATACGACACGCCCCCGCCAGGTGCTCAGTGATGCCGCTCACGACGAGCGTACCGCCCGGCACCAGTGCTCTCGCCAGGTAGGGAGCCAGGTCGGAGATGGAGAAGGAGTCGATGTTGGCGACAACGATGTCGAAGCGACTCTCGCTCGTCTCGGCGAGGACGCCGCCTGGGCCCAGGCTGCCCTCCAGCACGTCGATCCGGCCCTCTACGCCGCTCACAATGGCGTTCTGCCGGGCGACCTCGACCGCTACGGGATTGATGTCCAGGGCCCTGATGCGAGAGGCACCCAAGAGCGCCGACGCAATCGCCAGGATGCCTGAGCCGGTCCCCACGTCGAGCACCTCCTGACCTGGTCGGAGGTGGCTCTCCAGCGCCTCCAGGCACATGCGCGTCGTCGGGTGCTGGCCGGTGCCGAACGCCATGCCCGGGTCGAGGCGGATGAGCACCTCGCCAGCCTGGGGCTCGTGGTCAATCCAGGTGGGGCAGACGACGAGCCTGTCCCCGATCCTCTGGACATCGAAGAACTGCTTCCAGGCGTCGGCCCACTCCTCCTCCCGACGCCAGCGAGTCTGAATCGTCGAGGCAAGCCCCAGGGCACGCAGCTCGCGGCGCAGGGCCCGACGGCGCCGGTCCACGTCGTTGGTTCGGGGGAGGTAGGCTCGCACGGTCACCGGCCGCGCACGGTCGATGGCGTAGGTCTCCTCGCGATCCGCCGACACGATCGGCTCCTCGATGCTGACGCCGCCGGCGCAGTGATGGCGAAGCACGTCGGCAGCCATCTCCACGTCATCAGGGGGCAGGAGTAGGGTGAACTCTAGCCAGTCCGAGGCAGAAGGGGTGGAATCTGTGGTCGAATGGGGGTCGTTGCCTGACACGCCCTACCCGAGGGCGTCTTTGATCTTGTCAAAGATGCCCTTCTCGTCCTGTGGCGTGATGGTAGTACCCATGGACTCTGCCAACTGGAGCAGGAGCCGCTTCTGCTCGTCGGAGAGTCGAGTCGGTATCGCGACCTGCACCCGCACCAGCATGTCGCCGCGAGCGGAACTCCGCAGGTGAGGAACGCCGAGGCCCTTGAAGCTAAAGATGTCGCCGCTCTGCGTACCGGCGGGAATGCGGAACGGCTTGGGTCCGTCCAGGGTGGGGATCTCTGTCTCGTCGCCCAGAGCCGCCTGCACGACGTTGACCTCCAAGTCGTAGACGATGTCGTGGTTGTCGCGCCGGAAGAACGCGT
>DAOULP010000239.1:0-1975 GCA_034420175.1 Dehalococcoidia bacterium | reverse complement strand
GGGAAGCTTCATGGTCGCGACTCCACTCCATTGGCGCCAGCGCCGACGCCCAGCCGCTCTCGAACCCGGTCCAGCGCGGCGTCCGTGAGGGACTCCACATCCCAGCCTAGCACGAACGACTCGCAGCAGGTCGGGGGGCGCGGCCCGACGTACCGCTCCCTCACCTCGGCGATCGCCGCCCGGTGCAGGTCCTCCGGGACATCCCAGGTCATCGAGTACTGGCGCCGCTCCAGGTTGCCGATGAACTCGGCGTAGTCGCCGGTCACCTCGGTGGTCGTCGCCAGCGTCTGAATGCTGGGCCGTACCACCTCCGCCAGCGGCCACTCCGACCCATCGAATCCTGGCGGCAACCGGAAGCCTCGCGCCGCGAGCGCCTCCTGGTATCCCCGGTCGACGAAGTCCGAGGGGTCCCAGCGGTCGGCGAGCGTCACCACTAGTCCGCAGCAGACCCGTCGCGCTTCCGTCAGGAGACGCGAGAGGTCGTCCACCAGATGCATCAGGTGGACGGCCAGGATGGCATCGAAGGCCGCCGCTCGAAAGGGGAGCCGGCAGGCGTCGCCCATGACCAGACGATCTATTCCCTTGCCACGGCCCACCGCCAGCATGCTCCGCGAGACGTCCACTCCGACGACCGGGACTCCTCGGTCGAGCAGAGGGCGGGCCAGCCTCCCCGTCCCCGCGCCTACGTCGAGGACAGCGCGGCAGCCGCCGAGCTGTCGTGCCAGGGCATCGAGCACCTCCGGCGGGGGCGGCTTCCGGGTCGAGTCGTACGTATCGCTGACGCGATCAAAGCAGTAGCGTGCTCGCTGCATCTATGGACTTGTTCTCACCTCCGTGTCGCTCGGGCGCTGGACGGCGAGCAGGCGGTTGAGGGCGTTCAACAGCGCCTTCGCCGAGGCGACGACGATGTCGGTGTCGGCGCCGCGGCCGACGTAGGTCTGGCCGTCGTGCCGGATGCGCACGGTCACCTCGCCCTGGGCGTCGATGCCCTCGGTGACGGCCTTGATGGAGAACTCCGTGAGCTCGTTGGGCATCCCCACCAGAGCATCGATGGCCTTGTAGGCGGCATCAACCGGGCCGGTGCCGGTGTCCGTGTGCACCAAGACCTTGCCCTCTGGTCCTGTGAGGCGGACGGTGGCGGTGGGGACCATATGGCTGCCACACGACACCTGCACGAGGTCCAGGTGGTAGACCTCCTCCACCGTGCGGAGCTTGTCGGCCACGAGGGCCTCCAGGTCGCGGTCGTCCACCTCAGCCTTCTTGTCGGCCAGCTCCTTGAAGGCGGTGAAGGCGCGGGAGAGCTCCTCCTGCGTCAGCTCGTAGCCCAGCTCCTCGAGGCGGGCCTGGAAGCCGTGCCGCCCCGAAAGCTTGCCGAGGACGATCTCGGCGCCCGTCGGCCAGCCGATCTCGCGGGAGTCCATGATCTCGTAGGTCTCGCGCATCTTGAGGATGCCATCCTGGTGGACGCCTGACTGGTGGCGGAAGGCGTTGCCCCCAATGATCGCCTTGTTGGGCTGGATGCTCATGCCGGTGAGATCGGAGACCAGGCGGCTCGTCCGGTAGATCTCCTTGGTGTTGACGTTGGTGGTGAGGTCGAAGAAGTCGCTGCGTGTGTTCAGGGCCATTACCACCTCCTCCAGGGAGGCGTTGCCCGCCCGCTCGCCGATGCCGTTGATGCAGCCCTCGACCTGGCGGGCGCCGGCGCGCACTGCCGCCAGGGAGTTGGCTACCGCCAGCCCCAGGTCGTTGTGGCAGTGCACAGAAACGACGGCCTTGTCGATGTTGGGCACGCGCTCGAAGATGCTGCGGATCAGCTCGGCGAACTCCTCCGGCATGGCGTAGCCGACGGTGTCCGGTATGTTGACGGTGGTGGCGCCGGCGTCGATGACCTGCTCCAGCATCTGGTAGACGTACTCGGGCTCGGAGCGGCTGGCGTCCATGGGGCTGAACTCCACGTCCGGGGTGTAGCCCTTGG
>DAOULP010000238.1:0-11416 GCA_034420175.1 Dehalococcoidia bacterium | reverse complement strand
CCTGCCGATGCCCCGTCCGGCGCCCGTCACGATGGCAACCCTGCCCTTTAGTCTGTCGGCCACGGTATTCCTCCTTGCTCGAAGTGCGAGTGAGTTCCCTGCCTGTAGCAGGCGAGCCCCGCCCCCTTGGTGGTGCCCACCGTGTTATACGTCACAAGCCACGATAACGCAAGCTGGCGCGGGCGATCGCGAGCCCGGAGTTGCGGCCTGGCAGCGGGTCAGCCTGCCGGCGCGGGCGTGGCTGGCGATGCCTCTTGTAGCTCCACCCGCCCGTGCTCGCCCACCGCCTCTGCCAGGCGCGTCTGGAGGTCTTCGCACTTGCGGGCCGAGGGCAGCGCCAGGGTTATCTCCTGCCCGTCGGCCTGGAGGACGCGCAGGCGCACGGGGTCGTCGCCGGGGAAGTTGCGCAGGCAGGCGACTATCGCCTCGACGCGAGCGCGGTCGGCGGCCTCGTCGTCCGTCTCCTCCAGGACGATGCGAACAGCCGCCTGAGGCGGGGGTTCAGGGGCCTCTGCCTTCGGGCCTGTCGCCGGCGGCGGCGCTGGCCTGTGGGGCCGAGGAGTGGCGGCGGCCAGCCAGTCGGGGATCGTGAAGGGCGTGCCGCCCCCGTCCTGGTAGAGGGCGACGCGCTGCACCCCCACCTGAAGCCTCTCGCCCCGCTCGCGGACGCGGACCAGCACCAGGAGAATGTTGCCCTCGACCCACAGCTCGCGCGTCTGCTCGTAGAGTTCGGGCCAGACGGTGACCTCCAGGCTGCCGGAGAGGTCCTCCAGCTCCGCGGCCAGGAAGGGCCGACTGTCACGGGTGAAGAGTGGCCGGGTGTTGTTGACCATGCCCGCCAGCACCACCTCCCGGCCCGACATCTCCGCCGTCACCTCGCTGCAGACGGCGGTCACGTGGGAGGCCAGGACGCCGGCGGCGGCGCTGAACGGGTGCTCTGAGACGTAGACGCCGAGCAACTCCTTCTCCCAGGCCAGCATCTCCGACCGCGGCGCCTCCTCGCCGCTGATCTCCAGCGATGGGAGAGGCGTGGCGGCGCTGTCGCCGAACATGTCGAACATCGTCGACTGTCCCGTCTCCCGTAGGCGCTGCTCACGCTGAGCCAGGGACACGATGCGGTCCAGGCTTGCCAGCAGGGCGCCGCGCTGGCTGCGCCCCTCCGGCCCCAGGCTGTCCAGGGCGCCCGCCTTCACCAGACTCTCCAGGGCCCGCTTGTTGAGGTTGCGGAAGTTGGCCCTTCGGCAGAAGTCCTCGATGGAGGCGAACTCCCGCCGGCCGTCCTCGCCCTCGTCGCGCGCGCCGATGAGGCTCTCGGCGGCGCCGGTGCCCACGTTCTTGATCAGGGCCAGCCCGAAGCGGATGCCGGTGCGACCGTCAGATAGGTCCTCCAGCGCGAAGCTGACCTGACTGCGGTTGACGTCGGGTGGCAGGACGTCGATGCCGAGCTTGGCGCACTCGGCGACGGCGTTCGCGATGCGCTCGTGGGCGCCGGCCGGGTGATGGGGCGCCATCATGAGGACGGCCGTCATGTACTCGGCAGTGTAGTTGGCCTTCAGGTATGCCGTCTGGTAGGCGATGGTGGCGTAGCAGTAGGCGTGGGCCTTATTGAAGGCGTAGCCGGCAAAGGGGAGGATAAGCTCGAAGATCTCGTTGGCCAGCTCCTCGCTGTAGCCGCGAGCCTTCGCCCCCTCCAAGAACCGCTCGCTCTCGGCGCGCATGACCTCCGGGATCTTCTTCCCCATGGCCTTGCGCATGGTGTCGGCGTCACCCAGGCTGTAGCCAGCGAACTTCTGGGCGATAAGTAGCACCTGGTCCTGGTAGACGATGACGCCGTACGTCTCGTCGAGGATGTCGGCCAGGTCGGCGTGCGGGTAGTGGATCTCCTCGACGCCGTGCTTGGCCCGGCAGTACGTGGGAACGTGCTGCATCGGCCCCGGACGGTAGAGGGCGACCATTGCCGCCAGGTCCGCAATGCCTGTGGGCTTGAGCTCCTGGATGTGCCGCCGCATGCCGGCGCTCTCCAACTGGAAGACTCCGAAAGTCTCTGCCTTGGACAGCATCTCGTAGGTGGCGGGGTCGCCGTCGGGCAGGTTCGTCACGTCCACCTCGACGCCGCGGGTCTGGCGAATGATCTCCACGGCGCGGTCGAGGATCGTCAGGTTTGTGAGGCCCAGGATGTCCATCTTCAGCAGGCCGATGGCCGCCACCTGCTCCATCGCGAACTGAGTAGTGGGGATGGCGGTGCCGTCGCCGTTGCCGTGGGCGGGTCTCTGAAGTGGCACGTTCTCCACCAGCGGCTCGCGCGAGATGACGACGCCGGCCGCGTGGGTGCTGGCGTGGCGAGCCAGGCCCTCCAGCTTCCTAGCGGTGTCCACGAGACGCTGCACCTGCTCGTCCATCTCGTACAGGGAACGCAGCTCCGGGTTCTCCTCGAGGGCCCGATCAATGGTCATGTTGAGGGCGTTGGGCACAAGGCGAGCGACGCGGTCGGCGTCGGCGTAGGTGAGTCCCAGGGCGCGCCCCACGTCCCGGATGGCGGCTTTGGCGCCCATGGTGCCGAAGGTGATGATCTGGGCCACGCGGTCATGGCCGTACTTGTCCGCCACATAGCGGATGACCTCGTCGCGGCGGTCCTCGGCGAAGTCGAGGTCCACGTCCGGCGGCTCGTGTCGCTGGTCGTGCAGGAAGCGCTCGAAGACCAGGCGGGCCGCCAGGGGGTCAATCTCGGTTACGCCCAGGCAATACAGGATGAGGCTGGCGGCGGCGCTGCCGCGCACCCCCATGCCGATGCCCCGCGAGAGAGCGAATCGGGCGATGTCGTTGACCACCAGGAAGTAGTTGATGAAGCCCGTCTTTCGCACGACGTCCAGCTCGTACTGGAGGCGGCGCTGCACGTCCTCAGACGCGGCTGGGTAGCGCTGGCTCAGACCATCGCGGGCGAGCTGGGCCAGGTGCTCTTCGGGCGAGACGCCGGGCGGGAGGTCTGGCTCCGGCAGGTGGAGACGGCCGAACTCCAGCTCCAGGTCGCAGGCCTCTGCCACTCGCCAGGTGTTGTCGATGGCCTCCGGGAGGTCGGGGAACAGGGCGCGCATCTCCTCCTCGGACTTGAGGTAGTAGGAGTCGTCCGGCATCCGCATCCGCTTCTCATCCAGGACGGAGGAGTTCGTGCCGATGCAGAGGAGAACGTCGTGGGTGGGGGCGTCCTCCGTGTGGACGTAGTGGCAGTCGTTGGTGGCCACCAGTGGGATGCCCGTCTCTTGCGAGAGGCGCACCAGTTGGCTGTTGATGGCGGCGAGCTCCGGAATACTGTGCTCTTGCAGCTCGAGGTAGAAGCCGTCGAAGACCTCCCGATACCCCCGCGCGGTCGTGGCCGCGTCCTCGTAGCGGCCTTCGGCCAACAGCCGGCTGATCTCCCCGGAGTTGCAGCCGGAGAGCGCGATGATCCCCTCGCCGTGCTCCTGGAGAAGCTCCTTGTCCATGCGGGGCTTGTAGTAGTAGCCTTCCAGGTTTGCCTTCGTCACCAGCGACAGCAGGTTGCGATAGCCCGTCAGGTTGCGGGAGAGGAGCGTAAGGTGGAACGACTGCTTGTCGCTGGGCTCGCGGGAGAGGCGGGAGTTGGGGGCCACATAGGCCTCGATCCCGATGATGGGCTTGACGCCGCGGGCCCGCGCCTCGCGATAGAAATCGATCGCGGCGTAGAGGACACCGTGGTCGGTGAGGGCGATCGCCTCCTGCCCCAGCTCTTTGGCTCGGTCCATGAGCTGCGGGATGCGCGAGAGGCCATCCAGCAGGCTGTACTCGGTGTGGAGGTGAAGATGGGTGAACATGTGCTGCCGGCGTCCGGCCTATTGTAGCAGGAGCCCGGCAACGGCAGACGGCAGCTTATGTGAATTGTCCTGACATCGGTTGGGCCTGTGGAAGGTGAGGGGCCGGCGGATCAGCCGCGCCATGGACCCGCTCCATCCAGTCCTGAACCGGGCTACTGGCTGTGGGCAGGACTGAGGAACGGCTCTTGGAACTCTGCGGCCGGGACGAGCAGGCGCACACGGTCCCGCGCCTGAACAACGATGCGGAAGGCCACGGCGGCGAAGAGGGCAGCCAGCCAGGCGTTGAACGTACCCACCCAGACAAGGGTCGCCGTGGGGATCCAGTACACGTAGTGGATGTTATCCGGCCCCAGGCTGTCGGTGTTAAGGATGACCAGGAAGGGGACGCCAGCGCCAGCGGCCCCGATGATGCCAGCCCACAGGGCCGCCCAGCGCGCGCGGCCGTCCCCGAAGAAACACCACGCGAAGGCGCCCAGCCCCATCATGGCCGGGGCGAAGGTGCCCAGCGCCTCGTCTCGGGCCGCCCAGGGGCCCCCGCTGCCGAGGCCCATCTCCGCGCCTTCGTAGAGGACGAGGCGGGACTGCAGGTACAGGGTCAGCGGGATGCTGGCCGCGGGGACGAGCAGTACCCAGAGAAAAGGCCAGAACCACCGTCGAAGGAGCATGTTGCCTTCCTGTGACCTAGCTTACGCACGCTCATGCTATAGGCGATGTCCTCTGTCCTGGGAGTAGGGTTTTCCCCTATTCGGCGTGGGGAAACCCCTACTTCTGGGAGGCGCAGCCTTGAGCGTCCCGCTCGGCGCGAGGTAGGTGGCGTTCCGCTGGCCACGCCGAGTCGCTCGCACGCCCCGTAGAGTCGCCGACGGGGTCAGACGCACGCCTCGATGAGGCGTTTGACACCCCTGGGGGCCCGTGCTAGCATCGATTTGGAGCACCGGAACGAGGATCACGGTGGAAGAGCAGGCGAGGGACAAGATGGCAGGATCGACAAGCCGGGGGCTAAAGAGACGGGTCGAGCGGACGCTGGACGAGATCCGGCCCTACCTCATGTCTCATGGCGGGGACGTCAATCTCCTGGAGGTGACTCCAGACAACGTGGCAAGACTGCAGCTCGTGGGGGCGTGCGGGGGATGCCCCATGAGCGCGATGACTCTGAAGTTCGGCATCGAGCGGATCCTGGAGGACCGCGTCCCGGAGCTGGCCGGAATCGAGGCCGTCACCGAGGACGACCTCAGCATGCCCGGCGGCGAGTAGCGGCTACGCCGCGGGAGCCGTACGCGCACCCCTAGACGGGATCTGCGAAGAACATCCGAAGGCCAGGCTTAAGCCTGGCCTTCACGTACTGGCATTCATCCCTGCCTTCCATCGAAGGCGGGTCCGCCTCTGGCGGAGAGACCATCAGGTTCGGAAAAGCTGCGGATTTCAATCCGCAGGGTCAGCCTATTCCCCCTTGCGCCATGAGCCTGGCCTTCGTCTATTGGCGATGGCTGGTGGCGTGCACGTGAGTGCGGGTGCTGCCGGCCGCTCCTCCCCGGAGCTACCCCTACTCCGCCTTGTCGAGCTCGAACGCGCTGTGGAGAGCGCGGACGGCGTCCGGCACCTTTGACTCGTTGATGATGCAGGTGATTCGGATGTCGCTGGTAGAGATCATCTCGATGTTGATCCCGTTGTCGAACAGCGTCTTGAACATCCGGGAGGCGTAGCCGGGAGCCGTGATCATACCCGTGCCGACGATGCTCACCTTGCCCAGCTTGTCGTCCGTGACCACGTCAGTGGCGCCGACGCCGCGCCCCGCCTCCTGCACGATGGGCAGCACCTTGTGGAGGTCCTTGCGCGATACGGTGAAGGTGACGTCGGTGAGCTGCTCCACGCTGGCGTTCTGGACGATTGTGTCGACCGAGACGTGCGCGTCCGCCAGGGGTTGGAAGATGCTGGCGGCGATGCCCGGCTGGTCAGGGACGCCCCGGATCGTGACCTTGGCCACGTCCAAGTCCTGCGCGATGCCGCGTACCTTCTGAAACTGCTCCATGGATATGCCTCCGTGTATCAGGGTGCCCGGCACCTCCTTCATGCTGGAGGTAACCAGGATCGGCAGATCGTAGACGGCTCCCAGCTCGACGGCGCGGGCGTGCATCACCTTCGCCCCCACAGCGGCCAGCTCTAGCATCTCCTCGTAGCCGATCTCCTTTAGCTTCGAGGCCTTGGGCTCGACGCGGGGGTCCGTCGTGTAGACGCCTTCGACGTCGGTGTAGATCTCGCAGACCTTGGCTTTCAGCGCGGCGGCCAGTGCCACCGCCGTCGTGTCGGAGCCGCCGCGGCCCAGGGTGGTGATGTCCATCTCCTCGTTGATGCCCTGGAAGCCGGCCACCACGACGATGCGGCCCTCCTCCACCTCGCGCCGCACCCGCTCCGGGTCGATTCCCAGTATGCGCGCCTTGCTGTAGACGGCGTCGGTCCTGATGCCGGCCTGCGCCCCCGACAGACTGACGGCTTCATAGCCCATCGCGTGCAGGGCCATCGACAGGATGGTCGTGGAGACGGTCTCCCCGGTCGAGAGCAGGACGTCCATCTCCCGCTCGGTCGGGTGCTCCATCACCTCCTGCGCTAGCGCGATGAGGTTGTCGGTGGTCTTGCCCATGGCCGAGACGACCACCACCACGTCGTCGCCCTCGTCCTTGCGACGGGCCACGCGACGGGCCACGTTCTTGATTCGTTCGGCATCGGCTACCGAGCTTCCGCCGTATTTCTGTACGATGAGTGCCATGCTAATCTCCCGTGGCTAACTTGGCGACAATCTGCGCCCCCTGTTCGGTGGGGGCCTTGATCATCGTGCCCGCCTTGAACCCGCGGGCCTGCGCCGCTTGCGCCATGGCCCGCGCTATTATCTCCTCCTTGCCGGTGGCCAGCGCCAGGACGGTGCTGCCACCTCCCGATAGGTAGGCGCAGAGGGCGCCCGCCTCCCGCGCCGCCTCGAATATCGCCTCCATGGCCGGGAAGAGCTGGCCTCTCGCCGGCTGGTGGATCCGGTCCTGGGTCGCCACGTCCAGCAGGTCGAGGCGGCCGTTGCTCAGGGCGGCCATCAGCAGCGCCGCCCGCCCGACGTTGTGGACGGTGTCCGCCCGCGACAGCTCCCGAGGAAGCAGCCGGCGGCTCTCGTCCGTGGGCAGGGCCATCTCCGGCACCAGGAGGACGGCCTTCAGCCCGTCGGGCAGGCTCACCCCCAGGTGCCACCAACGATCCCCGTCCTCCACCACGACCTGCAGCCCGCCGAAGAGGGCGGGCGCCGCGTTGTCGGCGTGGTCCTCCAGTCGAGCCGCCAGCGGCAGCATCTCCTCGGCCGAGAGGGGGTCGCCCAGCAGGGCGTTGGCCGCCATCAGCCCGCCCACGCGTGCCGCGGCGCTGGCCCCCAGGCCGCGTGCGATCGGCATGCCGCCGCCGTCCCAAGTGACCGCCAGGCTAGGGGGCGGCTGCGCCCCTGCGGCCTGGTAGAGCGCCAGGGCGGCCTCCTCAATGATGGTGAGAAGCGGGTCGGTGGGGGACGGCAGGGTCTCGTCGCGCGCCTCGACGCTGACCTCCGCCCAGAGGTCGAGGGCCATGCCCAGGCAATCGAACCCCGGCCCTAGGTTGGCCGAGGTCGCGGGTACACGTACCGTTGCTCGCTGTGGTGGCAAGAAAGGCGTCCTCACGCGGGGCGTGCGACGATTGTATCACCGCTTATGTCGTGCATCAATCGGGGGTTGCGGGCGTCACTGGTTCGTGGTTGGTGGGTACATTCTCAACCCCCGCGTAAACGCGGGGGCATAGAACCGCCATCCTATGCCTCAGCCTTCACAGCCTGTTGCAGAACCCCGTAGCCGAGGCTTTCTAGCCTCGGCGTGCTCCGATGCGGCCAGGCTGGAAAGCCTGGCCTACGGAGTTGCACAACAGCCTCTTCAGGCTGAGGTGCCGTTCCAATCTGGGCCAGCCGCAACCCACCAACAATGCGCCAGTCGCCGGCGTGTGGAGTCTGGTGTGTCAGCCGGGCGGGAGCCCCTCGGCGCGGGCGATGGGGAAGTAGCGGTGGTGATGGGCGCCGGTCAGCTCGTAGATGGCCGTGCCCGAGCGGCCGTCGTCGGTGCGGACGACCATCTGGTGCAGGCCGCCGCCGAGCGGGCCGTAGGGCGTGCATGACGTCCCCTCCGCGTCGATGACAACGGCGGCGCCTCCTTCGAGGACGAGCTCCACGCGGCCGGAAAGACCCCGCACGTCCGTGCCGTCGCGCCCGTAGTCGACAGGCCGGCCGTCCTCGCCGGTCCAGTGCAGGTCGTGGCGGAAGTCGACCACGGGGGTCGGCTCGCCGCCGTCGGCGGGCGCGAAGCAGCCGTCGGTGTAGACGCGGGTGCCGTGCGCGTACTCCCAGTGCCAGACGCCGAACATGCCGTCGGGCAACTGGATGGCGAGCCACATCCAGAGGGGGCAGCGCCGGTGGTCGCGGATGCCCCACGAGTGGTCCCGCTGGCCCCACCAGTCGTCGACCCGATAGGTCTTGCCCTGGAAGGTGTAGGTACCTGAGTAGGTCCCCGACTGGATCATGTGGCTCTGGTCCCAGATGATCTCGTGGCCCGCCTTCATCGTGCCGCGACGGAGGCCGCAGGCCTGGGTCCGCGCCCTGAACGTTAGGTCCAGACCGACCGGCGCCGACGCCGCGTCGACGTCCAGCTTCACCGTCTTGTAGGGCTCGACGATGTCGGTGCGCACCGGCCCGACCGCCATGGTGTGGGGGTCGCCGTCGTAGGGGCGGGTGTGGTGGGCGAAGATCTGCTGCCCGTCGATGCGGCCGAGCTGGAGCGAGTCCATGATCTCCCGTTTGGGGAAGTGGGCAAGGGTGAGGATCACCACGTCGCCGGGGGTCTCGCGGGGGTGGAGGATGAAGAAGAGGCTCTCGCGCCAGTGGTCGTGGTGCGTGACCACGTTGGGCAGCGGCTCCGGGATCTGGTGGACGAACAGCTCGTCCATCGCGGTGAGCTTGGTCACGGCAGGGCCTCCAGGTGGGTCACGTGCGGGGATTGTAGCAGGGGACGGGTAGTGCGGCAAAGGCGGGGCAAGGCCGGTCATGTGGCTCGCCGTGACTGTGGGGAACGGCCGTCCGGATACTCACTCGGTGGGATCGCCCCGAGGTGCCGGCGTCCACCCGCGCAACACCTAAGAGGAGCCGTGCCCGCCCCCTGCGGAGTGGTGTGGGGGCTTTGGGATGCACTGCATTGTCGCACCAGGCGACGTGACGCCTACCTTGTGCGGGAAGCGAGAATGGCGGGGTGCGAAAGGGGAGGTGCTCTCAGCACGCTGCAGGAGCCGGATACCAGTCGACCCCCTGATCACGGCCTTCGTCCTGCCAAGCGGGAGGGAATCCCTTCCCAACCTCCACGTCAAGGACACGGGCGTACCGGTTCAGGACGACGCACTCCATCCCGTGGCGCCCCGTGTGGACGCGGAACTCCAAGCCCCTTGGCAGATGCGAGGCTCTGACCCAGACGCCGTATCCCTGCCCGGGGCGGTCAATCCGCTCTGACAGTGCGAAAGGGCTGTCTTCCACGCCCACATGCGCGGAGCTGTCTGTTCTGGTATCCACCGAGTCTATCGCAGTGGTCAAACGCTGCACGAGAGTTTGGTGTTTTGCCGCGAGATGTCGAACCGCCTGACGCAATTCGAGGTGCGCTTGCACCTGACGCCTGACTGCCCAAGCGCCCAGCGTGAGAATAACCAGCCAGGCCACCGATGCGATAGCAAGAACTAACATGCGATTCCCCTACGTGCGCGCACCTGTGGAGTGCAAGCGATCCACCAAGGCGTCGATTGTTTTGCCCTGGCGCTCCAGCATTTCTCTAATTGTGCGCGCGTCGTAGCTCCCTAGGAACTGAGTGAGAATTAGCCACCCAAGGGACACCAACCCTGCAACTGCACCCGTGAGCTGGAAGGCATCTTCCACTGACATGATAACACCCGGTGCCCCGGCCCCACAAATCAGGCGGAAGGCTCGTCCACGTACGCGCGTATGATTCTCCGCTGAGCCTCCAGCTTGTCGATGCCCTCCCTCACGTCTTCCCAGTCGTCTTCGTCGAGCTGAAGGGCTGTCTCGTGGGTCTGCCCTGTCGTGTCATGCCAGCACACGTTCAGCAGCAGGACGGGGATTCTTGCTACTACCTCCTCTCGCTCCCTATGAAAGACGGGCCGTATGTCCCATATCCCTTCTAGTTTCGCCAAGTGAGGCACTACACTGAGGGACTCGAGAGCAACGTGCCTTCCTGCCTCATACTCGTCCTTGCTGGCCAGCAGGCTGCGGAGCGCCGAAGCCTTGTCAGAGATGTCGCCCATCGCGGAACGAGCGGCGGACTCCGCCAACTGGCCAACTGCTTGATCGGGCGGCATCCGCAACTCACGGCACCTCTCATAGAGATACTCGGCAACCCTGAGGGCTCCCCTTGCAGCTTCAATAGTAATCGCTGCCTCTTCGGCGAACCTGGCCGCAAGCTGCGCTGGCGACAACCCATCAGGGCCTGTGGCCAGCGAGTTCAGTTGCTCCAGTTGGGGGACAGACAAGTCCAGCAAGCGCCGCAGGTCATCCCTGAATCCGGCTGACGAGAGCAGCGATGTTGGAATCAGGGGCTTGGGCCGGGCCATTGGCGCCTCCCTCCACGGCGGGGACACCATTATGAAGGTACTAGTGTGAACTGTCAACCTGACGGGCGGCCGGGCGCCGGCTCTGCGAGGGGTCCCTGGCCCTGCGGCGTCCCCGTCGTCGTGGGGGTGACGGCGGTCGTGGCGGTGGCCGTCGGCGTGCGTGTGGGCGTGGGCGTGGCCGTACGTGTGGCGGTTGGTCTCGGCGTCTTGGTCGCCGTCGGCGCAGCCGTGGGCGTACGCGTGGGCGTCGGCCTCCTGCTCAGCTCGAAGCTCTGCACCTCCCAGGTCCCCGCGTCATTGTCGTTGTAGGCAACGTTCCTCTCGACCACCAGCGTCTGGTAGCCGGGGGCCAGGACGATGAACGTCGTGCTACCCGTGGCGGGAATCGGGTCGCCCTCCGTCGCGTCGAAACGGTAGAGGCCGTTGTCGCCGGTCAGCTTGGCGGCGATGCGGCTGTCGCTATCGATGTAGACGACGCTCGCGCCCTCGATACCCTCGCCGGTGTCGGCGTCGGTCACCACGCCCCAGGCGCAGCCCGAGGCCAACACCGCCAGCCCGGCGAGCGCGGCCACGCACCAGGCAAGTCTCGTCTTCATGGCTCATCTGCCTCCCTGCCCGCCACCCTATCCTGTCGGAACCGCGGCACGCGGCCGGCGGCGACAGGGATTGTAGCACACCCGCGACCTCCCGTCTCGCACCGCCAGGGGTGGAGAGGCCCGCCTGCGGGTTGAAACCCGCAGCTTCGCCGGAACCACACCCAAAGCTGCGGGATTCATCCCGCGGGGTGACCGGCCGGCGTGGTTACTCGCGGAGGTTCTTGCGCTTGTTCGCCACGTAGTCGACGAGGATGTACTGGCCCAGTTGGTCGGGGGTGGTGTAGAAGACCCGGCCCTTGTTGATCTTCGCCATCTGGTTGACGAACTCCTTCAGGT